>CALEPS010000057.1 GCA_937910305.1 uncultured Bacteroidales bacterium | reverse complement strand
TTGAACGGCTTGAGCCAATTTACTTTGAGAATAAGCCCATGCCCTTTGTGCATCTGCACGTGCGGAAGTAAGAATAAGTACACTATCTTTGTTTATCGTGTCTTTGCTATGGGATAATATGTAGTACGCGGCAATTGCGCAAGCATCTGTCGGAGAGTGTTGCACCACCCTATTGGCATAGTACAAAGCAGAATCCGGCCAATTGAGATTATGAAATGCACGTGCTTTCATCGTAAGTTCTATAACATCATTATATCCGATAGATTGTAAAGAATCTATTGTCGTGATAACAGAATCATGACATTTAAGCGATTGATATAAAAGTGCTTTCGTTTCTAATGTCTTGACTTTGACTCCTTGATTAGTACAATGTAGCGTAATTGAATCTATCAAAGTTTCTGTTTCCTTTTTCTTTCCTTGCTCAGCTAATTCGAAGGCCATATCATTTAGTAGATAATAATATGACAAAGTATCTTTATCACGAAGAAACATCTTGGCAGATTTCTCATACATCTCATACGACAGAGGAAACTCGCCTGCCAAATGGCAGATAGAGCCCATATTGCTATACACTCTTCCTAAGATATGATAGTCTTTTGTATGAGAATGGGTGGCATTGATGAACACCTGCATAGCCTCTACGGGGTTGTCTTTCGCGCGGAGTAGTCTGCCGTAATGATAGGCAACCTCACCCCGTCCCTCTCCACAAGAGAGGGGGAAATGTCTGAATGCCTCATACGCTTGCGCGAGGGTGGCGCTATCTCCCTCGTCCACACCGTATATCTTACCCTTATGCCACAGGCTGTCCGCCTGCGTCACAACCTCCTGTGCCTCGCGGTGTTGAGGGATGGAGCAAGAAGATAGCATCGTCATCAATGACAATACTATCAGCCATATTTTTCTTTCGCAGGGCATGAGCGATATGGGTTTATTCCTCGCTGAAATGGACAAGTACGTGGCGGTAGGAATTGAAGATCTTCGATTTGGATACAAATCCCAGATAGCGGCGGTCCTGATCGACTACCGGTAAGTTCCATGCGCCGGTGTCTTCAAAGACCTCCATCACTTTCTCCATCGGCTGGTCAAAACTAAGCACAGCTGCCGGAGAGGTCATCAGCTGACCTACCGTAAACCGTTTGTACAGCCGCGGCTGGAACATGATATTACGCACCTCATCGAGCAAAAGGATCCCCTTGAGATGGCCCTCGTGGTCAATAACCGGGAAGATATTGCGGTGGCTTTCGCTGATCACCTTGACGAGTTCTCCCAGTGTCATTTCAGGGAAGATCGTGATAAAATCCGTCTCAAGGACGCTGTCCATCTTGAGCAGTGTCAGGACATTGCGGTCTTTATTATGAGTAAGCAGTTCCCCTTTCTGCGCCAGACGCATGGCATACAGCGAGTGGGGTTCAAAGAGCATGATTGTCAAATACGAAATGACCGAAACGATCATCAGAGGCATGAACAGATGGTATCCTCCTGTCAGTTCGGCAATCAGGAAGATACCTGTCAGCGGAGCGTGCATGACGCCGGACATGAGTCCCGCCATACCTACCAGAGCGAAGTTCGCCTCCGGCACCATCAGTCCGCTCATATTCATGATTCGCGCCGTGAGAAAACCGGTGATAGCTCCCATGAAGAGCGAAGGCGCGAAGATACCTCCTACACCTCCGGCACCGTTGGTAGCCACCGAAGCGACAATCTTGAACAGGACGATAAAACCGAAATAGGTCAGCAGCAGCCAATGCCCGTTTCGTGCCGCCCATTCGTTATGCTCCAAGGGGCTGTTCTGGATGGCCGACATAGAGTCCCCGTTGATGAGCTGGCGGATAACATCATATCCTTCTCCGTACAAAGGCGGGAAGATATAAATCAAAACGCTCAGCACCACGCCTCCGATAAGCAGTTTCGCCCACATGCTCCTGATAGTGTGTTTGAACCATTGCTCCAGTTTGTTCATGCCTCGTGTGAAATAGAGGCTGATGAGTCCGCATACGACACCTAAAACCAGATACCACGGTATTCTGTTTACCAAAAACGGTTCAGCCGTGTCAAGGGGGAACATCGGGTCTGTTCCTGTCAGTATATACGAGATAGCCGTAGCTGTGACAGACGAGATGAGCAAGGGTGCGACGGAGGTCATTGTCAAATCCATCATCAGCACCTCCAGCGTAAACACCAGACCGGCTATAGGCGCCTTGAAGATACCTCCGATAGCTCCGGCAGCACCGCATCCGATCATAAGCATCATGGTCTTCTGGTCCAAACGGAACGCTTTCGCGAGGTTGGAGCCTATGGCTGCTCCCGTCAGGACGATAGGAGCCTCCGCTCCGACAGAACCTCCGAAACCGATGGTAAGACCCGACCCGATGATGGAGGACCACATGTTATGCGCCTTGATGATTGATTTGCGCTGCGAGATAGCGTAGAGAATCTTAGTGATACCATGCGAGATATCATCGCGGACAATATACTTGACGAAAAGAGCCGCCAGCGTAATACCGATGATAGGAGTGATGAGATACCACCACGTATGTCCGTCCCCGATGAGCTGTTCCTCTACAATCCATTGGATAAAACGGATAAATGATTTCAGTATCGCCGCTGCGGCGGCAGAGAAAGCACCTACGAAGAAAGAGAGAAGCAATACCAAATGCTTCTCGCTGATGTGACGTTCCCGCCACTCTATCATTCTATCGTAAAAGGTGCTTCGCACGTTAAGCCGTTAAACCGTTAAGCTGTTACTCGTCCCAACCGATACCTTTGTATTTGTCCAGATCCCACTCTTCCTCTACCTCGTTGAGATATATAGTATGTTCCTCATCATCGGAGTTGTCAGACCTATCCGGCTGTTCAGACTCGATGACAGTGACATCAATCGGCGCATGAGAGATCTCGATAACCTGGTTCTGCTCTTTATTCAGTTCCGTCCACAGCGCATCTTTCAGTTCGTCAATCCCCTGTCCGGCAACGGAGGAGATGAAGACCACCGGAATATCCAAACCTTTCAGGGCTTTGGATTTCTTGAGTTTGTCCAGCTCTTTGTCGGTAACCGCATCACATTTGCTGACAGCCAGGATCCGGGCTTTGGTCAGCAACTCCGGATTGTATTTCTCCAGTTCGTTCAGCAGGATCCCGTATTCCTTCTTGATATCCTCGCTGGTGGCAGGCACCATAAAGAGCAGCACCGCATTGCGCTCTATATGCCGCAGGAACCGCAGACCAAGTCCTTTGCCCTCGCTGGCTCCCTCGATGATACCGGGGATGTCAGCCATACAGAAAGAGCGTCCGTCGCGATACGAGACGATACCCAACTGCGGCGTGAGGGTAGTAAACGGATAGTCCGCTATCTCCGGTTTGGCGGCAGAGACGACACTCAGCAGCGTGGATTTGCCGGCATTGGGGAAGCCGACGAGACCTACATCCGCCAGCACTTTGAGTTGCATGATAACGGTTCTCTCCTGTGCCGGCTCTCCGGGTTGGGCATACCGCGGAGCCTGGTTGGTGGCAGTACGGAAATGCCAGTTTCCCAGACCTCCCCGTCCTCCTTTGAGCAACACGACATGTTCGCCGTGCTCTTTGACCTCGCAGATAAACTCCCCTGTCTCGCCGTCATAGACCACTGTTCCGCAAGGAACCTCGATGATCTTGTCCTCTCCGTCTTTGCCGAAGGAGCGGCTTTGACCTCCTTTGCCTCCGTCGGTAGCCATGATATGCTTCTGGTATTTCAGGTGAAGGAGGGTCCAGAGGTTACGGTTGCCATGCAATATTACCGACCCGCCTTTTCCTCCGTCACCGCCGTCCGGACCGCCTTTCGGCAGATATTTGGCACGATGAAGGTGCATACAACCCGCGCCGCCCTTTCCCGAGCGGCAGTAGATCTTAACGTAGTCGATAAAATTGCTTGGCATATAAAATCATTATTTAATGTGCGAATCCAAAATACGCTCAATCTGCAGGAACACATCCTCCACGGCGTGGTTTCCGTTCACAGGGCAGTAGTTGCCGTGATGCAGATAATACAGCGCGATAGGTTCCGTCTGGTTGTGATAAACGGCGATACGATGGCGGATCGTATTGAGGTTGTCATCCGCCCGTCCGCTCACTTTGCCTCGTTCGATAAGGCGCTGGATGAGCAACTGTTCGTCCACCAGCAGGTCTATCATGATGGCGTCCATCTGATATTTCTTCAGCAGTTCAGTCAGTGACTCCGCCTGGGAAACAGTACGTGGGTAACCATCCAGAATAACTCCCTTGCTATCCTTAGGCAGGGAAGAAAGATAGTTTTCAATCACGCCGTACATCATCTCGTCCGGAACCAGATTGCCTTGCGAGATGAGCGCATCTATTTTCTTACCCAGTTCGCTACCCGAAGCTATCTCAGCCCGGAGGACATCACCTGTAGAGAGATGCTGCAAACCGTATTTCTCGGTGATAAAACCCGATTGCGTGCCCTTTCCACTCCCCGGGGCGCCGCATAAAATAATATTCAACATGTACCTAATACCTTTTTTAACAGACAAAACGAGTTGCCCGTTTTATATGGGCAACTCGTTTGTAAAGCTACATTGCCTTGATTAGAGAGCAAATTTAGCACCAGCTTTGATACGAACGACCTTCTTAGCAGGTACGTCAACGATAGCACCGGTACGCGGGTTTTTAGCCTTGCGAGCTGCGCGGTTAGCTACTGCGATGGTAGCATATCCAACGAGCTGTACGCTCTCGCCTTTCTTAACTGCTGCAACTGCCTCTTCGAGAGCTGCGTCAATAACCTTTGCTGCCAATGCTGCGGAAACCTCAGCCTTAGCTGCGGCTGCCTTAATAAGTTCTGATTTGTTCATAACATTTGTGTTTTTAGTTATTAATAATGTGAACTACATGGGTTCATGTCCCAATTTTGCGGTGCAAAGTTACAACTTTTTCTTTATATACCAAATATTTTGAGCAAAAAAATGCAAAATTATCGAAAAAAAGGGCATTTTTCTGCATTTGGCGCACTTTTTGTGCGGTTATTTCACGAAAAAATAGTACTTTTGTACCCGTAATTACATGCTATATGAGAAATATCCCTACCGTAACGCGCTATCTGCTGATAGCTAATTTCATTGTCTTTTTTCTGGCTGCCGTTCTGCAGCGATACGGCATTGATCTGAACGCCCTTGGCGGGCTTCATTATGTTTCCGCTTCCTCCTTCCATTGGTGGCAGCCGTTCACATATATGTTTCTGCATGCCAATCTCAGCCACATATTCTTCAATATGTTTGCCGTGTGGATGTTTGCTCCTGTGATAGAGCAGGAATGGGGTGCAAGGCGTTTTGCGCTCTATTACCTCGTCTGCGGTCTCGGAGCGGCGGTTATCCAGGAGTTGGTATGGATGCTGATGCTGTCCAATATGAGCGGCTCATACAGTGCTGAGGCGCTGGCTTATTATGCCACGATGCTCAATACCATAGGTGCTTCCGGCGCCGTATTCGGCATTTTGTTTGCCTTCGGTTGGCTTTATCCCGATGTACCGATGTACATCCTCTTCATACCGATTCCTATACGTGCACGCACGTTCGTTATTATATACGCGCTGATAGAGCTTTTCGCAGGCTTAGGATCTGTAGCAGGACTTTCGGCGGACAACGTAGCCCATTTCGCACACTTGGGAGGGATGTTGTTCGGATGGCTGCTCATCCTCTATTGGAGACATATCAACTGGCGCGAACCATTCACGGGCGATTTCTGGTACCGTATAAAAAACAAACTGCGAGGCCATGAACGCCTCGACAGTTCGAAAGGTGGTAGTAAGTTCGACGACTACCACTACCAGAAACGCGTATAACACTAGTCTTTGATAAGACAGTGACCGGTCATTTCTTTCGGTTGGGGAATACCCATGATATGACAGAGTGACGGAGCTACATCCGCCAGAATACCGTCCTCTACACGGGCGTTTTTGTGATCCTTGCTGATATAAACGAAAGGTACGGGATTGAGCGAGTGCGCCGTGTTAGGCGTACCGTCCGGGTTGATGGCATTGTCGCAGTTGCCGTGGTCGGCAATCACAATGATCTCATATCCGTTCTCCAGCGCCGCTTCAATCACTTTGTGCGAGCACTCATCGATGCACATCACCGCTTTCTCGATAGCTTCATATACGCCCGTGTGACCGATCATATCGCCGTTTGCGAAGTTGAGGGTGATATAGTCGAATTTCTGCGTTTTGATAGCGGCAACCAGCGCTTCCGTCACTTCCGGCGCGCTCATCTCCGGCTTCAAGTCGTAGGTCGGCACTTTCGGACTGGGGATCAGGATGCGCTCCTCTCCCGGATATTCCGCCTCGCGGCCGCCGTTGAAGAAGAAGGTCACATGCGCGAACTTCTCTGTCTCGGCGATGCGTAACTGCTTGAGTCCGAGTCGGCTGACAACCTCACCGAGGGTGTTCTCTACATTCTCTTTCGGGAAAAGGATATGCAGCCCTTGGAACGAACTGTCGTACGGGGTCATGCAGCAGTAGTGCAGACCGGGAACGGTTTTCATTCCCTGCTCCGGCATGTCTTGCTGCGTCAGTACGATCGTGATCTCTTTGGCGCGGTCGTTGCGGTAGTTGAAGAAGATGACTACATCGCCTTCCGCAATACGTCCGTCGCATGTACTGTTCACTAACGGCTCCATGAACTCGTCGGTGTCCTTGTGCTCCTCGGTGTGGCGGTCGTAGCATCCTTGTACAGCCGCTACCATGTCCGTTTCCTGCCGTCCGATACCGTTCACCAGCTGGTCATAAGCCACCTTGATGCGCTCCCACCGTTTGTCGCGGTCCATGGCGTAGAAACGACCGATGATAGAAGCGATGTGTGCTCCGTTGGCGTCGCATACCTTCTGAAGGTCCGCCACAAATCCCTTACCGCTGCGCGGGTCGGTGTCACGTCCGTCCATGAAGCAGTGGACGAAAGTCTTGTCGGCTACGCCGTACTCCTTGGCTATCTCCACAAGCTTGAAGAGATGGTCCAGAGACGAGTGTACGCCGCCGGTGGAACAAAGACCCATGATATGCAGTTTCTTCCCTTGCGCTTGAGCCGCTTGGTAGGCTGCAATAATCTCGGGATTCTGCATGATCGAGTTGTCCCGGATAGAACGGTTGATCTTCACCAGATCCTGATAAACGACACGTCCGGCACCGATATTCAGGTGTCCGACCTCCGAGTTACCCATTTGTCCGTCCGGCAAACCGACGTTCTCGCCGCTTGCCTGGAGCTGTGAATGAGGGTATTGTGCTAACAACGCATCCCAGTGCGGTGTCGGCGTGCAGCTGATCACATCGGCTTTGCTCTTATTGCCGATGCCCCAGCCGTCTAAAATCATTAATAATGCTTTACTCATATTATATTACGAATTACAAATTACAAATTACGAATTACAAACGCGCCATCTTGCGCATCTGCGCCATCTCGCGTTTGTCGTCGGCTTCGCGGAGGCTTTGGCGTTTGTCGTAGGTGTGCTTGCCTTGACAGAGCGCTATCTCCATCTTCGCCAGACCTTTCTCGTTGATAAAAAGCAGCAGCGGAATGATTGTTTTGCCGGTGTCCTTCGTGGCTTTCTCTAACTTACGGATCTCACGCCGTTGCAGCAGCAGTTTGCGGTCC
>CALEPS010000056.1 GCA_937910305.1 uncultured Bacteroidales bacterium | reverse complement strand
GACGAGAGTCCGAGCGAAGCCGCCAGAGCCGTCAGGGCTGCAATGAGGACCGAGATGACTACCTTGATAATTTCTTTACGTGTCATAATTTTGAATTTTTAATTTTTAATTTTTAATTTCCGATTACGTTTCCGTCGGAATCGTAATTCGGACTCAGCTTGTGCATCGCATAGCCGAAGAGCGAACCGTACTTGGTTTGGGATTTGTACTCTGCCTCCAGTTTGGCTTTCTCCGTAGGGTCCGTGAGGATCGTCCGGACTGCCGCCACCACTTTGGCGAATCGCTCTTTCGCTTTGGTCTGCGCAGCGGAAGGCGCTTTGGTGGAAGGGTAGCAGAGCTTGCCGGTCGTTGTCTTGCCGGTCTGTCTGTTGGTACGGAAATACACGTCGGAGTGCATGCACACCTTCTTGCGCATTGATTCGATCAATGCCATAGGTTTGATTTCTGCCATTGATAGTTAAGATTTAGTTAATTCCCTTCTAGGCGGAAGCCGCTCTTCCCGTTCCGTCGGGAAGACGCTCCGGGTTTGATTTCTGCCATTTTGGTTTAGGTTTGGTTTAATGGTTAACTTAAGTAAATCAAAAATGCGGCGGTTCGGCTCCGATGAGCCTTTACGGGGCTATGGTTCGTCAGCCCGATGAGCAAGCTCCTCGTTCCGCCGCCCCAAGTCCCGTTCCGTCCGGCACTCAATAGTGCCGTACTACCGCCTTACAAAAATATCCCTCCGGGATGGAAAATGAGAAAAATACCATGCGGATCCATTGTGAATTGTCCATTGTGCATTGTGAATTGTCCATTGTGCATTGTGAATTGTCCATCGCTTCGCGCTGCATAGATTTTTCTTATTTTTTATTATTTTTGTAAGGCAGACGGACGACTTATTGAAGTCGGGCGGAATGCTTCGCGGTTATAGGGGCATTGGGAGCTTGCTCACAAGGAACCTTTAGCCGCCAAGCATTAGGCTACATCGGTAGCCGTCCTGCCGCATTTTCGTTTTAATCAAATCGTTTCAAAGATCAAGCTTCTTTACACGCGTGGGATTTGAGGCCTTCCTTTTTGAGTTTCCGAGACTGAGAAGGAAGCGACAAGCGCCCCGGAGACTCATTATCTTATCTCTCTCAAATCCAATGCAAAGATACTGCTTTTTTGCGAGGTGTGCAACTAATCGTTTTCGCAAATGGAATCGGTATTCCGGGGAGTGAGATCATATCCGGCATAGGCGGACAGTTCCTCCAGTTCGTAGGCGAAAAGCCATTTCCGATGGTTGATGTTGGTTCGCAGTTGCGGGTCCTTCCGTGTCCATCCGTAGAGCAGTGTCTTGAGCCCTTGCATGCCTACGTCTGCACCGAGTACCTCGTTCAGCCGTTCGGCGATGGCGGTTTTAGTGATTTGCTTCGTCATAGGCTTTCGCAGCAATTTTCCACAGTTGCTTTCTGCTTTTCTTGGATCCCTCCGCCATCATCTTCCTGACCATCTTTGCGATAGCGGTGAACCGCTGTTTGGCAGCGTTTTGCGCGGCAGTAGGCGGTTGCATGCTGCGGTTCGGGCAACGTTGGACGTAGGTTTTGCCATTGATTGTTTTGAAATAGAATGGCGCTTTGCCATTGAGTTTGCCATGCAGTTTGGCAATAGGTGTGATTAGTTCAACATGCATAAAAAATTGGTTTATAAGGGTTAATACTATGTTGTCGCAAAGATGCGACAAAAGTGCACAGAGTTTGTAATCGGCCTCGGACGTACCGTAGTGGTAACGAAGTGGTACCGTAAATGAGTGCTGATTGAGTGCATGTCGGATAGCATCCGACCCAATGGACAATGTTGATAGGCGTTTGACAGGATACCGCTTGACGCCCTTAGTACGTACACATACCCCCCTTTAAAGGGGGCGTATGTAGTACTAACGGGCTCAGGTATCCTCGTCAAAAAGTTGTTTTTGTAGTTGCAGTGCATACTCTCTTTTCCCATCGTTAATAACCATTTGGAGTATCCCGCAGTCGCGAGCCTCAGTGATCAGTGTTTCGGCAAAATGCGGACTGCGGATATTAGCCGTTTTCATTAATTGATCTCTCAGGTTGTACCATGTCAGCGATTTTTGAGCCAGGACAGTTCCGAATAACTTGTTTTTGTCGATTTTGTTGTCGGAAACGAAGTCGGGGTTGAAGGCTGTTTTCTCCGCCCTGACGGTCGGAGCACCGGACAAAGAGGAGGGTTCGGGAGGCGTACAAGCCATAGGCAGTCCGTCGGGCGAGAGGCAGAAATCGATACGGTTCGGCATGTCGTATTTGCGTGTGGCAGATTGCCTGACGGAGAAGATACGCGTGTCTGGATTCTTGGTACACTCGTATGTCTCAAAGCTTTTGTTTTGCAGCTCCGAGCCCAAAGCGCCGCGTAGCGTCTTGTCCTCCACCGCTTTGTTCTGGTGGAGGACACAGACGATACATGTGCGGAACTCCGAAGCCACCCGTAGCAGTTGTGCGATGGTGTTCTGCGCCTCTTCGTAGTTGTTGATATCTCCCACCACATCCCGGATGCCGTCAAAGATGACGAGTTCGGGTTTGCAGATGGCAATAGCAGACAGGACGAGTGTCATGCGGTCCTGCCACCGCACCTGGCGGAGGTTGAAGACATGGTAGTGGTCGTCATCAGGCGGGCGGTCCATCAGCGGTCCTATCCTGTCCCGCAAGATCTCGCAGGTGGTGTCCTCACTCTGTTCGGTGTCAATCCAAACGACACGCAAGGGTTGTTCTCTGAGGCGTTGTAGTCCCAAGCATCCCGTCCCGCCCGCAGCCGCCATGAGCAGCGAGTTGAGGTAGGTCTTGCCGGATTTGGCTTTGCCGGTGACGGCAACCAGTTCCCCCCGTGCGAAACAGGGTGTGCCGTTCCAGGAATAGAGGAACTCATGCGGCGGAATGTCTGCCGAAGCCGTGATCCGCAGCAGTGCCAGTTGGTCAATAATCGATAAATCTTCCGTTTTCATAGTTAAATTGAATTACGACGCAAAGGTACAACATTTTCGTGGTTTGAGGAATTCCATCTGCCACAAAGTGCATCATCAGAGATGAGTTGGAAGATCCTCTCGCGAACGGCATGGTCGAACCGGTGGACTCGTCTGAGTTGTCGCGAGAGGGAACGGTAGTCCACCTCCCATCCTATTTCGTCGGAGAGGAGCCGCGCCAGTTCGGGCTGCGATGTCCACGGTTGGTCAGGCCAGTGCTGATGCGTGATGGCCAGGACGGATGATGAGTTACGCGCGTAATACTCGATAGCGAGATCACGGTACGCGTTACGACGCTTGCGCGTCTTTGCCTGCGGTGCAGGCGAGGTTTGTGATGTTGTCATAATGCAACAAAATTTTAACTGTTAGACATTATGACACCGGTGTCAGCGGCTCCGGGTAAAACATGGTCGACCGTTCCCGGTACACCGCCTTTATAATGTTTGAGTTCTACTATACACGAATTAACGTGCAGGGGTTAGCTCAAAAAAAACACCCGACTTCTTTCGAAATCGAGTGCAAAGGTACTGCTTTTTTATGAAATGGCAAAAGACACGTTTTTTCTCGCGCGCGGGCGCAAAAACGTATAATATTAAAAAACCCTCTCCGAAAATTCGGAAAGGGTACCAAGGCTTAGTCACATTTACTTTAGCTGTGTTTCAGCTTGATTGAGGTCATTCTCATCGAAGTCATAATTTGTAACCAAGTACTTTTTCTCGAATAGGAACATATCCTTCAGGAAGGGTTTGTTGGTGGACAAATCAGATGCTTGATGATAGTAATCCATAGCCTTCTCTTTATCTCCTTTATACAATGCAAGATGTCCGGCGTGTAGATAATCCAAGGGGTTCTTCGTATGCTCCTCTTCGATTTGCCGTTTCAGCCATCTTTCAGCCTGCTCCATATCCGCCCACAAGAATTCTCCTCGACCGATATACAGTCCCATATAGAACAACATACCTTCAGGGCTATCCGGTAATACCTTTTCGTCAGAATCCTCCTTGTCTTCCTCATAAGGGATAAAGACTTCCGCTATCCATGATCCTTGGAGATGATTGAGCACATTGTGCATACGTGCATATCCCTCTTCATCACGCGGCATTTCCTCGAGCAGTTCCTCCTTGGTCATCCCCGTTTCTTCCATAAGTCGGTAGAATTCTTCCGGCAGATTATCCGGGTCTAGATTTTCCTGCTCCGGCACGTTAATACCAAAATAGCGGTCATGGACGGCATGGCAATGATGTATAAACTCCTCCCATATCTTCTCTCCATGTTTCTCCTTTGCTTTCATAAAAGCCTCTTGGAGCTCAGGATGGCATCTGACTTGGCTGTCATGCCAGATCATGTTGTCCATAACCGTCCCCATAGCGCAGTGCGCGACGAGTTCAACCGGTGCGTCTATGCACTCAATAACAGCAAGCAGGGAGTCGGGCGAGAAAGTGCCCTCCAACGAATGGTTGATTCCCATAATTGCCATAAGCGCCTTAGGAGCGTCCTCTTCGTTTCGCGCGGCTTCTTTCAGCCAATCCAGGGATTCTTTATCCGGCTTAGGGCAAGCAAAGAAGAAATCATAGATATCATTAATGTCATCTCGATCGAAGGTTTTGTTTTGTTCTTTGTTAGCCATAATAGTGTATTTATTTTTTGTTTATTTCTTGCGGGTGCAAAGGTACGAAGAAATTTTGATATATGCAAATAAAAAATGCCAGTGTGGCGTTTTTTATTGTTTAGTGCGGCAGAGCCGCGGTTAGCGCAAGCGGAGCTTGCTGTGTAGCGAGTCATGCAGGATTTCTGCGGGAGTCATGCAGGATTTCTGCGGGAGTCATGCAGGATTTCTTCGGGAGCCATGCAGGATTTCTGCGGGAGTCATGCAGGATTTCTGCGTAATCCTTAGCCCTCGCCGTGGGCGAGTTCTACAAACCAAAAAATAAAAATGCGCTTGAGAGTAAATTCTCAGACGCATTTTATTTTTGTTTTGTGATCCATGCAGGATTCAAACCTGCAACCCCCACATCCGTAGTGTGGTACTCTATTCAGTTGAGCTAATGGACCCGGAGGTGTCCCCGTTAATCGGGGAAACCGGCCTCCGCCGGAAGGGGCATATCCCCTTTGTTTTTGAAAAGATAAAGCGGTGCGGACGAGACTCGAACTCGCGAACCAGCGAAAACTGGTATTCGCTTCGTTCGGTCAAATCCTCTCCTGGCGGTGCGGACGAGACTCGAACTCGCGACCTACGGCGTGACAGGCCGGTATTCTAACCAACTGAACTACCGCACCTTCGCGTTCGGCAACAAGATCGCAATGGTCGATACCGCTATGCTTAATCGACAGGCGACTTGTGCCTCCGCTCTCCGATTTCGAAAGTAAACTTTCTCATCGGGGTTTGGGTGAACGTTTATGTGTTAAGAACACTGCTTCTTTTCGGCACCAGGTGCCTCCTTTTCAAAAGCGCTTAAAAAGCGATTTTTCTCGGCACCAGGTGCCTTCGATTCAAAAGCGGGTGCAAAAGTACTGCTTTTTTTTGACATGACCAAATTTTTTGGCATTTTTTTTCAAAAAAAGTGCATTTAGCCCTTCTTTTTGTACTCTTTCACTGCCCGATGCGCCGATTTTTGGGTCAAACGGCGCTGTTTGGCACTCATCTCCGGGTTCTTGTATTTGTTGTGCCGGACATTCTTTCCGGTCAAAATTTCATACCACACACAGGCAGCCGTATAGCGTCCGTAGGTATAATTGAGATGGTACCCGTCGCGGCAGAACGTATCGCCTAATTTCGTCTCCCTGCCGTTCTGTATCGCCGCGCCGCATGGTATAACCGGCAGTTTGATCAGGCGCGTACACGCCTGTATGCTGTCCCACATCTCGGCTTGGCTGTTATGGTAATTGGGATAAGCCGGATGGGTCGCATCCTGACTATATGCCCATGTCTGCATCCAGTATATCTTCGCCTGAGGCTGGTAGGCGCGGACTGTATCTACCAGCATGTCCAGCCATGGTTCGTACGTGTTTCTCAGACCGCTGAAATGACTCGCCTGTTGAAGCGATATCACGTCATACGCCCCGTCACGGAGCGCTTCGCGCAGAGAGACCGTGTCCTTGATAACCCTCGTCTGGAGATGAGGGATGCCGGACTCACGCCCTTTTGCCACACGGCGATGGTTGGTACATACACGGTGGGAATAAACCGCCGAGTCGGCCTCCAGAAAAGCCGCATGTTGCTCCAGCGAACAGCCGCCGTAATACAGATTATGCACCTCTACCTGCACGCCCTTGGCGTCACACAGCGGCACCAACTCCTGTTCCACTGCGTCCCAGGAGAAACTATTGCCAATACACAGCACACGGAGGGCTAACAAGATAGTTGAAAGTTGAAAGTTGAAAGTTGAAAGAAGCATGGAGTTTTAAGTTGAAAGGTGAAAGGTGAAAGGTGAAAGGTGAAAGGTGAAAGGTGAAAAGTGAAAGGTGAAAGGTGAAAGGTAAATGACCAAATGGTAAATGACTAAATGGTAAATGACTAAATGGTAAATGACTTAGTGTGCTTCGAGCCAGTTCTTTCCTACGCCGCATTCGGCAATTAACGGGATGGACAGATGGACTGCGTTCTGCATCTCGGAGACGACTATCTCGCGCACGCGGTCCACCTCAGGCTCCGGCACGTTGAAATTGAGTTCGTCATGCACCTGCATGATCATTTGCGCCTGCAGACCTTCTTCCTTCAGCCGCCGGTGGATAGACACCATTGCCATCTTGATGATGTCGGCAGCAGTACCCTGTATGGGCGCATTGACCGCATTCCGTTCCGCGAAAGAACGGACGGTTGCGTTATGGGAATGTATGTCCGGCAGGTAGCGTTTGCGTCCGAAGAGCGTCTCGGCATAGCCGCGAGCACGCGCCAGTTCTTTCTGGCTCTCTATATAACTGATCACGCGCGGGAAAGCGGCGAAATAGTCGTCTATCAACTGCTTCGCCTCCGCCCGGCTGCAATCCAGCTGCTGCGCCAGACCAAAAGCCGAGATACCGTAAATAATACCGAAATTGGCGGTCTTGGCTTTCCGGCGCTGGTCCTTGGAGACCTGCTCGATGGGCAGACCGTAAATCTTCGCAGCCGTAGCGGCATGGATGTCCTGCCCTGTCCGGAAAGCCGCTAACATATGCTCGTCCTGGCTGAAATGCGCCATGAGACGCAGCTCTATCTGGCTATAGTCGGCGCTCAGGAACAGACAACCCTCGTCGGGAATGACCGCTTCGCGGATAAACCGTCCGCGCTCCGACCGGATAGGAAGGTTCTGCAGGTTCGGATTGCTGCTGCTCAAACGACCCGTTGCCGTCACTGTCTGGTTATAGGTCGTGTGGATCTTGCCGTCCTTCGGGTCAATATAGCCCGGAAGCGCAGCGATATAGGTAGAGATCAGTTTCTTCAGCTCGCGCTGCTCCAGAATAAGGGACACGATCTCGTGTTTCTCTTTCAGTCCTGCCAGCACCTCCTCCGAAGTGGAATACTGTCCTGTCTTGGATTTCTTCGCCTTGGGGTCCAGTTTGAGTTTGTCGAACAGCAACTCCCCTACTTGTTTGGGGCTGTTGATATTGAATGTCTCGCCTGCCAGGTCGTAAATCCGTTGCTCCAGACCGTTCAGTTCTTCTGTCAGGGTTGTCTCCGCCTGCTTCAGCTGCGCGACGTCAATCCGCACTCCGGCGGCCTCCATCTCACGCAGTACAGGCACCAGCGGAAGCTCCACTTCATTATATAGATTCCATAGATCCGCATCCGCCTTCAACGCCTCCCAGTCCGGCTCTTTATTCGGGTTGAATGCCACCTCGGGGTTGAGCAGGTACTGACACAGACGGGCTTCTATTGTATCGGTTACGGGTGACGGGTTACCGGTGACGGGTGACGGGGTGTCGGTTACGGGGGAAGCCTCCGCTGCAAAGAGATCCAACTGGTTCGGGTCGGCGGGTTTGGGAGCCTTGGCGGGCTTAGCGGGGGAAATAGGGGAACCAGTAGAAGTAGAAGTAGAAGTAGAAGTAGTAGAGCCGGAGGTGCCGAGCTTGCGTAAGAGGGAGTTGAACTCCAGTTCGCGATAGAGCGACGCCAGTGCTTCTGTATCCGGTTCTTTCTTCGCCAGAAGCGCTTCATCCAGCGCAATGGGTACATCCGTGCGGATGGTAGCCAGAAAACGGGAGAACTTGATCTCTTCCGTCTGGCTCTCCACTTTGGTACGGAGGGCGCCTTTGATCTGGTCTGTATGCGCCAGCATGTTGTCGATAGACCCGAACTGCTGCAGCAAAGCCACAGCCGTCTTCTCTCCTACCCCCTTGCACCCGGGTATATTGTCGCTGGCATCTCCCATCAGTCCCAGCAGATCGATCACTTGGTCTTGGTGCTGCAGTCCGTATTTGTCGCATACCTCCTTGGGCCCCATCAACTCAAAACCGCCGGTGTGCCGCGGACGGTACATGAACACATGGTCGGTCACCAGCTGGCCGTAGTCCTTGTCCGGAGTAGCCATATAGACCTCAAAACCTGCCTCCTCGCCTCTCTTGGACAGCGTGCCGATCACGTCGTCCGCCTCAAAACCCGGCACCTCAAGAACCGGTATGTTCATCGCCTCCAGAAGCTGCTTGATCACCGGCACCGCTTTCTTAATATCCTCCGGAGTCTCCGGACGCTGCGCCTTGTATTGCTCGTAGGCTTCGTGACGGAAAGTGCCACCGGCAGGGTCAAAAGCCACTCCCACATGGGTGGGATTGATCTTCTTCAACAGGTCTTCCAAGGTAACGGCAAAACCGAAGATAGCAGAGGTGTTCTCCCCTTTGCTATTCATACGCGGCGCGCGGATAAACGCATAATATGCCCGGAAAATCATGGCATATGCATCAACCAATAGTAATTTTCTCATTTGCTCATTTACCATTTAGTCATTTATTCAGCCATTTTACCATTCAATGGGTTTTTCGCCATGTTTGGTCAGATAGTTATTGGCCGCGGAGAAATGTCCGCAGCCGTCAAACCCTCTATATACCGACAGCGGAGAGGGGTGGGATGTCTGGAGCACCAGATGTTTGCGGCGGTCGATAAACTGGCCCTTGCGCTGCGCATAGGATCCCCAGAGCATGAACACCAGATGTTCCCGGCCTTTATTCAGCGCGTCAATAGCTGCATCCGTCAGTTCCTCCCACCCTTTGCCCTGATGGCTTCCGGCTTTATGCGCCTCGACAGTCAGGGTCGCGTTAAGCAGCAACACCCCCTGCTCCGCCCAGCGGTGCAGATCGCCGCTCGCCGGAATAGGTGTGCCCAGATCACGGTGGATCTCCTTGTAGATATTCATCAGCGAAGGAGGGATCTGTACGCCCTCCGGCACCGAGAAACTCAGTCCCATAGCCTGTCCCGGCTCGTGATAAGGGTCCTGACCGATGATCACCACCCGTACGCGGTCAAAAGGACAGGAATCGAATGCATTAAAAATAAGACCTGCCGGTGGGAAACACCGACGGGTCTGGTATTGCTGGCGCACGTAAGAAGTCAGGAGTTCGAAATAAGGCTTGTCAAACTCCGGTTGCAACACCCGTTGCCACGACTCCTCTATACGCACTTTCATAAACGAATCTTCGTTCTAATCCACTATCAACATAGCATCGCCGTAGTCGCCGAAACGGTATTCTTCCTGCACCGCCACTTCATACGCATGCATCAGGTTTTCGTATCCGGCAAAAGCAGCCACCATGATCTGCTGGCTGGAACACGGCAAATAGAAGTTAACAAAGAAACTGTTCGCCGTAGCAAAAGTATATGGCGGGAAGATGAATTTGTTCGTCCAGCCGTCATAGGCCTTCAGCAGTCCGTTAGCCCCTGCCACATGCTCCATAGCACGCATGATCTCCGTACCTACAGCACATATACGATGCTGCTCCTCATGCGCCTTGTTGACCGCATTAACCATCGCTTCCGATAAGATGATCTGCTCCGACTCCATCTTGTTCTTCGTCAGATCCTCCACGTCTATATCTTTGAAAATCCCCAGCGAGACATGGCTGGTCATAAAGGTGGACTCTATACCGCGGATCTCCATGCGTTTTAGCAGCTGCTTGGAGAAATGCAGACCGGAAGCCGGTGCGGCAACGGCACCTACTTTGTCTGCAAAGATCGTCTGATAGCGTTCTGTGTCCATCTCACGCACCGGCTGGTCACGGAAAACCTCCTGGTATTTCTCATACACCTCGGGGTCCATAGGCCTACGGATATACTTGGGCAACGGGGCGCTGCCTAATGCATACAGACGGGGCACAAACTCCTCATTGTCATAGTCCGTCAGGAAACGGAACGTACGGCCACGGCTGGTCGTATTGTCGATCACTTCTGCTACAATAGCCGGATCATCCTCAAACGTCAGTTTGTTTCCTATGCGGATCTTACGTGCCGGCTCTACCAGCACATCCCAATACCGCATCCTGTGGTTTAACTCACGTAGCAGGAACACCTCGATAAGTGCGTTTGTTTTCTCCTTGTGGCCCCATAAACGTGCCGGAAACACTTTGGTGTCGTTGAACACAAACAGATCACCCTCATCGAAAAACTCCACTAATTCAGGCAGACTCTTGTGCTCGATCTCGCCTGATTTACGGTGGAGCACCATCAGGCGCGCTTCGTCGCGGTATGCCGCCGGATATTGTGCAATCAGTTCTTCTGGCAGTTTGAATTTAAACTGACAGAGTCTCATATCATTGGATTTATACATATCTTATTTATCTTCGTTCAGTTGTGCCAAAAATTGTTCTATGGTCATACAGTCTTCTACCCGGGTGTCCCCTACTCTCGTCCGCCGTAAGGCAGTCAGATAGGCTCCCGATTGCAGTTTCTCGCCTATGTCTCGTGCCAGGGCGCGGATATACGTCCCTTTGGAGCATACCACTCGGATGGTCAACTGCATTTTCTCTTCGTCAAACGCCAGCACTTCTATCTCATCGATCAGAAGCAGTTTGGGTTTGAGCTCTACCTGCTCTCCTTTGCGCGCCAGTTCATAGGCCCGTTTTCCGTTGATCTGTACCGCGGAGAACATAGGCGGCACTTGCCATTGTTCACCGATAAAGAGCGGTATGGTCCGGTCAATCAGTTCTCTGGTGATATGAGCGGTCGGATACGTTGCATCTACCTCTTTCTCCATATCGTAGGAGGGTGTGGTGGCGCCTAACTGCAGCGTTGCAATATATTCTTTCACATCATATTGCAGACTCTCGATCATTTTGGTCTTCTTGCCGGTGCAGACGATCACGACGCCTGTTGCCAGAGGATCCAGAGTACCGGAATGTCCCACCTTCAGTTTCTTCTTCCCCAACTTGCGGCAAAGGTTATACCGCACCTTTGCTACCAGATCAAAAGAGGTCCAGCGTAACGGTTTGTCAAACGCCAGTATTTCTCCTGCCTCAAAATCCCACATATCAGCAGACCGTAGAGATAATAGCTACCGTTCCCACGATAGCGCAGTAGAGAGCGAACCAAATCAGACGCTGGCGGCGGACGATCTCTATCATAAACCGGCAAGCGAAACACCCTGTGACAAACGCAGCCGCAAAACCGACTATGGCGGGCACTAAGCCCAGATCACTGGTCAACTCTCCCTGCAGCAGTTTGAGCAGATCCAGAAAAGCTTCGCCTAAAATAGGAATGAGGACCATCAGAAAAGAGAACTGAGCTATGCTCTCTTTCTTAACGCCGCAGAGCAGACCGGTAGCGATAGTCGAACCCGAACGGCTCAAACCGGGCAAGACGGCACATGCCTGGGCTATACCGATGATGATGGCATCTTTGTATGTCACCTCATGTCCTTCGCCCTGACGCTTCTTCTGGAGCCACTCGCTTAAAGCCAACAGCAACGCTGTGACCAAGAGACATACGCCTACTAACAAAAGACCGTTGCCGAAAAAAGCCTCCACCTGCTCCTTGAAAAACATACCTACTATGAATACCGGAATCATAGACACCAGTATTTTCGCCACATAGTCCTTCTCGCTGTTCCACCGGATCGTGGTAAACGTGCCTTTGAACAACTGCGCCACCTCGCGCCACAGAATGACCAGAGTTGACAGTACTGTGGCGGTATGGACGATGATGGCGAACGTCAGATTCTCTTCGCCTGACGTACCCAGCAACGCCTGGCCTATCTCCAAATGGCCGGAAGAAGAGACCGGCAGAAATTCTGTCAGTCCCTGTACTATCCCTAATATCAGTGCCTCAAGCCAACTCATTTCTTTTTAGGGCGGAAAAGGATAGCGAAAAGCATGAAGACAAAGCCGAACAATGAGATCATTGGTCCCACGGTGATTCGGCGGAAAGAGAAAATATCTGGGTTATACACCTCACCGGAAGGCTCGCCTACCATGAGGGCGAAACCGATAACTATAATCACAAAAGATACAGCTATCAGAATGAGGTTGAGTTTCGGTAATGTTTTCATATCTCGTATAATGAATTATTGTCCATGCGGATATAGCGTCCTGTGGCTATTAACGAAGCGAAAAGCGTGATAAGCAAACCGGAACACAGCACAATAGCGGATACAAAAGCTATATTCTGCCATGTCAGGGCGAACAGCATCAGCCCCATTCTGTATTCCACATAATACACCACTCCGCTCAGTATCGCCAAAGCCACCAGGCCGGCAATAAAGCCCATTAGCATATTCCTCATCACAAACGGACGACGGGTTACCCAGGAAGTAGCTCCGACAAGAGTCATTGTGTTGATTAAAAAACGCTGGGAATAAATCTGCAACCGTATGGTATTGACTATCAGCACCATGGATACCAGCAATAACGCCAGCGCAACCACTAATAAAATCAGCGAGAACTCATGTACGTTACTGCTCATCAGATCCGCTAAATCTCGCGGATAGATCACCTCCGACACATAAGGTAGTGCTTCCAGCTCCTGCGCCATCAGAGCCAGACTGTCAGGATTGCTATAGGCATCCGTCGGATGTATCTCGTAGCTGGCAGAAAGAGGATTAAAACCAAGGAAAGCGGAGGGATCCTCGCCTAAAGAACGGATATGCTCGTCCAAGGCATCCGATGCAGAGACGTACGTGTAACTGCTGCAATGATTGCCGGCATTCAACTTCGCCTCCAATTGCGCACATTGCGCGCTATCCGCTTCATTGGTCAACACCGCCGTCATGGTGATATTCTCACGCATGCGCGTAATAAGAGAATCGGCGGAGAGCAGTAAGATGCCCTCCAACCCGATTAGACACAGCACCAGCGATACGCTGATAGCCGACGTCACATAGGAATTACGAAACCGATGCTTGCGCATTAATACTCCCAAAGATCTTGTTCAAAGTTCAGCAATTCCGTTGCTATACGCTCTTGTTCTTTCTTAACTTGCTCTTCTGTTAGTGCATAGTCCGGGATCCAGCGGTTGTACATGTTTCCTTCACCTACAATATAAGAAGTGAACATACGTTTCTGGAAGAACTCGTCATATGTCACGCGCTTCACCTCGTTGCGGTTAGGAATAGCATACTGCAAAGCCATATACGGACGCAGTTTGTCAAAAGGAATCCAGAACATGATAGACTCACGCAGAGAAGCCATGACATTCGATGAATCACGGGTCGTTATCAGGTCTGACTGCAGCGGTGCTATTGCCATGATCTTGGTATGCAGACGGGACGTATGCTTGTCGAAGAACACAACCTCCTGTATCAGGTATTTCAGCTGGTTCCGGACAATCGGCTCAAAACGATAGAAATGTCCGGACAACTCATCTGCGATACTGTCGTAGTGGATCAACATAGCATCCGAAGACTCGATGTCAAAGTGCGTCGGATCATCCGAATAGTCTGCCGTCGGATCATCTGCCATAAACATCATCGGAATCATTTCCTTAGCCAAGGGAGCCTGCTTGAAATCCGGTTTGATCGTCTCCATGTTCTTCTCGTAAATAGGAAGACCGTCCACCACTGCATCTGCGATTACTTTGAAGAGGTTGCGGTAGTCGGCATCATCCGATTTAGTAGGGAAATAGAGTTGGTAGTTCTGCTTGTAACGCATATCTATGATACGGTATACATAACGAGCCCAAATGACATCGTCAATACGGTGATCTACCATCACAATAGTGTCATGTGCTTGTGAGAACTCCTCCGTCTGGATTCGCGCACTTCCCATCTCGTCAAAGAACGAGATCACTTTATGCTGCGCTTGCGCCGTCAGTACGCCAAGCATTAAGCAAGCAATAATACTAATTTTCTTTATCATATTGTTAAGCTATTAGTTCAGAGTTAGAGGAATTGGGGACAAGCGGATCTCTTTGCCGTCCGGACCTTTTGCACGGATATCCGTGATAATTACAGAGTTGCCCGGTTTGAGTTTGCCAAGACGGTCCAACTGCTCACGGGTGAACTTATTACCCTTTGACTCCAAGTACACACCATTGATGTTGGCGCGGAATCCGGAGATCTGGAACGGCAGATCAAGCAGACCGTCAGGTCCGTAAGAAGCAATCACAGAAGCACCCGGGTTCAGCAACGCGCTACGAGGAATGGCTTTCTCACCATTGTACTCGTTTTCACCGGATCTGAAGTATGCACCCGGCTTCGGCAGTGCTTTTACGCGGTACTCCCTGCTTCCCATCGGTTGCATCCGGCCGTCCAATTCTGCCGAGACGGAGATGGAGACACTCTTGGTGCCATCGCCCGGTTTGATAATCCATAAACCGCCTTGCTGGCGTACCGCTGCACCGCTTACACTGACTTTCACTTTGTCATTGGCTACTCCAGGTACGGAAATAGAGAACTTGTTGTCATACCCGCGGTACATAATGTTCAAGTCCGTATTGGAGATTGTAACAGCCGGCTCGCCTACGCTATATTCACTGGAGAATGGAAGGTTCTCCATCTCTCCTGTTGCCGGGTTCTGGTATGCAATCCAGCCGGAATATTTCTTGAGTCCCAGACCGGAAGCGGTTACCTCATAGAGACCTTGATCATTGATACGCTGTCCTTCGATATAATACTCAGGACGCTGCGTCGAGTCAACAGCCGCCAGAATAATTTGAGCCGAATAACGACCGCCACGAATCACGTAGTTCGAGTTCGGGATCACGTACGCGTTCAGTTTGTTTACACGCAGGTCGCCCGCATCCGTACGGTCCATCAGGTACTGAATCAACTGGCTCTCTGTCGAACGGACATCATTCTGCATCTTGGTCAGAATCGTAATAGAGGCTCCTACAGGCATACCCTCGAAGATAGCTACCTCCCAGTCGCAGGAGTCCTTCTCGTGAGCATTCCATCCGCGCTCTGTAGCCAGATTCTGCAAGATAGAATTACGCAACTCCGCATCCTGATCTGCCAAACCGGCAGCATAGTCGCGATAATAAGCCACTATTTCTTTCAGTTCTGCACCATGCTTCTCGTTGATGGCGTACTGCGCCGTTACATCCAAGTTGGAGTTTCCTTCTATACGACGTGTCGGATCACCTTTTCCATCCTCACCTCTACGCTCGTTAACGGCCTTCTGGCCATCCGCCAATATAGCTATATGCTCCTTAAAATCCTGGATATAGTTGTAGAGAGAGTCCGCACGTCTCTGCACCTCCACGGCTTTATCATACCACTCTTGCGTTTTCTCAGGGTTGTCTGCATTTGCAGCCTGGAAATCGTTATAGAGTTGCGCGTTACGCTTGTTCGATGCTTCGATAGAGGAGTGCAGGCTATCGTCCACCAACGTGAAACCATTGAGGATATCCGTACTTACGTTCAACGCCAACATGGCGGTGAGCACCAAGTACATCATACCTATCATTTTTTGTCTCGGGGTTTCCGGACAGTTTTTTGCTCCACTCATTGCTGAAGTGTTTTATCGGTTGTATTTCAATTACTACTTAATTAAATTAATTTATGCCAATGCATTGAGCATGTTGCCATAGATATCGTTGAGACTTGCCACTTGCTTCTGAAGTTGCTTTGCTCCCGCTGCGAACGCAGTCTGAGCCTCTGCAGCCTCTTTAGCAGCTGTTGCTGCCGCCTTCTGAGCTTCAGTCTGGGCATTAACTGCTTGCAATTGCAACTCGTAAACGGTATTCAGGGTAGCGATGCTCTTGCCTACCTGCTCAACACCGGCTTTGTAAGCCTTGGTCTCTTCTGCGATATTCTGCATGTCACCGCTTACCTGGGTGTATGTTTGTGCCAAGGTGCTGGTTGCAGAAGTGAACGAATCCGTTGCTACGCCGGCTGCTGCCAGTTTGGATACATACGTATCTGCGGCGGCGGTCATCTTGGTCGAATATGCTTCTGTTGCAGCTTCAGCAGCAGCGAGTTTTTCACCAAGTTTGACACTGGTCTGTGCTACTTTGCCCAATTCGGACAACTGAGATGCGGTCTTTGCCAAATCTGCAATACCATCCTTCAACGACTTATAATCTTCGTCCTTCAAGCCCGGAGCTTTTGCGGAAACTGCCGGTTCACCCGCGGCTGCCACACCCAGATTCAGATTCGCTGCTTGCTGGCCTTCTGCCACACCGGCACCTAACAGAGTAGGACGCGGTTGTTTTGATTTCTCTTCCAGTAATTCAGGCTTTGTTCCGTACTCCAGCAATTGTGGAAATACATTCTCCCAGTGGAACTCAGGATGCGGATGCTCAAGGGTTCCGATGAGGAACAAGAATGCCTCGGTAAACATACCAATCATCAGCACTTGACTTGCACCCGGCCAGTGCAGAATTTTAAACAATGCACCTACAATAACCACGGATGCACCCGCGGAATAAACGATGTTAACAACGTTCTTTCCCTGGTACGATCCGTACCAATGCATGAACTTTGCGCCAAAACCTTGCTTTTCTGTAGCCATAATTATAATATTTTAATTTTAATATACCTTAAATAATTATTCGCCTATATACGCGCGAACGCAGCGGAAGCCGATATACGGACGGCTCTCGTATTGATACTCATATGTACGTACGCCGCACTGCATGAAGTAACTGATATCCTTCCAGCTGCCTCCCCTTACCACTTTGCGTTTCAAAATATCCGGATCCTCCTTACGGGCCATGTAGCTGAAATCAGGATTCAGATCGTGGATATGGGTGTTAGCTGCGGACTGGTAGGCCGAGTTGGTCCACTCGGATACGTTTCCTGCCATGTCGAACAGTCCGAAATCATTCGGACGGAACTGAGCAACCTTCATAGTGGTAGTACCGGTATCATCGTTGTATGCGCCACGGTAAGGCTTGAAGTTGGCAAAGAAGCAACCTTTTCCGTCACGGGCATAATTGCTTCCCCACGGATACATTGCCATTTTACGACCTCCGCGGGCTGCATACTCCCATTGAGCCTCCGTCGGGAGACGGTAGTCGTTTGCGCCGAGTGTCGAGTGCATGTTAAATAATTTCGTACGCCAGTTGCAGAACGCATGAGCCTGCTCCCATGTCACACCTACTACAGGATACTCTGCATACCCCGGATGCTTGAAATACATGTGCAACAGCGGGTCATTGTACGAGAACTGGAAATCACGAGCCCATACCAATGTATCCGGATAGATACAGATGATCTTCTCCGTCAACAAGTCTTTCGGCTCACGCAAAGGACGATAAATCGTCGAGTCCTTGATCTCGTTGTTCTCGTTCACCCAGAACGTATCTACACGTGCCGTTGCACCGGGAGGATAAGTACTCGTAGCCACATCGAATTTATTACGTTGCGGCAGCGCTTCGTCCATATTCACCCAACTATAACGGTAGTGCAGGTTATTGGTATTGATGCGGCCATCCGAGTAATACATCGATGACAAAGCATCTACTACGTCTTCCTCTTTGCTCTTCCAAGGCACTTTCTTGCTCCAGTTGATGTGGAAATTCTCCTCGTCGAAGTCTTCATCCTTCGGCTGAATGGCATAATCCGTCATTCCTGCGGCAATCAGGTTGGTCAACGCAATCGAGTCACGCACCCAATTTACAAACTGATGATACTCGTTGTTGGTAATCTCGGTCTCGTCCATCCAGAACGCATCCACTGTTACCATCACAACATTATCCGGCTGCTCAAAAACAGCGGACTGTGTGTTTGCTCCCATCATGAAGGAACCCTTCTTAATGAACAGCATGCCATAAGGATTCGCCTCCTTAAAAGTGGTTGACTTGTACGCGCCGACGAGTTCTCCCGCAGGCTTGTTACAACCCGCCATTACCATCGCTACTAACGCGATCAATGGCATAATCTTAGTTACTTTCATACTTACAAGTATCGTATTGATTTATATTTATTCGTTCTCTTGGGCTTCAGGATGTCGAATCCGTACGCCAGATATATCTCATGACTTCCGTAACTCTCCAACAGCAGTTTGTTTGTCGGCAGTTCGCAACTGTAACCTAACTGCAGGCCGGAGATAATATCTACTCCTAATAATATGTTAACACTTCCGGCGATCCGGTAGCCAAGTCCCCACCGGTAGCGGTCTTTGTAGTCGCACATCAGCGTCAGGTTCACGTCCCAGCTGACAAAGTCGCTCATCACCATAGCACTCGGCGTCAACACCCACTCCCGGTAATTCTTAAGCCGGAAATGATAACCGCCTGCCACATACATCGTTCCCACCAGCGTCACTTTCTGCTCTACTCCGCTCGTTCCGTCGCTCCAGTCTATCTTAGGACGGGTCACATGACTGTAACTTGCGCCGACCCACCATACCGGAGTGCTGTAATACAATCCTACCCCCATGTCAAATTTCATGCCCGACTTGCTTCCCGTTGGTATCGCTTCATCGTTCGCCTCATGGTAGTCGTCCCCCATCTTGCTCAAATTAACCGAGTCTCCCTTGAATCCCACATTCACAAAACCCAGATCCACTCCTATACTCAAATATCCTTTCCCTAATTTCTGCCGGTATGCATACTGGGCATATAGCGACTGTGTGGTAAAAAGGCCGTATCGGTCATTCAGGAACCGCACTCCTGCGCCGTGACTCGTCTTGCCTATCACAAAGGGAGAACTGAAACTGAACCAAGTACTCATCGGGGCATTGGAGATATCCACATACTGCATGCGGTGGGCTCCTGCCACTTTCATCAAGTCTCCTTCTCCTGCCGCCGCAGGGTTATAGGCTGTCGGCAAATACATATACTGCCCTATCTGCGGGTCAAACTGCGCACTCGCAGTCATAACGGCCATCAGCCCCAACAGAATTGCAATATATCGTTTCAATTTTCAATTTCAATTTTCAATTTTTAATCCGATCAGTACTCCTCTTCGTTGTACATGTAATCGTCGTCATTCGTCGGAAAATCCGGCCAAATATCAAGGATGCTTTCGTACTGCTCCTCATCGTCACCCTCTAATTCCTGAAGGTTTTCGATAACTTCTGCCGGAGCTCCGACACGGTTGGCATAGTCCAGTAATTCATCCTTCGTCGCCGGCCATGGCGCATCATCCAATTTCGCTGCTAATTCAAGTGTCCAATACATACCTCTAATTGCGCTTTTTCTTATTTATCGCCCGCTATACACGGGCACATTTTTTTCAAAAAACGTGCAAAAGTACAAAAAAACTGCGATACATGCAAATATTTTATGCAAATATTTACAATTTTCGGCATTTTTTACACATTATGATACAAATCCGTCAATTTTTACACAGAAATATCCTTTTTCCATTCCTTTTCCGCTTCGTTTTGCAAGAACGCCATATACCGCGCTAAAACAAAAAAGAAGTCACTCAGCCGATTGATAAATCTCAGACTCGTTTCATGGGCTTGCGCATCGATCATACGGCGTTCTGCACGACGGCAGACGGTACGGCATACATGGCATCTGCATACGGTCTCGCTTCCCGTCGGTAGCAGGAATCCCTTTTGCTTCGGCACCATATTTTGCATCGTATCAATCCAGACCTCCAGTTGCTTGATATCAGCATCCGCTATCCATTCCCCGGGAGCGGCACTTAGTTCTGCTCCCATGTTGAATAGTTTGTTCTGTATCCATAGCAACTGACCGGACACTTGCCGCATCGCGGGTTCTGAGGAGGACTCTGTCATACTGGTCCAAAGCCCTATCCAGCTATTCAGTTCGTCAACGGTCCCGTACGCTTCTACGCGTACATCCGTCTTGGACACGCGAGTACCGTTCGCCAGAGAGGTCTCGCCTTTGTCTCCTGTTTTGGTATAAATTGCCATATTTGATATAATTTACTTACGGGTCATTTAGCACTCATTTAGCACTCATTCAGCGCTCATAATCGGATCCGATAATGACGCTTGAGGTAGCACGGACTAACAAATAGTATTCCGACATGATACAGGTCCATACTGGTTGTTACTCTTTCATCCTGTTTCAGTTCCTGCCATGCATTTTCCATTTCCTCCGAATAATGGATATCGTCAATGACTACCATCCCTCTCTCCGTTAACCGTGGCAGCAAATAGTCCACGTATCTCATCGTAGCCTCGTAGGTATGGTTCGCATCCACATAGACGATATCCAGCTTCGCGCGCGCGCATTTAAATAAGGTATCGTCTATATTGCCTTGTTTCCATTCTATGTTCTCCAGTTTCAGCGCACGCCATATGCCTTGTGCTACGGTCAAAACCGCTTCGCTTCCTTCAAATGTCATGACCTTGTTTCTGCTGTCCACGCTTGCCAGATAAGCGGTTGTGACACCTAACGAAGTGCCTAACTCCAGTATTTCCAGCGGTCTTTTCTCTTGCTCGTTCATAAAATGCACCAGCCGGAACAGGAGCTGTCCTACTCGCGGACTTTCCAACTGTCCTCTGGCTATATCGCACACTCGGCGTTGTACGCGTGTACCATCTTTGCTGCCGCGCGAACCGTAATCCACGACATCCAGCACATCCGGACAGGCCTCCAACAGAGCTCTTTTACGCTCTATTTCTGCGAAACAATAGAATGCGTTCCTGTCATGGAGTATGAAATGCACCAGATGGAACAGGTACGGCGAATGAATGCCTTCACCGGTCGTATTCCACGCACTCAAATAGTGCTTCAGATACGTCAAAACTCTATGGATTTTACTACTTTTAGCCATTTATCGCGCAAAATTACTATTTTTTTTGCATATTTCCAAAACTTTTTGTAATTTTGTCGCATGATTTTGAATTATATTTGGATTTCGCTTATTCTGCTTGCGGTCTTGATGGGACTTGTGCAAGCAATCTGCTACGGGAACGTAGATATTTTTTCTGCTATTCTCAATTCGACGTTTGACAGTGCCAAAACGGGTTTTGAACTCTCAATCGGTCTGACCGGAGTGCTTTCGTTATGGATGGGAATAATGAAGATCGGCGAACAAGCCGGAGCGGTAAACACGCTCGGAAAAGCCATCAATCCGTTCTTCAGCCGTATTTTCCCGGAGATACCTAAGGGTCATCCCGTTTTCGGCTCCATGCTCATGAATATAGCCGCTAACATGCTCGGTCTGGATAATGCAGCTACGCCGATGGGCCTCAAAGCGATGGGTGAACTGCAGGAACTGAATACCGACAAAACGAAGGCTTCCAATGCCATGATCATGTTTGTAGTGCTGGGTGCCAGCGGCTTGACGCTTATTCCTACAACCATCATGGCTTACCGTGCGCAACTCGGAGCAGCGAACCCTGCGGATGTCTTCCTGCCGATTCTTATCGCAACCTATATGGCTACCCTTGTGGGACTGATTTCTGTCTGTATCGCGCAAAAGATACGGCTGAAAGATCCGGTTGTACTGGGTACGCTCATTGGACTTACAGCGCTTGTAGGACTGCTTGTATGGGGTGCATCGGTGCTGGAGCCGCAAACCCTTTCGGTCGTTTCAGCTGCCGTTGCAGCGATACTGCTTCTGAGCGTTATCTGCTGGTTCATCATCCAGGCCATGACTAAGAAAATCAACGTCTATGACGCTTTTATCGACGGTGCTAAAGGCGGGTTCCAAACCGCTATTGGAATTATTCCTTTCCTGATCGCCATTTTAGTGGCGGTAGGTATGTTCCGCGCATCCGGTGCGATGGATCTGCTGGAACGGGGAATAGCATGGTGTTTTGCTGCATGCGGTATCAATCCGGATCTGGCAGGAGCTGTTCCGACAGCCCTTATGAAACCGCTCTCCGGCAGTGGCGCAAGAGGTCTGATGCTTGAAGCGATGACCACACACGGAGCAGACAGCCTCGTCGGAAGACTATGCTGTATTCTACAAGGCACAACGGACACCACTTTCTATGTGCTGGCGGTCTATTTCGGTTCAGTAAACATCAAAGACACACGCCATGCTGTGGCTTGCTGCCTGCTGGCGGATTTGGCGGGCGTAATAACAGCTTTTGCGATTGCACCTGTCTTTTTTGGATAAAAAAGATCCAACGCAATAGTATTATATACTACGTATATAATACCAAACGAATGAAAGAACTGCAATTAGTGCGTGATAAGTGCGTGATAAGTGGGAGATAAGTGGGAGATAAGTGCGATATAATAGGGATAAGTAACCGGTAGATCATTGGCAGGTAACCGGTAGATTATTGGTCAATCAAAACATAGTATGATCACATTTAATACAGATAGCATAGAAATGCCTGCGCTGGATGAGCGCAAAGTAAGCCGCTGGATACGGTCGGTGGCGGCTGATTATGGTTTTTCCGTAGGCAATATCAACTATATCTTCTGCTCCGACGAGCGCGAGCTGGAGGTGAACCGCCGGTTTCTGGGACATGACTACTACACCGATGTCATTACCTTTGACTACTCCACTCCCTCCACGCTGAACGGCGATATTTTCATTTCGCTGGACACCGTCCGCTCCAATGCGGAATTGGTCGGTACGTCCTTTGACAACGAACTGCTCCGCATTCTCATTCACGGCGTCCTGCATCTCACCGGTCAAGGCGACAAGACGCCAGAAACCAAAGCCCAAATGACCGCCAAAGAAGAAAAAGCTCTCGCCAAATGGGCGTGAGCACTATATCCCTAAACCGTCCCGGAAGGATTTTCCCAAGTATTTTCCCAAGCCGGATATTTGCATATTCCGCTCAAAAGCAGTACTTTTGCTGCCGATTTGAAAATCTTATGTTTCATTAAAAACCGTACACGTTATGAAAAAAGACTTCCATTTTGCCTTGACAGCTATCAGTCTGTTATTGTCCGGTGGCTTGCTGCTAACCGGTTGTTCCAAGAACGGAGGCTACGAGCCTTCCGGATCGAGCGACAATTACTATTATTTTGACGGGGAAGAGCCTGTCCCGGGTAGCGAAGAAGGCGGTGACCGGTTCCTGGAATTCACGGACAATCCTTTCATCAACACCAGCGAGTCGCCCCAGTCCACCTTCTCAATCGATGCAGACGGCGCGTCTTATGCATACATGCGTCGGAGCCTGACATCTTCGAACGCCGTCTTACCCTCCCGGTCTGCTGTACGGATTGAGGAGTTTCTGAACTATTTCACGTTCGACTACGCAGCTCCGACGGGTAGTGACGACGTAGCAATCAACGGAGAGATCGGTGCATGCCCGTGGAATGCCGAACACCGGCTGATGCGATTAGGAATCAAAGGCAGACATATAGAGGAAGCGGATATGCCGGTAGCGAACTTCGTCTTCATGATCGATGTGTCGGGTTCGATGAGTTCCAAGGACAAGCTGGATCTGCTCAAATCGGGTCTGGTGGAACTGGTAACTCACATGCGCGCCGAGGACCGCATTTCCCTGATCACCTATGCGAGCGGGGAAGAGTTGCTCTTACCCTCCACTCCGTGCAGCGAGGCGCAGACGATCATTTCCAAGATCCAAAGCCTGAAAGCGGAAGGTGCGACCTCAGGATCAAGCGCCTTAGAAATGGCTTACAAGGAGGCTCAGGAGAACTATATCGAGGGCGGCAACAACCGGATTATCATCGGCACAGACGGCGACTGGAACGTAGGAGTGACCTCCAGAGAGGGACTTCTTGAGATCGTAGAGAGCCATGCCAAAGACGGTATTTACATGTCCGTTTGCGGTTTCGGTTGGGGCAACCTGAACGATGCAATGATGGAAAAAATCTCCAACGCGGGCAACGGAACCTATACGTATATCGACAGCGAGGATGAGATGATGAAGGTGTTCTGCCACGAGCGTGCGAACATGCTCTCAGTCGCTTCGGACGCCAAGGTACAAATCACTTTTGACTCCAGCATCGTCGCCCAATACCGCCTGATTGGCTACGAGAACCGCGTCATGAGCAACGAGGATTTCTCCGATGACAGCAAAGATGCCGGTGAGATCGGTGCTGACCAGACCATTACCGCCCTGTATGAGATTGTCCCCCGCAACGTTGAGACGCTTCCCGAGGGTTGGGACAGCAATGCAGAAGTCGCCAGATTCGATTTCCGTTACAAACGGATGTTAGGCGAAGAGAGTATTCCGCTTCATCTGAGGGTGAACGAGTGGGTCGGAAACAGCTCCGAGAATCTGAACTTCGCCGCCGGAGTAGCCGCCTACGGAATGTTATTGCGCCAATCGCCCTACTCCGGCTCGGCAGATTATAACATGGCTGCCACACTCGTTGAACAGAACAGCAGTTTCGATCCGAACGGCTACCGCGCACAACTGCTACGGCTGATTAAGATAGCTCAGGAAATAAAATAAATGCGCTGCTAACGATGCATTTTTAGCAAAAACATGCAACAAATTGACGTTTTTTGTGTCTTTCGCTTCTTTTATTTGGAGCGAAAGATATTTTTTTGTATCTTTGCGAGCAAATTAACTTACAAATATGAAGAAAATCATCTCTCTTATTAGTATTAGTCTGTTCCTGGTCCTCGGACCGTCAGTAACTTCTCTTCATGCCGTTAATTACTGCGCGGAGTCCTCATGGGGCTATGCAGGTAATAGTGTCACCGGTGGGGGAAATGCTACGCCAACCTTAGTCTCATCTGAATCCGCCCTCAAAACGGCTCTCGGAAAGGGAAACAACGTGATTATAATCACGCAGGATATCACCGTCAAGGATCATATTTCGTCCGATAAAAGTAACATGACCATCATGGCTCTACCGGGCAAGAAACTCATCTCTGCGCAGCAGAACAAAGACAACTCAGGCATCCTGTATCTAAAAGGGAACAACCTACTCCTTCGCAACCTGACGTTCGAAGGTCCCGGAGCGTACGACTGCGACGGATGGGACAACTTGTGCCTCGACGGTGCGAAGAACGTGTGGGTGGACCACTGCGATTTCCAAGACGGCTGCGACGGCAACTTCGACATCAAAGGCAAGAGCGACAACATCAGCGTCACTTGGTGCCGTTTTCGTTACCTCAAAGCACCAAAAGCAGGCGGTTCTGGCGGATCAGACGACCACCGTTTCTCTAATCTTATCGGCTCCGGCTCCTCTGACAAACCCGCAGACGGAACATACAATATCACATACGGCTTCTGCTGGTGGGACGAAGGTTGCAAGCAACGTATGACCCGCTGCCGCAACTGCGAACTGCATTTCCTCAACTGCTACTGGAACTCCTCCGTAGCGGACTATTATGTCGGTCCCGAGAACGCGAAATGCTACTTTGAGGGATGCACTTTTGCAGGCAAAGCCAACAGCGCCTCCAAGATATGGAGCGTCTATGGCGGTTCTACCAACTATTGCACCTTCGTGAACTGCACGGGAAACCTGCCGAGTAACAGCGGTACTGTGAGCGCGCCGAATTATGCTTACGACCAACTGACCGCCGCGGTGGCAAAGAATCATGTCGCCAACAGCACATGCGGCGCAGGAGCTACACTCACCGTCTCCAATACCGCAGAAGTTTCCTCTTCATGTGATAGCGGGAGCGAGAATCCGGGTGGAGAACAAGGAGGAGAACAAGGCGGAGAGCAAGGAGGAGAACAAGGGGGAACTGCAGTTGTCAGCGGCAACTGCTGTGTGGATCTCAGTTTGGGCGAAGAACCATCAGTCGCCAACCAAGGTATTCCTGCGGATTTCAGCCAACTATCGATAGTGGCATCACTCAACGCCGGCAAAGGTTCCAAATGGGATCAGGGATTTCTGCATATGGGAGCCAACAGCGACTACATCACCTTCGATTTCTCGGCATACAACGCCACAATCACTTCTGTTTCCTTTGATGTAACTATCCCCAACTGGGCGGAGGACAAAAACACGATCGCCTATCATTGGGGGAATGCCAACAACACGACTTATAACATCTCCGGCGCAACAAAAGAGACCGTCTCACTGACCGCTCCGGCTAACGCCAAGTCATTCACAATCCAACGCTCCGCCGGCACCGGAACAAGGATCTCGCAGGTATGTTTTAACATCAAAGCGAACGACGGCACTACAGAAAATATAGAGCCTTCCGCGAACGAAGAAAACAAAGCGTACAAACTATTCCGCAACGGACAACTGCTTATCCTCCGAGGCGAGAACGTCTATGACGCAATGGGAAGAAGAATAGAATAACTCATTTGCCTCAAAACATGCAACAATAAAAACGGCGGCTCATACGAGTCGCCATTTTTTTGTACATTGTACATTGTCCCTTTGTACATTCCGTTAGTCTTTGAACTTAGCCTTGAGGAACTCGCGGTTCAGTCTTGCTATATTAGCGAGGCTGACGCTCTTTGGGCACTCAGCGGCACAAGCACCGGTGTTGGTGCAGTTACCGAATCCGAGTTCGTCCATCTTAGCTACCATGGCTTTGGCACGTGCAGCCGCCTCAATCTTGCCTTGCGGCAGGAGAGCGAGCTGGCTTACCTTAGCCGCCACGAACAGCATTGCCGAGCCGTTCTTACAAGCCGCAGCACACGCGCCGCAACCGATACAGGAAGCTGCATCCATCGCCTCGTCTGCTACAGGCTTCGGAATAGGAATAGCGTTTGCATCAGGTACACCGCCGGTGTTGACGGAAACGAAACCGCCTGCCTGCATGATCTTGTCATACGCACCGCGGTCCACCATGAGGTCCTTAATTACAGGGAACGCACGGCTGCGCCACGGCTCTACGGTGATGGTCTCGCCGTCTTTGAACTTACGCATGTGCAGCTGGCAGGTGGTGATAGCAGAGTCTGGTCCGTGCGGGTGACCGTTGACGTACATCGAGCACATACCGCAGATACCCTCGCGGCAATCATGATCGTAAGTCACGGGGTCTTTATGCTCTGCTATAAGCTGCTCGTTCAGGATATCAATCATCTCCAGGAACGATGCGCCTTGGAATACATGTTTCAGCTCGTAGGTCTCGAAATGTCCCTGAGCTTTGGGGCCGGCCTGACGCCATACCCGTACTTTAATATCAATATACTGATCCATAAAACTATTTACTCATTTTCGCATTTATACATTTTCATATTTATGCATTTTCGCATTTAGTTCTTATAGTTACGGGTCTTTCTCTCTGTAAACTCGTAATCCAAAGGCTCTTTGATGAGTTGCGGTTCTTGGTCCTCACCCATGTATTTCCAGCAACCTACATAAGAGAACTTGTCGTCCTGACGCAGTGCCTCGCCTTCCGGCGTCTGGTATTCCTCGCGGAAGTGACCGCCGCAGGACTCCTCACGATGGAGGGCATCGACAGCCATCAGACGGCCTATCTCAATGAAGTCCGCCAGACGGAGCGCTTTCTCCAACTCGTTGTTCAGGCTGTTTGCCTCACCCGGGATATAGACGTTGGTCCAGAACTCTTTTTTGATAGCATCAATCTTCTTGATACCTTCTTTCAAGCCTTCTGCAGTACGTCCCATGCCGACGAAGTCCCACATCACGAGACCCAGCTCCTTGTGAATGCTGTCCACCGAACGCTTACCCTGGATAGCCATCAGTTTGTCAATCTTGTCCTGTACGGCTTTCTCTGCCTCTGCAAACTCCGGCAGGTCGGTACTCATACGCGGTACGCCGATCTGGTCTGCGAGGTAGTTCTGAATGGTATAAGGCAGTACGAAATAGCCGTCAGCGAGACCCTGCATGAGGGCGGAAGCACCCAGACGGTTGGCTCCGTGGTCGGAGAAATTCGCCTCGCCGATACAGAACAGACCCTTGACAGATGTCTGCAACTCGTAGTCCACCCAGATACCACCCATCGTATAGTGGATAGCCGGGAAAATCATCATCGGGTTCTCGTACGGGTTCTCGTCCACAATCTTCTCGTACATCTGGAAGAGGTTGCCGTATTTCTGAGCCACTACGTCTTTGCCCAGACGCTGGATAGCTTCGCTGAAGTCGAGGAACACAGCCAGACCGGTGTTGTTCACGCCGTAGCCCTTGTCGCAACGCTCTTTGGCGGCACGCGAAGCCACATCACGCGGAACGAGGTTACCGAATGCCGGATAGCGACGCTCCAAGTAGTAGTCGCGGTCTTCTTCAGGTATATCGCGTCCTTTGATCTTGCCTGCCTGCAGCAGTTTGGCATCCTCCAGTTTCTTCGGTACCCAGATACGTCCGTCGTTACGGAGCGACTCGGACATCAGGGTCAGTTTGGACTGGAAGTCTCCATGCTTCGGAATACAGGTCGGGTGAATCTGTGCATAGCAGGGGTTAGCAAAATAAGCTCCGTGGCGGTACATCTGCATAGCAGCAGAGCCGTTGGAAGCCATGGCGTTGGTGGAGAGGAAGAAGGTGTTGCCGTAACCACCGGAACCTACTACTACCGCGTGGGCAAAGAAACGCTCGATGCGTCCGGTAACGAGGTTACGGGCGATGATACCACGCGCACGCTTCTCGCCGTTCTCATCCGCGATGAGCACGATGTCAAGCATCTCATAGCGGGTGTACATCTTCACTTTGCCTTTGCCGATCTGGCGGCTCAGTGCGCTGTATGCGCCGAGCAGTAACTGCTGACCGGTCTGACCCTTTGCGTAGAAGGTACGGCTTACCTGTGCGCCTCCGAAGGAACGGTTGTCCAGCAGACCTCCATACTCACGTGCGAAAGGAACACCCTGTGCCACACACTGGTCGATGATGTTATTGCTGACTTCCGCCAGACGATATACGTTTGCCTCACGGGCACGGTAGTCGCCACCCTTGATGGTATCGTAATAGAGACGATAAACGGAGTCACCGTCGTTCTGGTAGTTCTTCGCTGCATTGATACCACCCTGCGCTGCAATCGAGTGCGCACGGCGCGGACTGTCCTGAATACAGAAGTTCAGTACATTGAATCCCATCTCTGCGAGAGACGCGGCAGCCGAAGCACCGGCAAGACCCGTTCCTACAACAATAATGTCCAGACGGCGCTTGTTAGCCGGATTCACCAGTTTCTGATGGTTCTTGTAGTTCGTCCACTTCAACTCCAGCGGTCCCTCGGGAATCTTAGCGTCCTTCGGAGTGATAACCGGAGTCTGCGCCTCCTTGATTGCCTCCGCTGCGGCAGTAGCCGCTGCCTCTGCAGCCTCTACAGCTTTCTTCGCAGCCTTAACAGCTACTTTCTTAACTGTTTTCTTAGCTGCATCAATTATTTCTTCTTTCTTTGCCATAATTCTTTCCTTTCAGTTTTCAGTTTTCACCTTTCACTTTAGCAAAGCATGCCTATTCCCATGCCCAGGTAATACAGCACTACTACGGTGAACGGCAGTACAACGATCGTTGCTACCACGGTAGAGATCACCTCCACACGTTTCTGCCATTTGAGGTTGTTGAGTCCCATAGAGGTCATAGCCGAGCCCACACCGTGATTGAGGTGGAGCCAGAGCACAACGAACCAAAGCAGATAGAGCACACAGTACACTTGCCCCCAGACAGGAGTGGTGAACAACTCTTTGACATAAGCGGCACCGTTCTGCGGATCAAACGCACCGGTCTCGATGCCGGAGAGCTCCGCAAACTGCATCTTGAACCAAAAGTTGTAGAGGTGCAAGCAGAGGAAACCGAGGATGGTGAAGCCGAGGACGAGCATATTCTCACTCTCCCAGGTCACACCTTCTTTCTTCGCGCGTACCTCATAACGGTCATTGCCGCGCGCAGCACGGTTCTGGATGGTCAGATACAGACCGTAGCAGAAATGTACCAGCACCAGGAAAGCAATACCCAGCGATCCGATGACGGCGTACCAGTTAGCGCCGAGGAAACGGCAGATCGCGTTGTACGCCTCCTCGCTGAACACCAGCGCCAGGTTCATACAACCATGAAAAAGCAGGAACAGCACAAGCGCCGCTCCACTGAGGGCCATTACGAATTTACGGCCGACAGATGAATCTTTTAACCACATAAAGATTGTTTGTTTTTAGTGAATTATTTTAGTTATTTTGTGTATTCTGCATTTTGCGCTGCAAAATTACTAAAAAAAATTGACATATGCAAATAAATTTGCGCAATTCAAAAAAAAGTTGTACCTTTGCACCCGATTTTACAATGCGGTAATGTGGCTATAAGCAGAAAAATAGTAACGCTTCTCCTTTGTACCATGTCTCTTTGTACATTTGGTCAGGTGTCGAGCGCAGGTAGATCGGTGTTCTCTTTTATGAGCCTGCCTACTTCGTCGCGTCTGAACGCCTTAGGCGGAAGCAACGTGAGCGTCAGCGACGGCGATATCTCCATGGGCATGTGCAACCCTGCCTTGCTGCACGCGAACAGCCACATGACGCTGCAGCTCAACTACTCCTATTATCTGCCCGGAACGATGTTCGGTTCCGCACTATACGGACATAATTTCGGCGAAGCAAAGGGATTGCGGAGCAGCGGTGACGGTGCGCCGGAGAAACCGAATTATTTCGCCGTAGGTATCCATTATCTGGACTACGGGCGGATGAAATATGCGGACGAGAACGGTAACTTAAGCGGCGGCAGTTTCGGTGCGCGGGACATACTGATAGACGTGATGTACGCGCGTCAGTTGCATCCATGCTGGAAGATCGGCGTGACGCTCAAACCCGTTTATTCGATTTACGAGAGCTATAATTCGTTCGCCATCGGCGCAGACGTAGGAGCACATTTCCAGACAAGAGACTCAACCTTCCAGATGGGGCTGGTGCTGCAAAATATCGGATGGCAGATTAAGAGTTTCTACTCCTCCGAAGACGGCACCGGACATGAGATGCTACCGCTGAACCTGCAGTTGGGTCTGACCTACCGCGTCAAACATGCTCCTTTGCGGTTCCACCTGCAGATACATAACATGCAGACATGGCATCTCAACTACGAATGGACAAGTCTGGACAAGAGTCCGACGACCGGCGACATCATACCCCATGACGTCAAATGGTACGACATGATGTTCCGCCATACGATATGGTGTATTGAGGTTGTTCCCAAGAGCGAGAAATTCTATATCGCCCTCAGTTACAACCACCGCCGGCGCGCGGAATTGCAGCTGACGGACCAGAAATCGCTGGCAGGTTTTGCGCTCGGTGCCGGAGTAAAGATCAAACAAGTCCGGTTGGGTTTCGCAATCAGCCAGTTAACAAAATCCAATTTCTCCTACCAGGTAGGACTGACACTCGATATCCATTCTCTAATGAAATAAATGACAAAATGGTAAATGACGAAATAGCAAATAAGATCATTGTAGCCATAGACGGCTATTCGTCCTGCGGCAAATCGACGATAGCCAAAGCGCTGGCATCCTATGCCGGCTATACGTATGTGGACACAGGTGCTATGTATCGCGCGATAGCCTTATACACGCTCCGCAACCATCTGGACTCCAACGAAGACATCATCGCCGCCTTGGAAAAGATCCAAGTGGGTTTCAAACGAGTTCCTGTCACTCACCTTGAGGGGGAGCCGGAGGGGGTTGTTCAACATGTGACCCTGAACGGGGAGGACGTGGAGCCGTTTATCCGTACTCTGGAAGTGGGAAATGCCGCCAGCCGGATATCCGCAATCAAAGAAGTACGGGCGTTCCTCGTAGCGCAGCAGCAGAAGATGGGAGAAGCGAAAGGCATCGTCATGGACGGCCGTGACATAGGTACCGTGGTCTTCCCGAAGGCGGAACTGAAACTCTTCCTTACCGCGAGTCCGGAAGTACGTGCGCAGAGGCGCTATGACGAGTTGGTTTCTAAAGGCGGACACCCGGACATGGAGGCTGTTTTAGCCGATGTGAATGACCGCGACTACCGCGACACGCACCGTGCGGAGTCTCCGCTCCGTCAGGCGGATGACGCCGTCGTAGTGGACAACAGTTTCATGACCCGCGAGGGGCAGATGGAGTTGATCATTAAGCTTTTTAACGAAAAGATAGACAAACTGGATTAACTAGTTAAACTAGATAAACTAGGATGCAGATTTCTATTGATCAACATAGCGGTTTCTGCTTCGGAGTGACGCGCGCTATCGAAGCGGCAGAAAGCGAACTGGCGAACGGTCCGCTTTATTGTCTGGGCGACATCGTGCATAACGGCCAGGAAGTAGCACGTCTGGAGAACAAGGGTCTTCAGACGATCGACTATGACGACCTCCGCACATTACCCTCCCATTCGCGTGTGCTTCTCCGTGCGCACGGCGAACCGCCTAGCACATACTGGATTGCGCAGCAACGGGGGATAGAGATCATCGACGCCACCTGTCCTGTGGTAAAGAAACTGCAGGACCGCATCCGCGCCTGCTATGAGACGCATAAGAACGACGAGCCGCAGCCGCCTCAAATAGTTATCTACGGCAAACCCGGTCATGCCGAAGTGATCGGTCTGCAAGGACAGACCAACAACACCGCTGTCGTCATTGAGAACGAAACGCAACTCGACCGCCTTGATTTCTCGCGGCCGATATACCTATTCTCCCAGACCACCAAGTCTGTCGAGGGATTCAACCACCTCGTCGAAGCAATCTTACAGCGCAAGCGGTCTTACAGCGTAAGCGGTCTTACAGACGAAGCCGGTCCTACAGCGGAGCGGTCTTTCGAGTACCACGACACTATCTGCCGCAATGTAGCAAACCGCGTAGCGGAGCTGCAAGCTTTCTCACGCGAGAACGACATCGTTCTTTTTGTAGGCGGCGCCAAGTCGTCCAACGCCAAAGTGCTGTTCCAAAAATGCGTAGAGGCGAACCCAAACACTCTTTTCATCTCCTCCCCAGACGAGCTCGAAGAAGCACTGGAGCAAAGCGGTCTTGCCGGCAAAGCCGACCTCAAAGTAGGTATCTGCGGAGCGACCAGCACTCCTCTCTGGCTCATGCAAAAAGTAAGGGACAAGCTCTCGCTCATCCCCTAACCTTCGTACATCGTACATCTTTCCTTCGTACATCGTACATTTGTCCTTCGTACTTTACCTGACGCTTGTCAGTTTCTTGATCTTTGCGTTCAACGCATCGCACTCTTTCAGTTTCTCCAGGGTAAGATGCATCCTGTAGTTCCAGAAATGGCGCGGATCGGACGGCAGGTTGATACGGTCTGCGAACTGGTCTTTTATCCGTACGTCAGCATCGATAGCGAGCCAGTCCTGTAGAGGGAGTATCGTCCACATAGCGGGGCTGTACATATGCTGGTTGATGATGAACTCAGCTATCTCCGGCGTCATCTCTTTCGGAGCTTCGCCCCACCATCCCATCTGTTCGTTATAGAACCGCTGTGTCACAGCGCGGTCTTCCTCCCACCAGGCGCGGAGCGGGTTCATATCGTGTGTACCGGTTGTACAAACGCTCTGATACGGTGCGTCAGCCGGATGCGCGAACTTAACCGTCGGATCTTTCGGCATACGCTGTATCTCGAGCGACAGAATCTGCAACTCATGCATCACGTCCGGCACGCAAGCCGGCACCATACCCAAGTCTTCGCCGCAGCAGAGCATATGGGTAGCACCAATGAGCGTAGGCAGTTTGCGCATCGCCGAGTCGCGCCAGAACTGGGTATGACGGCGATAGAAATAATCGTTGTAGATGCGCATCAGTATCTCTTTCTGGTCCGAATAGAGTTCGTTGAACGAATGGCTCTGATAGATCGAGATACGCGGATGCAGCCATCCCGGCCTGCGCTGGTCTTCCACGAAGAGCACCTCGCAATGGAGATAGATCAATCCGTTGCATATATTCTTCGCCGCAGCGGCACTCAGTCCGCTGGCTTTGAGTTGTTTCTCATCGCTCATCAGGCGGTCGTACCAAGCCTGCACCTTCGCCTGGGTATCAAATTCCGGACGGAACCAATAGATATAGTTATCG
>CALEPS010000055.1 GCA_937910305.1 uncultured Bacteroidales bacterium | reverse complement strand
ATATACAGCAATTGCAAGAGTCTGGATATATCCGCCACGTAGGCCCGGACAAAGGTGGTCATTGGGAGATAATTGAGAAATAACAGGACAAGTCGGCAAGGCAAAAAAATAACAAGAGAGAAAAAGAAATAAATAGACATGCAAAACACACTGATTGATAACTCTAAGAGTAGTTTAACAATGACCAGCATCTTGCGTCGTTGTATTTCTTCTGTCGGATTGAAGGAGATAAAGATAGCTACTGGTTATTGGGACATTCCCGGTATTGCTTTGGTTGTGGACGAACTACGTTCTTTCTTGCAGCAAGAAAATGCTAAACTAAAGCTGGTGATAGGTCGTGAGATGTTTGTGTATGCCAACCAAGTTCTCACACCCCTTGTCGATGCTAAGTTCCCGCAGGAGTTCATGAAGCAAGATATGGAACGCCTTAATGAAAATATCAAGCCCGAGTACCAAGATGCATTGAGGCTTTTGCTCAAGGGGTGTGAATCAGGAAAGATTGAGATACGAAAGTATGAAAAAGATGCAGATGGGAGACCTCAGTTCCTACATTCTAAATGCTACATATTCAATGGTGTTTCTTCAGAAGGTGAAAAGTATGCTTATGGTATAATAGGTAGTTCCAATTTTACAGAACAGGGTTTAAGGAATTTTGATAAAGAGAAAGGAAACCGTGAATTAAACTATTTAGAGACGAACAAACAAATAGTTAATTTCAGCGATTCCGACGACCTCTCTTGCAAAGGACATAATCAGTGGTTTGATGAGATTTGGGAGTTAGCGACACCATGGGAAAAAGAATACCTTGAACAAGTGCTAAAACCAGCAAAAATCACTCAGGAACTTCCTCCAGAAAAACCGCAGGAAACATCGCTTACTCCGTATGAAGCATACATTCGCTTGCTGAATGATAAATTTGGTGCACTTACTAATGACGATATGGAGGCTGTTTTAGAAAGCTATCTGCCAAAGAAGATAAAGCCATTCAAGTTCCAAATGGATGCAGCCATCCTTTGTCATCAAGTGATGCATCAACACGGAGGTTTCTTGCTGGGTGATGTTGTCGGTCTTGGAAAAACAATTGTGGGTGTACTTGTGCTCAAATACTATTTAGATACGGCTGAAGACGAAGGACGCGCACGCAAGGCGCTTATAATTGTTCCACCTGCTATCAAGTCTTCTTGGGAGAAAACGATTGCTCAATTTGACGAAGATAAGGAAGACAAGATTGCTCAATATGTCGATTTTGTCACAACCGGTAGTATTGGCAAGCTGGTAGAAGAGGGCGATGATGACGTAGAGGAAGAATCCGAAGACTTCTCCGAGGAGCTGAAGCATGAGCCTTATGGTTTAATTGTAATAGACGAGAGCCATAACTTCCGCAACAGAGGTACACAGAAATATGAGATGCTTGAAGATTTGATTGAGGAGATTAATCTCCAAGCCGGATATTATCCTTACATAGGGCTTCTTTCTGCAACGATACAGAATAACTCACCTGAAGATTTGCGTAATCAGATATACCTCTTCCAACGGCATCCGAAAGAGAGTACACTGGCTGTAGAAGGGCATAATCTGGATTATTTCTTTGTCCAAGCCTGTGACCGTTATCGCAAAATTATCTCCGAGCACCCGACAGGAGAACAAGAGAAGCAAGCCAACCAAAATGCTTTGATTTATCTCTCACAGAATATCCATGACAAAGTCTTGGCAGAGTTGTTAGTTCGTCGTACAAGGACTGATATAAAGAACGACTACAAGGAAGACTTGGACTTTCCTGTTATTAAGGGGCCGGTAAAGCTTGAGTACAAGATGAATCGCAGGCTCTCACAGTTGTTTTATGATTCCATGGAATTGATTGCTCCAAAACCGGAAGCAATAAACTTGGGCGAACCGGGCATTGTGTATATGCGTTATCGCGCTACTGAGTATCTCAATTCGGAATTGCAGAAACGCTATTCCGGTCGCAATATGAGTCCGGAAAAATCATCTTCTCATTTGGCACGTATCATGCAGATGTTGCTTGTTAAGCGTTTGGAGAGTAGTATTACTGCATTCCGTGAGTCATTAGAGAACTTGCAACGCTATACCCGTAATATGATTCAGATGTGGGATGATGATTGTATCTTTATCTGTCCGAGCATTGATGTAAATGCTGAATTAAACTTGAAAGCGAAGCAGAAACGGTCCGGAAATGCTCATTACACAAAAGAGCAATGCTATGAGGACATCCGCAAGAAGATAGCCAAACTGACCAAAGAAGGACGCAATGCCAAGCATCAAAATGCAGAGTATCGACGTTCTGATTTCAACCCAAAGTATTACGACTTGTTGGTAGAAGATGTCCGTTATATTGATGAATTGGTTATGCGTTGGAAAGATGAGCACACTGATCCGAAATTAGATCGATTCAAACTAGCTATCTATACTGAATTATTTGATAAAGAGAAGAACCGTCCGCAAAAACTCGTAGTCTTCTCGGAAGCCATCGCAACTGTTAATGAGATAGCCGATGCGCTGGAAGATGCCGGTAAGCGTGTGCTAAAAATAACAGCAGCCAACCGTAATGAGAAAGAGAAGACCATTCGTGCTAATTTCGATGCCAATTATGAGGGAGAGTGGCTGAACGACTATGATGCAATTGTCACTACTGAAGTTTTGGCTGAAGGTGTAAACTTGCATCGTGCAAACACCATTCTTAACTACGACACACCGTGGAACTCTACTCGCCTTATTCAGCGCATCGGACGTGTCAACCGAATCGGCTCAATGGAGAAAGAAGTATATGTATATAATTTCTTCCCCTCCTCAGAAGGTAATGACACTTTGAATCTTGTTCAGCGTGCGTTTACGAAGTTGCAGTCATTCCACACGCTGTTTGGCGAAGATAACCGCATTTACTCGGACGAAGAACAAATCTCTCATGTAGCGTATATGAAGTTGATTGACGGACAAGAAACTCCGTTCACCAAGTACATTACCGAACTTCATACATATAAACAGGAATATCCAGAGCGCTTTGAATACATCAACTCTGTGGAGGCTCCTATATATTCCTCGTTCCAATCGGAAGTCAGCGACTCGTTGTTTGTAGTCAAGACCGATTTGAATATGGCGAGCAGTCAGTATGTGCGTATTTCCTCTGACGCTCCGCAAGGAATAATTATTCCCTGTTTGGAGATGTTCCAGCAATGTGCTTGTACTCTGGAAACAGCATCTGCTAATATAGCTCGTAACGAAGCCAAAGAACAAATAGCTTTGGACGCATATAATCTCTATACCCACAAATTGACAAAGGCAGCTGCATCGCAGAACAAATTCATTACTGCGGCAAGAGGCTTTATTCGCACTTTTATTGGTACAGCCGGCTTGTCGCCCGAGGCAAAACAGCGTCTGAATATCGCTTCAACCATTATTGGAAAAGGCGATGTAGCTCTTGCGCGCAAAGTATGTCGTCTGGAACAGCAGTATAAAGATATTCAACTTTCCCTCTTTGAGTCCTCCGATGAGGAGAAAATGGCGCGGGTGAATGCCATTGTTGAAGAAGAACTTAAGACTCTCAACCGACAGATGATTGAGCGTCATGGAAAACCATATATCTATTTCGGCCTTAACAAAGAATCTAAATAATAACACAATATGCTTGACAAACAATTTATCCAAGATTATTTCAATGCTGATTTTCGCGACATTGACTCATTGCTGAATGATGTGCTTGTGCCTATTTTCGGTTCCTTTGATCCTGGTTATGATGAGATTACTCTCTCAAGAGACGCAAAAGAGAAAGCAGCACAATCACGCATTAAAAAGATTAAGCATGTTGCAACTTTGCCTGCAATGGGCATGGACATTAAGGTTTTTGATGTAACGCTTGATAGCAGATGTCATATCCACCGTGCACGCAAAGGTATCCAGATGTTGATTCGTCAGTATGTGGAGAAATTTGAAGGTGCATTTATCGTATTCCACTATGAAGACCCTGCAAATCGCTCATGGCGTTTCTCGTATCTGGAGAAACGCGAGTCCAATGTGGCTTCTACGAATGCGAAACGCTATACCTATCTTTGCGGAAAGCAATATCCGTGTCGCACCTTGGCTGAGCGGTTTGAAGGATTGCAAAAGCAGGATCTAACTGCAATCAATCTGGAAAAAGCATTCTCCGTAGAAACGCTTTCTGATGAGTTCTTCAATGAATATCGCAATTTCTATCAAGACCTTGTGAACTTTGTTAGGTTTGAGGACAATCTGATAGATGGTTTTGTAGAGTATGCAAAGGGCGATAAGGAATTGGCAGAGAAATACGCACGCGACTATATCAAGAAACTGATGGGACGACTTGTCTTCATCCAGTTCCTCCAAAATAAAGCATGGCTCAAAGAGGATATTCATTATACCCATACGTTATTTAACTCCTGCACGGAAGAACAGAAATACGATTTCTTGGATAAAGTCCTAGAACCGCTTTTCTTTGGGGTCTTTAATACTCCAAAAGATGCCCGTGAAGTACTATTCCATCAAGAGCACTGGGATATGACTCTCTATAATGAATGGAAGGATTTCCCATATCTGAACGGAGGATTGTTTGAGTGTGATGAGTTGGATAAACTCAGTCTGCCACTACCTTCTTATTTCTTCTCTAATCCGGGAAAAGAAGATAAAGTCCGCAAACCAAACGATGAGTATTATAGCGATGCTTGTGGAATCTTTGACTTCTTCGACAGATACAATTTCACCATAGATGAATCCGACCCATTAGATCGAGAGATTGGAGTTGACCCCGAAATGCTTGGCAAAATCTTCGAGAACCTGTTGGAGGATAACAAGGATAAAGGTGCTTTCTATACACCCAAAGAGATTGTCGATTACATGTGTAAGGAGGCTCTTACTGCATATTTGATTGATGAAGCCCGTAAGAAAAGTGAAGTGAATAAACAACGCCAGGAAAATTTTGAGGAAGCGATTAGAGCATTCGTGAACGATCCTGAAATGACGGTCAAACGCATTCAGCAGTACGACGATAAGCAACTGATTGACTTGGATGAGTCGCTTCGTGATGTCAAGATATGTGACCCTGCAATCGGTTCAGGAGCTTTTCCAATGGGATTACTTAACTTATTGATGGCTTGTCGTACAGCTGTCAATGATGCCTTGCGTAAGGGCGAACCGCGTTATTTGCTAAAGAAAGAAATCATCCAAAACAACATCTATGGAGTAGATATAGAGAAAGGAGCAATAGACATTGCCCGTTTGCGTTTCTGGCTGAGTATTGTAGTTGATTTGGAAGAACCGGAGGCATTGCCAAACTTTGATTATAAGTTTATGCAGGGCAACTCACTCTTAGAGCAATATAAGGGAGTCGATTTATCTACGCTCACACAAAACAAAAAAGAGCAGCACGAAGCATTACAGGTTTCTATGTTTGATGATCAATTGGATATTCTCAGAAAGACGTTACGCAAGCATCTGGATGACTATTTCTTGACTACTGATCATCAAATCAAAACTCGTTTGCGTCAGCAAATAAAAGATAATGTAAATCAGCAACTCCACGAGCAGCATATCCGAGTAGATTTTCCTGAGCAATATGATATTGCCGCTAATACAGATTTCTTCTTATGGCACACTTGGTTTGCCGATGTGTTCAATCGACCTTCAAAGCAAGGCTTCGATATAGTGATAGGTAATCCACCGTATATACAATTGCAAAAGAGTACAGGGAAAAAAGGCATTGACAAAAAAGGTAAAGAATATGATATCAAGTTCGCTGATTATTACGTAGATGGTCATTATAATACATATGAACGAGGAGCTGACATTTATTGCTTATTTTACGAAAGAGGACATCAATTATTAAAAGCGGAAGGGCATTTGTGCTACATTACTTCTAATAAATGGATGCGTGCTGGATATGGAGAGAAAACTCGTTTATTTTTCTCTTCCAATACAGATCCCAAACTATTAATCGATTTTGCTGGCGTCAAGATATTTGATAGTGCAACCGTAGATACAAATATTCTGCTTTTCCAAAAAAACACGAATAAGAAACATACAATCTGCGTAGAAGCAAAAGGACAAAACAAAGATTGCATAAAAGACCTAGGTGATTTTGTAAGCAAACATCATACAATATCAGGTTTTATTAATGCAGATAGTTGGGTTATTCTTTCTGAAATAGAGCAATCTATCAAGAATAAAATAGAATCTATTGGGACACCACTAAAGGATTGGGATATACAAATTAACTATGGTATAAAGACTGGATATAACGACGCATTCATAATATCAACAGAAAAGAGAGAGGAAATTCTATCTAATTGCCGCGATGAAGATGAACGTAGAAGAACAGCCGATTTAATACGACCTATTCTTCGCGGTAGAGATATAAAGAAATACGGGTTCGATTGGGCTGGTATATGGCTAATTAACACCCATAATGGCGTTAGAGGTCAGTATCCGCCAATAGACATCAAAGACTACCCCGCAGTGAAAGAACACCTTGATAAATACTGGGATAATATTCAGAAACGAGAAGACCAAGGGGACACCCCATATAATCTTCGTAACTGTGCTTATATGGACGATTTTAACAAGCCTAAAGTAATGTGGAAAATAATAGGGTGTAACATTAACTTTTGTTTCGACGAGAGAAAATATATTTGTAACAATGCAGTAGACATTATGACAGGTAATAAAGATTGCTTAATTCAATTTGTAGGTATAATGAATAGCCAACTTTTTGATTGGTATCTAAAATTAACGACAGAAGCTGAAGTTCAAGGCGGAGGTATTCAATTGTATGTAACTACTTTAGAAAAGACGTTGCTAAAATTAGATTTTCCTAAATCACTGACTAATATTATATATAAACGTATCTATAATCAGGCATCAGACAATGACGTAGATAATGCAGTATTCAATGTATACAATCTTACTGAGGAAGAAATTAACTTTATTATTAATGATAGAAAAATTAATCACATCTAACAGATACTCGCATAAGGGACGATTTCTTTAAGCCGAAATTGTTCTATGCAGATATAACTCAAGAGTTAAATTTTGTACTATGTAATGATGTGATGTTTTGTAATAATACTACATATTTCATGGTTGCAAATGACAGTTCTTTATTACCACATATACAACATTATTTAAACTCAAAACTTATAGATTGGTACTATAGAACCCTATCGGTACAACTAGGCGAAAAGGCAGTACGTATGTTTTCTATTTACGTTTTGAATATTCCTATTCCGCATAATTTGGACGATGATGTCTATACGGCATATCACCTAACCCAAGACGAAATTATTTATATAGAAAATAGAGAGTTTTAACAGCTCTCTATTTCTTTTATCTCCTGTTCTGAGATATTATACAATTTGTAAATTTGTTTATCCAACTTATCCTTTTCTATTAGAATGGAGCTATGTGGCTTATATATCGGTAATTTAAGAAGCGCATGTTTATTGTATTGATACCCATGATCACCAAGAGAAACGCTGGAAAAAATATGTTTGTAAGCAAACTCAAATAGTTTACTAGAAAGAGTCAATTGTAGATATTCTGCATCATTTGTAATTAGCATAAAACATGTTTTGTCCAACATAAACCCGCGATTGTCATATACAAAATATGCTCCCTGTGTAGTCTCTGGATATATAATTTTCGGCTTAAAGAAATCGTCCCAATAACTGATGTTGTCTTGGGTCTCAAACCATTTATTATTACTGCTTTTACGTGCCTTTACAATCTCTCCTCTGATAACATGAGATTTCCCTGTTTGCTCAAGTCTTTCCATTCCGAAAGATAGTAAGTACTCTTTGACCGCAGGATATTTCTCTATGTCATAGTGTCGCGAAGGGAATGTTGCAATCAAGTATAAATTTGCCCATTCATATCCATATCTTTTGATATCACGACCGCGAAGAATAGGTCGTATTTTATAAGTCACTCCATAAAGGTATGATAGTATTTTCTTACGGTATCTTTGTTTACATGCAAAATATCGCCAATATTCTTAAAAGATACACCCTCTGCCAACAATCCACGTATCAAGTCTTCTTTCTTATGCAACTTATATGTGCATTGCCTCGATTGCTTTCCAAGAGGTCTTCCAAGTCTAACGCCCTCTGCTCTTTTCCTCGCTAAAGCCTCTTTGGTCCTTTGACTAATTAAATTCCTCTCAATCTCTGCCGACAAGCCAAAAGCAAATGCTAATACCTTGCTCTGAATATCATCGCCAAGCCGATAGTTATCCTTGATTGTCCATACGCGGCACTCTTTCTTCATGCAGATACTCAGTATCTCCATTATCATAAAAAGCGACCTCCCAAGCCGTGACAACTCAGAGCAGATAATCACATCCTCTTTCTCCACTTTCTTTAGCAACACACCTAACTGCCGTTTATTGTAAGCCTTTGTGCCGGAGATGGTTTCTTCTATCCAGCCGTCAATAGATAATTTCTCCCTCTCGCAGAACTTTTGAATCTCGAACCGCTGGTTCTCGACTGTCTGCTTGTCGGAACTTACGCGGATATAACCATAAATCATTTTTGCTACAAATATGCAAAAAAAATTGCATATATCCAAATATTTTCGTATCTTTGCAGCAGAAATGTGTAAAAGAGGAAAACAACCACCCCTGTCCGCATATGAATAGGGGAATTGAATGGAAAATAGTATGCCCGCGGAAAGGAAGAAAACGCGGAACTAAAGTCCCGCGAACGGGACGAAGAAAGAGGAACGAAGAAAGAGGGACGAAGAAAAACAAGACGAAGGAAGTATATGGAGAAAACGCCAGTAAATCATAATAGATTACAACGGAAAGAAGGACATGACTACGCTTCTGCTTGCATCTATCTAATTACGGTGACAACCGTGGATCGTAAGCGCCTTTTAGGCACACTTGTGGGCGGTTCTCCCGACGAGGCGAACGCAGAGCCGACTCCATTGGGGCAATATGTGGCACAAGCTTTCCGAACGATGGCGGCAGAAACAACCCAAAAGACAGGCAGCCGCGTTCAGGTACTCCATTATAAGATTATGCCGGATCATTTCCATGGAATGCTTTATGTCAGAGACCCGCTACCCAAAGGATGGTCATTAGGCAAACTCATCGCTGCGTGGAAGAGCAATTGCACACATGAGTATTGGCGAGGAAACGCGGAACTAAAGTCCCGCGAACGAAACGAAGAAAAACGGAACGAGTCCCCCCTCTTCTCAGCCGGGTTCAATGATAAGATCCTCTTTCATAAAGGACAGAAAGAGGCATGGGTAAACTATCTGGATGATAACCCGAGGCGGCTTTGGCTCAAGGTGCATTATCCCGACAGGCTTAAAAAGGTATACGATTTCAAGGTCGGCAAGCAGGGACACTCCTATACTGCGGTGGGCAATACATTTTTGGTGAAGTACCCAGAGCGGATGCAAGTGCGCTGCCATCGTAATCTAACGGACGAGCAGATACACGCCGAAGTAGAGCACTATATGCGGATTGCTAGAAGCGGAGTTGTACTCGTATCGCCTTTCATATCGCCTGCAGAGAAAGCCGTATATGAGGCATGCTACAAAGAGAAACTGCCGATGATTCATATCGTCAACCGAGGATTAGACGGGAAATTCATCTATCCTTCCGGCAGAGATCTAACCGGGTGTACGGACGGCTTTATGCTGGTATTAGCGCCATATGCCGACTATAGTAAAGAAACGGCAGCAGCGCGTATCACGCGCTCGCAATGCCTTGATATGAACGGCTACGCTGCGGATATAGCGAGCATCACAGAGGATAAACAGGAAACGCGGAACTAAAGTACCGCGAACAGAACGAAGAAAGAGGGGCGAAGAAATATTCGTCTTCGTTGTGTTACCCTAACTTTAGTTGGGGAGAAAAGACAAAATAACTACTACCGCATGTTAATTAAGAATAAATATACACCCCAATCGCTTAAAGATTTGCAAGGAGAATGGAAAGAAATCGCTATTCTTTTTCAGGCATTGTGCACAGATGATAGGCGTCTATTTCCAGATGGGACCATCAGAGAAAGAGTAAAACCCAATTCCTTACCAATTACAACTTTTCTCAATACGGTATATACCATCGTTGAGCAAATCAATAACGAATTTGGAGCAATGTATGTCAGTGACCTATATGCACAATTAGATAAAGAACAGCCTCATACCAATACACCACCGAAGGATACAGATACAGAATACGATTATTGCTGTAATAGAATGTATGAAAGAACTATTATCTTTGCAGCAGTATACTATATCGTGGCAGTGCAAAACCCGAACTTGACGGATGTATTGACCACTATTTATAAGCAAACCGACTATCTGGATGCAAGACCTTATCTTAACCATTTTACACAGGCTTTTCGAAGAAGAGGAGAAAAATCAAATAGTGAGCATAACGATAGTTTCCTCGAAATAGTTCCCCCACACATCATTCCCGACATCCAAGCACTAAATAATGGATACAGGCATTTACCTCCACGGAAAAGATTAGCAAAGTTTAGACAGATCCTCGTTGCTATTAATGCGATGAATCCTATTGATGTGTCACCGGAATTAGAATCACTTAGAATGGTCGTTGATTATTCTATCACCAATTTACAAAGAATATATAATATCTGGGATGAAGATGAATATATTCCCGAAAACGAAAAGATTTCTATTACAGATCTGATAAAAGAATGTAAATCTGCTTCCACTCAACAACAAGAAACCCTGATTCCTTTTGTAGAACAGGTCATAAGTGCTAAGCAACCCAAGTCTGACAATAATCTCTTTCATCAAATGCTCCATTCTCCGGCAGAAGAAAAACCCACAAAAGAAGATTTGGACGCTACATTTACCTACGCTTATCAAAAAACGGGAAACTATCGCCGCTTGATAGATTTTATCGTTGAAGAACGCAAAGAAGCGTCTGATCCGGATTGGGCAAGATATGCTTTAGCTATCTATAGAGCGGACATCCTTAAAGGAAAACCAAAAACATTCAAAAAATGGCTTTCACAATTTTGCGATATATTTGGCAGAATGGTAAAATACCAAGATCCAAATAAACTGGACAGAACGAAAAGTGCTCACTCCATACAATCATATCTATTCATCGGATAATGTCCGCTGGATGTCCACTTTCTTGTCCGCTAATATATTTTGATATTTCTCTTTAATAATTCCGCAAGTCGCTAAAATTCAGCGACTTGTTTTGTTTTGTGAATATCTCTCAATTGTCCGTTTTTTCGCCACTTTCGCTAAAAGCAGTACTTTTGCACCGTCATTCGATCAAACGAGTGGCGGTGCGTTGTTTTAGAACGCATCGAATTATCCCGCCGCGGGGCGTTCCCCGCAACCCGCGAAAGTTTGTGTGTCCGCACGTGCAATGAGTGGCCACTCGCATACAACCCGAGCACAAAACTTTTAAACATTATGACAACCAATTATGAAGTTATCGACCAGTTTTTCGCTGCGCAGGTAGCATGTAACGAATCCGAGGCAACGCTGAAGTCCCTCCGTCCGCAGGTGGAGGAAGCCGTGCAGGCACTCATCGCAGAACGCGGACTGCCGCGCACCTTCACCGGCACCATCGAGTACCACGGTTTCAAGATCGTCGTCAGCCGGCCCAAGTCGTTCACATGGGAGAAGAACACCAACCCTGCCGTGACCTCCGACCCCAACCACGCTATCTACCTGCAGCAACTCGCGCTCCAGGAGCAGATGGCGGCGCAGCTCAAAGACATGCGTGCGGACCTCAAACGCACCGCGGAGAAGCTCGCCGCCGCCCATCCCGAAAGCGAGAGTATCAAGCACTCCTTCCGGCTGGCGTTCGTATGACAACCCCACCCCAACCCTCCCCTCAAGGGAGGGAGAGGGGAACGGCGGTAAAAGAAACAAAAGAAAAAAGAACCAAAAAAGAATAAAAAGAAAAATGTTTCAGTCCTCTTGTATGTCTGTCCTTGTATAGTCCCCCTATAATCCCCCAAAAGGACTTTAGGGACAGACATGCAGGGGACGAAACAAAAAAATCTTTATTATGGACTTAAAAACGGACTTTGAGACCTATTGGGCGTTGTTTAAGCCGGATGCGCATTTTGAGAACCGCATGGACGCTACCCGAATTGAATGGGATGCCTGTGCGCCGGACAAACAACAAGCCATCATCGCTTGGCTCCGCAAACATGGCGCGTACCGAGGGCGCAACCCGTATTTCTTCATTCAGGATTTCCGGGTAAGACAGCCCAAACAGCAAGTGCTATCCTACGCTGCCTATTACGCCAAATACGGCACCACGCTGGAGCAGGACGGATGGAAGATGGCAAATCCGACAGGACAGAAAGTAATTTATGTAAAAAAGTAAAAATTATGGCACAGATTGTAGAAATAAAGACAGTTCGCGGGACGGAGATGATGCTGCGCGGGAAGTTGGGAAACCGGATTTACAAAGTGAAAAACGGCAAGCAGATTGTGATGCAGATGCCACAAAAACGCAGTTCGCCGCCAAGCCCCAAAGAGATTGAACAACGGCAGCGGTTTGCCACCTTGACGCAGGCTATCAACCGGCTAACGCCCGAACAATGGGAGTTCTTGCGCAAGGAATGGAAAGCCGCTGGGTACAAGTTTAACGGCAAGAAATACTGCACGTTGAGGGGTTATGCCTATGGGCGGTTATACAAGGAATGGATGTAATAAAAATGACAAAATGGTAAATGAAAAAATGGTAAATGAAAAAATGGTAAATAACCTCTATCCTTTATACGACGTACCGTATTTGGTACATGACCCGAATGAGTACCGGATGTCGGAGAAACGGCATCAGATAGAAGTACGCAATCAGGCAGTAGTGGATGACTACTTTGTGCTTCGGGACAAGGGTGCTTCGGAGCATGAGGCGCGAAGGCAGGTGGCGGAGAAACACAAGATAACCCCCGAAAGAGTTTATTGCATCGTCAAATGGTTCTTCAATCAGGCAAGGAAACGGAAAAAATACGATTTTCTGCAAAAATTTGCACCTTTGGAGGAACACTAAAGTTACTTTGATGCTATCTTTGCACCGGATTTTTGAGAGTAGCAATCGTTTGAGCGGTTAAGCGAAATCAGAAGTCCGGTGTTTTTGATGTCGCTATCGTCTCGTATGTCTCTCGTAAGCGGCTCGTGTTTTTGCATAAGCAGAAATCGCGGGCACAGGACAACGTGGGAGGAAGGAAAAAAAGCCCTCCCTAACCCTCCCTGCATGGAGGGAAGCCGGATACCATCCGGCACAATGAACGAAATAGAAACCGGCGGCAAAAATGCCGCCGAAAGAAACAATCATTAATAACCAGATCGCCCATATATGGTCGATACGAAAGTAGCGGACATATGGGCGGTCGCAAAAACAAATCTTAACTATGAGTAAAATCAATTTAGAAGCGCCGTTTACGGCATTTCGAGGCAAGATCTGCAAGCACTCGAAAATCATCTTCGCCCAACGCGGACAGACACAGTACACCAGTCAGATTTGCAACCCGCGAACCAAGGCGTACAGCGAGGAGGAGATCGCCCGTCAGGGTAAGTTCAAACAGGCGGTGGTCAATGCTAATGCTGCTTTAGCGGACAGCACGCAGAAAGCAGCTTACGAGGCTGAGTACAAGGCTCAGAGCAAGTACAAGAGCCTGAGAGGGTATGTAATCGCGAAAGAATACGCGAAGCTTTGATTTAGGTTTTTTCTGGGCACATTAGGCTTTTCTGTTCGGTCATTATGGACCCCATAACTCCCTTGCAAGAAAAACCTAATCTGCTCCAGAAAACTCCCAAAATCGAGAACAAAGTAACCAATTTGTTAAACCATTAAACCAAATTTTAACTATGGGAAAAGTTGTATTTGAAGACCCGGTGCATCATATATCGGGCAAGATCAGTAAGAAATTTCGCACGATTTACAATTACGCCAAACTGACCGGTCTGAAGTTCACATCCGTCCGCGGCGAACGTACCTCCCAGCCGAGTGCGAAAGAGTTGGCGCTCCGTGAGCGCTTCACCGAGGTGCGTGCGATGGTAGCTACCCGCCGGAAGGATCTGAACAAGATCTCGCAGGACCAGTTGGACTTCATCGCCCAGAAGGACCTCGCCACCGGCAAAAAGACCATGACCGCCTACCTTTGGTTAGTCTGTGGGCAGGAATATGATTCCGCCCACCAAGGCTAACCTTGGGACCCCCGGGGATTTTTAATCCCTGGGGAGAGCGGAGCTGCCCCGAGTATTTACTACTAAAACGGAGTTTTGGTACTTATACGAGGGGTTTGCCCGCGACGGAAGGTCTGCGGCGAGGAGTACGACGCCGCCCACCAAGGTTAAGCGCGGCGAAGCCGCTGTTTAGCGCAAGCGGAGCTTGCTGTTGAGCGAGCTCCGCTCTGTTTAGCGCGCCAAGGGCGCGGGGTCATTTACGACTCATTTAGCACTCATAAACAAAAAGAAAGCGGCGCAAATGCGTCGCTTCTTCTTTGAGCTAACAAGTTCTGATTACTCAGCTACCTCAACAGCCTCAACAACCTCAACGGTGTCGTGGCTGCAAGTGTCCTGGTTGCATTTTTTCTCGCAGCACTTGTTGCCGCAGCTCATTGCTACGAAAGCAACAGCTACGATAAGAAGCATTTTCTTCATAAATTTAAAAAATTTAAAATTTCTGGAGCTTTGGCTTCGTCAAGTAGTGTAAGTAACTTACACTCGACTAGCACAAACCTTCATACTTTTAGTTAGTTAATAAAGCTTTATTTTTCTATTTTTTCCGCAAAATCGCGAAAATCGGTGCAAAAGTACTACTTTTTTGCGATATATCCAAAAAAAAATGTATTTTTGTGCAATAAATTTTGCTTTTTGCTACTGAATATTGCATTTTGTTAGTTACAAACAGATTTATATAATAAAAAAGCGACCCGAAGGCCGCTTCATGTGAGATGATCTCACAAGTAAAATAGTGCTTACTTGTTTTTCTCAACCTCATCTGCTACATCGTGACCGAGTTCGACAGCACGCTCGATAAGAGAAGCCTCTTTCTGAGCCTGTGTCTCTTCCTGTGCCGGTGCTTCAACTGCTGCGGGAGCGGGAGCCGGAGCCTCTACTGCTGCAGGTGCCGGAGCGGCCTCTTCTGCTTTCTCTGCCTCTTTGTTTGCGCAGCTGAGTGCAGCCATTGCAACAGCTACCATAAGAATAACTTTCTTCATAAATTTTAAAAAATTTAAAATTTCTGGAGCTTTGGCTTCGTCGAGTAGTGTAAGTGAACTTACACTCGACTAGCACAAACCTTCATACTTTAAGTTAATAAAGCTTTATTTTACTTTTTGTTTCGCCTTTTTGCGAAAAACGGTGCAAAAATACTATCTTTTTTGCATATATCCAAAAAAAATTGTAATTTTGCGCAGTAAATTGTATTTTTTATGAAAAAATTGAGTTTTTTCGATAAGTCCGACTTCAAGTTCGTCGGGTGGAATATCCTTTTGGCTGTTGTTCTGGGTATCGGTATCCTTGTAGCCTTAATCGCTTATCTGAAGCGTTATACGGAGCATGGCATAGAGGTGGAAGTAGCCGATGTACGCGGATTGGTAGAAGCAGAGGCAGTGCCTGTCCTGGCGGAACAGGGATTACATCTGGTCATTGTGGACTCCACCTATTCGGACAAAGTGCCGTTTGGCACGATTGTAGATCAGGACCCCAAGCCGGACTCTCATGCCAAACACGGACGCGCTGTATATGTTACAATCAACGCTACTACGAAACGCCAGGTGACCATGCCGAACCTGCAAGATATCAGTTACCGCCAGGCGGAGACCACTCTCCGCGGCATGGGTCTGCAGGTGGACACCGTCTATGACTATGAGCCTTCCGCCTTCAGAGATCTGGTGCTGGATGTCAAATGTAACGGCGTCAGTGTACAGCCGGGAGAGAAACTGGCGGTAGGAACGAAAGTGCGGCTGGTTGTAGGCTTCGGCCGTGGCACAGAAGAGGTGGAAGTGCCGTCCGTCATCGGCTTGACGCTGCAGGACGCACGGAGTCTGTTGCTCAGACACAGGCTCACCGTGGGAGCGGTAATATACGACGAACCGGAAGAAGAAGGCGTTATCCAATATATCTACCGCCAGACCCCGAACGCAGGCGAGAGACTGATAGAGGGAGAGACTGTTGCTTTGCGGCTGTCTAAAGACATAGAGAAAGCGGCAAGCGGAGGAGATACACATACCGAAGAAGATACATGGTTTTAGATCCGGATATAGAAAACGAAGAGTTGTGGGAGCGATGGCGGTGCGAGGTAGATAAGGGTCAAGGAAAAGAACGGATAGACAAATATCTCGCAGAGCACATGACCAATACCAGCCGCAACCGTATCCAAACGGCTGCGGATGCAGGCAACATATGGGTTAACGGAAAAGCGGTTGCCTCCAATTACCGTGTCAAACCCAGAGATATAATCCAAGTGCTGCTGGATCATGAACCGCATGATTTTACCATTACGCCGGAAGATATTCCTCTCAATATCGTATATGAAGACGAGGATCTGCTGGTGGTCAATAAACCGGCAGGATTAGTTGTTCATCCCGGTCACGGCAATTACGAGCACACGCTCCTGCATGCCCTCGCCTGGCATTTCGAGCACAATGGCCAAATGGCAAATGACCAGATGGTAGATATAAACGATCCTTCCATCGGTCTGGTCCACCGTATAGACAAAGACACATCCGGACTTCTGTTGATTGCCAAGACACCGGAAGCCAAGACGCATCTCGCCAAGCAGTTTTTTGACCATACGACGGAGCGGACCTACAACGCGCTTGTCTGGGGTACGTTCAAGGAAGACTGCGGCACCGTGGAAGGCGCGCTTGCGCGGGATAACAGAGACAGGACCCTATACAGGGTTTGGGACCCGGAAGAGTGCCCTCAAGCTAAAGAAGCGGTCACTCACTGGCGGGTTTTGGAACAGTTTTTGTACGTCACTCTGGTGGAGTGCCGTTTGGAAACAGGCCGTACACACCAGATACGCGTGCATATGAAGCATATAGGACACCCTCTTTTCGGGGATGAGAAATACGGCGGGTGCGAGATTCTAAAAGGACTCCGTACACAAAAATACCGGCAGTATATCGAGAATTGCTTTGCGCTCTGTCCGCGTCAGGCGCTGCACGCCAAGACCCTTGGTTTTACCCACCCGCGGACAGGCGAACGCATGTTCTTCGATAGCGAATGGCCGGAAGATATGACCAACCTTATCAACAAATGGAGAAATTATGAGCCAAATACTTTGGGTTGATGATGAGATAGACTTGTTGCAACCGTATATCATTTATCTGAAAGGAAAAAACTACGACGTAACAACAGCCTCCAACGGCGAGGACGCTGTTGATATTGTCCAAAACGGGCAGTTTGATATTATCTTTCTTGACGAGAACATGCCGGGTATGAACGGGTTGGAGACGCTGCAGGAGATAAAACGTCTGCGTCCGGAAATACCCGTGGTGATGATCACCAAAAGCGAAGAAGAGCATATCATGGAGCAGGCTATCGGAGAGAAGATAGCCGACTATCTGATAAAGCCCGTCAATCCCTCCCAGATCCTCTTGTGCCTGAAGAAACATATCCACCAACAGGAGATCGTAACGGAACAGGTGCAGCAGAGTTACCGCCAGGAATGGAGCGACATCACCTATCTCATTGATACCGCTTCCACTATCGAGGAATGGCAGGCAATCGAGCGCCTGCTCAGCAAATGGGATTTGGAATTAGCCGGTTTGGAACCCGAGCAAGGCGGTCATTCGGGCATGCACAGCCTGATCGAGGATCAACGTACGCAGGCTAATGCTGCGTTTGCCAAATGGATATCCAAGAACTACGTGTCGATAGTAGAAAGCAGAAAGACCGCTTCGCCCAAAGACGCAAGCATGATTATGTCGCCGGACGTGATGAAGCATACTGTCTTCCCGCTTCTGGACAAGGGAGAGAAAGTGTTGCTATGCGTCATTGATAACTTCCGGTATGACCAATGGAAGATGATCCAGCCGCTGATAAGCGAGTTCTACTCCATCCGTACGGAGGAGCAATATACCTCTATCCTGCCTACCGCCACGCAATATGCCCGGAATGCTATTTTCTCCGGTCTGCTGCCGTTGCAGATACAGGAGATGTATCCGCAATACTGGGTGGAAGAAGGGGACGAAGATAGCAAGAACCAGTATGAGAAAGAGTTGGTTCAGACCCTGCTCGACCGCTATCGCAGAAGAGAGAGTTTCAACTATTGGAAGGTGAACGAAAGCGATTTCTGCGAACGGGTCATCCATCAACTCAAGGGAGTGCAGGCTCCGCTGAATATCGTTGTACTCAATTTCATCGACATGCTCTCCCATTCCCGTACGGAGAGTAAGATCATGCGGGAGTTAGCGAACGACGAAGCGGCTTACCGCAGCCTGACTCTCAGCTGGTTCAGACATTCCCCTACCTATGAATTGCTGCGGCTTGCTGCCGAACGCGGATTTACATTGGTTCTCACGACGGACCATGGTACCACCCGTGTCAAAAACGCTATACAAATCATTGCCGACAAAAACACCAATACGAACATCCGCTACAAGGTAGGCAAAGCACTTAATTGCAGCTCGAAGAATGTCATGACTATAAACCAGCCGAAACGCGCCGGCTTGCCATGCCCGAATGTGAGCAGCAGTTATATGTTCTGTACCGGCAGTGATTTCTTTGCGTACCCGAACCAGTTTAACTACTACGCTCAATACTTCCGCAATACATTCCAGCATGGCGGTATCTCGCTGGAAGAAATGATTGTTCCCCTGGTTACTTTGGTGCCTAAGAGTCATTAAGATGCTGGATCTGGTCCTTATAGCTATCACTGTTCTGACCTGGAACACGGGTCGTATGGGTGAATTCAAGAAACCTGAGAAGAACGAAGTATTGCAATACTTGCTGTCTCAGGATGCCGACGTAGTATGTTTGCAGGAAGTGGATGTCTATAAGAACGAAGAGTTTCTCACGCTTCCGGATGTCAAGCGCACGCTAAGCAAGAAATATCCTTATTCGTATATCGATTTCTCGGTCTATAACAAACGCCACCAGTACGGCACGATGGTTTGGGCGAAATATCCTCTAATCAACAAACACAGTATCCATTACGAAACAAGCGGCAACCTGTCCAACCGGTGCGACATGGTTATCGGGACGGATACATTCCGGATCATAAACAACCACCTGGAGTCCTACAAGTTTACCACGGAAGACTTGGCAGAGATAGAATCCATACGTGACTACAAGGGTATCCGGGCTGCTATCAGGCGCCTCAAAGCCAAATGGGACAGGGCTATCCCCCTGCGGGAGAATCAGGCGCGGGTGGTACGCAAAGAGATAGATGAAAGTCCGTACCCGGTCATTGTGGTTGGCGATTTCAACTCTCCTTCCCTCGGTTTCGCTTACCGGCATATAAGCGAGAACTTACATGACGCATGGAACGAAACCCACTATTTCTGGCAAAGAGGAACGACTTGCGAAAAAGAAGGAATAGGAGTGCGGATTGACTATATCCTGTGTTCCGACCCGCTACAGCCAAAGCAATGCGTCGTTCCGGACGCTCCCGGATCCGATCATAAACCTGTCGTCGCAACGTTGGCATGGTAAATACAATATATCTATGAAGAAATACCTCATTCTCGGCTTGGTTATGTTAGCCTCATGTAGTACAAAAAGTCCGTTGAAACCGGACGAATCTGCTCCTCGCGGCGTACAGCAGGCAGCAGCGTTATGGACAGAAAAAGACGGCACACCGCAAGATTTTGACCAACTGGTAGCAGACTATTACTGCACCACGGACAGCGAACGGCTTGTTCTTTTTGAATCACTGAGCAGGATTTTTGAACAAGTATATCAATCGGCAGATATGCTTACTGTTGAATTATTGCGCCCTACCCAACTGACCAACGCTGCAGAACCTCAAGAGCCGGACTGGATTATGTCCGGCTACAGTCCGCTGGCGCATTTCTCGGATGATATGTTTGACAACAAACTGGCATTCATCACAATCATCAATTTCCCGCATTACAGTCTGGAAGAGAAAAACCGTCTGGGCAAGGAATGGAGCCGGCAGGAATGGGCATATGCGCGTATGGGAGATATATTCACCACCCGCGTGCCGGCAGAAGTAAACACACGCATGGCGCAAGCGCTGGCAGAAGCGGAGAACTATATCGCTGATTACAATATCTATATGGGAAATCTCCGGACGGAGGATGGCCGGCAACTATGGGATGATGACAAGATCCTGCTCAGCCACTGGAACTTGCGCGACGAACTGAAAGCACTGTATCAATCGGACAATCTGGAGGCGCGGGGACGAAACCGTGAGAAACAAGAGATGATTTGCAGGGTGATGCAGCGTATAGTGGACCAGTCTATTCCTGCCGAAGCCATCAATAATCCCGATTATATATGGCAGCCTTATTCCGATGAAACCGGAGGTAATGAACCTTACACACGGTACCGGAAGATACTGGATATCGCCCATGCTTATTTTGCAGAAGACGCCTATTGCCCCTCCGCACCGACAGGTATCCGGCGTAATTTTGAGGAAGGAGTAGAGATTCCGGCAGCGGAATTGGATAGTCTCTTCCGCGCACTGATAGGATCGAAGCAAGTGGCTCAGGTAGCAGCCGTTATCAAAGAGCGGCTGGAACGCGATCTGCGTCCGTACGATATATGGTATGACGGGTTCAAAGCAAGAGCCAGCCTGAACGAAGACGCACTGAGTGCGCAGACACGGAAACTATATCCGGACGCCAATGCCTTTGCAGCAGATATGTGGCGGCTGTTGACGAAGATGGGATTTTATTCCGAAGACGCCCGTCGCATAGCGCAGCATATAGCGGTAGAGCCGGCGCGCGGTTCGGGACACGCATGGCCTTCTTTGGGACGCAAGGAAGATGCGCGTTTGCGTACCAGAATACCTGAAAACGGCATGGATTACAAGGGATATAATATCGCCGTACATGAGTTCGGCCATTGCGTGGAGCAAGTGCTGGATATGTATTTTATCGATCACTACATGCTGTCCGGCGTACCCAATACAGCCTATACCGAGGCTTCCGCTTTTCTCTGGCAGCACCGGGACCTGCAACTTCTGCCGGACGGACAAATGGGCAACGGAATCAATAACCCGGACGAAGTGCTGGATCAGTTCTGGTCCATGTACGAGATCATGGGAGTAAGTCTGGTAGATATGCAGATGTGGCAATGGATATACGCTCATCCCAAGGCAACCCCGCAAGAACTATGTGAAGCAACGATACAGATTGCCAAAGAGGTATGGAATGAATACTACGAACCGGTGTTAGGCGAACACGACTGCATCTTACTGGCTGTTTACAGCCATACGGTGAATGCTCCGATGTACTTGCCCAATTATCCGTTGGGGCATATCGTGCAATACCAGTTGGAGGAGCACTTGGCACAATACAAGACGCAGCAGGAGTTTGCACAGGAATATATGCGTATATACCGCTTGGGAAGACTGACTCCGAAGGAGTGGATGATCCAGGCAGTAGGCGAAGCACCGTCTATTGATCCTATACTCCGCGCAGTGGATACACTCTGCGGAGAGACTCAAAGGCAGTAGGATCTTTCTTGAGAGAATCGGAGATTCGGGACAGCCATCCGGGCGCCGAGTCTCCTTTTTGTATGGAGGCAGAGGAAGTTCCCACGGAGGCTGTATAGCGGTATTCCGAGATATTGATTTCGGGGAGCCGGAAGAGTTCAGCGATGGCGTCAAGGCACATCTGCGAGGCATTGCGTTTGCCTTGTACCGAATAGCCTGCAATATGCATCGAGGCCAGGAATGCTTTATCCAGTACGGAAGGGTTGATATGCGGTTCATTTTCCCATGTATCCAAGACGAAAGGATGCTCGCTTGCCAACAGCGCCGGTTCGTCCACTACCCCTCCGCGCGCCGCATTGATGATGAGAGCGCCCGGCTTGCATTTGCGCAGGAACGCTTCGTCGCAGAGGTGGAAGGTGGAGCCAAACCCCTCGAAGCCCCCCTCAGTCCCCCCATAGAGGGGGGAAGAGTTTGTGGTTTGTAGTTTGTGTTTTATTAGGGGGACATGGAAGGTGATGATGTCGCTGTTTTCTGCGATGAAATCGAGCGAAACGCCTATTCCTTTGGGTGGATCGTTCAGCAGCACTTTCAGTCCTTTGCGTTCCGCCATCTGCGCAACCAATGAGCCTACATGCCCAACTCCGACGACGCCGATAGACAGATCGCTTCGCTGTAAGACCGCTTCGCTGCAAGACCGCTGCGCTGTAAGACCGCTCACGAAGTTCGCTGTAAGATACTCGTCCAGGGCTTCTTCTATATAGTCACACACGGCTTGCGCATTGCATCCGGGACACGACATCCACCGTATATGATTCGCTTCGCAATAAGCGGTATCTATATGGTCAAAGCCGATGGTGGCAGTACAGACCATTCTGATCTGCGAACCGGCGAGCAGCGATTCATCGATTTTGGTCCGCGTGCGCACTACCAAAACGTCCGCATCGCGGACAGCAGAAGGTGTAATTTCTTCCGATTCCATCGGACAAATCTCCACTTCCTGCCATTCGCGTTTTACGGCTTCCTCCAAGAAAGGAATATTTTTATCTATGACTATCTTCATCCTATACAATGGCTATAGCGATGTTCCTTTTATACGATACTAATATATCGTATATCTATCATGTATCTATCGTATATGTATCGTGTTTTACTGCGGAATTAGTGCAGATTAAATGCCATTAGTTTGTGTATTTGATGTTGTCGATGAGGCGGACGGGACCGCAATAGACAGTGACGCAGCCGATAGCGTGGTTGAAGGTATCGGTAGGAAGGAGCGTCGTTTGGTCCACTATCTCGTAGTATTCCACCTCCAGTCCTTCTACAGCGTTAATGGTGTCTGTCACTCGCTGCTGCACTTTCTTCACCGCTTCAGCGGAGTTGTTCAGTACGCCGTCTGCAGTAGTTTCTTTTGCCCATTCCAACGACTCAAAAAGAGTCTTGGAGATAGCCAATGCCGTTTCTTTTTCTTCGGCAGAGAGTCTTTCATTCCGGCTGGAGAGCGCTAATCCCGACTCTTCACGTACGATAGGGCATCCGATGATTTTCAGGTCTCCGAAAGTACCCGCCATCGAACTACGCTCCACCATGTGACGGATGATAGCCAGTTGCTGGAAGTCTTTTTCTCCGAAATACGCCTTGTCGGGCTGTACGAGATAGAAAAGACGGCTAACGACCTGTACCACTCCGTTGAAATGTCCGGGACGCATTTTACCCTCCATCACTTGGTCCAAGCCTGCGAAATCGAATTGGAAAGTAGTGTTCATCTCCTCTGCCGAATACATCTCTTCGGGCGTCGGAGCAAATACGAAATGGGCACCTAAGTTGCTCAATAATTCCGCATCCCGCTGAATATTACGGGGATATTTCGCGAGATCCTCTTTGTTGTTAAACTGAGTTGGGTTGACAAATACAGAGACAACACAAACGTCGTTCTCCGCCACAGCGCGTTTGACCAGACTGGCGTGCCCTGCATGCAAAGCTCCCATAGTAGGAACCAAACCGATTGTTTTCCCTGCATTCTTGCATGCTGCCACAGCAGCCTGCAGTTCTTTTTTCGTACTAATAATTTGCATAGATATGTATTAAAAAAATGGTCAATTATGTCAAAAAACGTGCAAAGATACGCAAAAAATGTCGAAAAATAAAATTTTTCGTCACTTTTTGGTCTTTTTTTTTCGTCATGTCGGATTTTTTTTGTACCTTTGCAATGCGAAAAAGTGTACATGCCTATGAAAGAGCCGAAACGTATCTTATTTATCTCTCAGGAGATATACCCTTATTTAGCAGAGGAAACACCCATCCGCATGCTGAATCGCCAGTTACCAGAGTTCTTCCAGGGACATGGTTATGAAACACGCACTTTTATGCCTAAATTCGGTGAGATTAACGAACGTCGCAACCAGTTGCATGAAGTGATTCGTCTTTCGGGAATGAACCTTATCATCGAGGAATCCGACCACCCGTTGCTGATTAAGGTTGCTTCAATCCAGACAGCCCGTATTCAAATCTATTTTATAGATAATGATGATTTATTCCACCGGCGCAAAGGAGTGACCAACGAGAACGGCGTAGAATATCCGGACAACGACGACCGCGTTATTTTCTATGCCCGCGGCGTAATAGAAACGGTGAAGAAACTGCGCTGGACACCGGATGTTATTCTGTGTTCGGGATGGATGAGTGCGTTAGCTCCGCTGTATCTGAAGAAAGCCTTCAACGACGAGCCTTTCTTTGCGCACTCGAAGATAGTGCTGATGCTGGATGACAACGAGTACAAGACGCCGTTCCACTCCAAATTTGCGGACAAGTTACGTATAGAGGGAATCATGAATACGGATGTTCGTTCTATAGCCGATTTCCCTGTAGGATATGAAGAATTGATGCGTTTGGCAGTTGATTATTCGGATGCTATTGTCTATGCCACACCTACTGTAAACCAACGTGTAGCCAATTATGCCGAAACCAAGAACAAGCCTATTTTGAAATATGAGGAGACCGAGGACCTTGCCGCCGCAGCCAAACGCCAATGGGATTTTTATAACACACTCCTCGAGGTAGAGAATGTATAGACGTTTTGCGTTCATAGGGTTTTCGTTGCTCGCGGTAATGTTGCTGTGGACAGCGTGCAAGGATGATGTAACCACCACAGGCGAGTCGATATTGGATGAAAACGACGCCATTATTGTATTGGCAGACACGTTTTCCATATCCTCCGCCGTAGATAGCTGCGATGCTATTATCTCCCAGGCTGATTCGTTCCTGTTGGGCGAGATAGAGACCGATTACGGTGTATTACGCGCCTCCGTGCTGACCCAGCTGGCATGCCCGGAGGGATACACCTATCCCGAAGGATTCACGGTGGACTCGATATGCTTGTTCATGTACTATTCGAGTTGGGTGGGCGACGACAAGTCGCCTCTGGCTATCAATGCCTATTTGATGGATAAGAATACCTTCCGATACAATAGTACCTACCCTACGGACCTGAATATCGACGACTATTGCACGCGTAGCAAGAGCATCCTGACCAACCACAGGATCGTGGTGGCGTCCGAGAAACGCGACTCTATCCGCAACACGAACGGGCAATATATCCCGATGGTACGTATGCGGGTGAATGACGATTTCATGCAGGATTTCGCATCTATCACCAACTTTGAGAGCCAGGACAAATTCAATGAGCAGTTCAAGGGCCTGTTGTTGGAGACCTCATTCGGATCGGCAACGATGCTGAATATCTCCGATGTGGCGTTAGGTGTGTTCTACCATTTCCAATACAACAAAGCAGGCAAAGACACGACCGTATCGGACATGAAGGCATTCTATGCCAATTCAGAGGTGCGTACAGTGAACCAACTGGTATATCGCGACAAGAAAGAATGGGTGGAAACGCTGCAGCAGGATTCCGACACCTATAATTATATTATCGCGCCCGCGGGCGTATATACGCGTCTGCGCATACCGATGGAGCAGATCACGGACAAGATCTTCACCCGGACGGAGTTGAAACGCCCCTATGTGAACAAAGCGGAGATCCGCGTGAGCGTAATGAATATGGACCCGGATAACAACGACCGGAACGACTGGCTGTTGCCCTCCAGCCATATGCTTCTGATCAAAGAGAAGAGCATGACCCGCTTCTTCAAGAACCGTGAGCTGCCGTCCGACACATGTGCGCTGCTGGGTCAGCTGACGCAAGGTGTTGACTCCGTAGGCGACGCGATCTACTATTACAGTTATGACATGTCGGATTTTCTGACTAACCAGTTGCGCAAAGAGGAGAACGACTCCATTCTGAACATGTTGCTGGTACCGGTGACGATCAATACGACAACGACGAATACTTCGGCCAATGCTGTCACATCCGTCCGTCAGCAACAGACCATATCCGCCACCAAGATACGTTCCGCCAAGAACGGCATGAAGCTGGAGATCGTTTACAGCGGGTTCTAACATAGCAGGTACACCTATCCACATAATAAAACGCGGCTATTCATAACCGCGTTTTATTTTTATCATTAGCCCAACCCTATACCGGTCGGTTTATACGGCGTTCTGCATCCTGTATAGGTCCGCCCTCTCCAATTTGCGGGAAGCATATTCTTTGGTGACCGTAAAGGTCTGCGGGCCTATTTTCCTGTGGTTCGGCAGTTCGAACATCAGATCGGTCATCACCGCTTCCATGAGTCCGCGCAGTCCGCGTGCTCCCAAGTTGTACTCCAGCGCCTTGTCCACGATATAATCCAAAGCTTCATCCTCGAACACCAGGGTTACATTATCCATCGCCAGCAGTTTCTGATACTGCTTGGTCAGGGCGTTCTTAGGTTGCGTGAGGATCGCGCGCAGCGCATCGTGGTCCAGCGGGTCGAGGTGGGTCAGAACCGGCAGACGGCCGATGATTTCCGGGATGAGACCATAGGATTTGAGGTCCTGCGGAGCTATATACTGGATCAGGTTGTTCTTATCCAGATGCTCGGTCTCCTGTTGCGCCGTAAAGCCTATCACCTGTGTGTGGAGCCTCTGGGCTATCTTACGCTCGATGCCCTCGAACGCTCCGCCGCAGATGAACAGGATATTGGCGGTGTTGATATGTATAAACTCCTGGTCCGGATGTTTGCGTCCTCCTTGTGGCGGTACGTTCACCACCGACCCTTCGAGCATCTTGAGCAGAGCCTGCTGTACGCCCTCTCCGCTCACGTCGCGGGTGATGGACATATTCTCGCTTTTGCGTGAGATCTTGTCTATCTCATCGATAAAGACGATACCTTTCTCCGCTTTCCGCACGTCGTAGTTGGCGTCCTGCAGAAGCCGCACGAGGATGTTCTCCACGTCCTCTCCTACATATCCGGCTTGAGTAAGGGAAGTAGCGTCCGTGATAGCGAACGGCACCTTGAGCATTTTGGCTATCGTTCGGGCCAGAAGGGTTTTCCCCGTGCCGGTGGAGCCCACCAACAGGATATTGCTTTTCTCAATCTCTACGTCATCATTGGTTATCTCCTGCAACAGCCGTTTGTAGTGGTTATATACAGCGACCGAGAGGAAGCGTTTTGCTTCCTCCTGGCCGATGACATATTGATCAAGAAAATCTTTGATCTTCTGCGGTGTAGGCAAGTTCTCGAAATCCAGGTCTTTAGCCGTGTTCCCCGCCTCTTTAGGCATGGTTGCCACCAGCTCGTGCCCCGCCTCTATACAATCCGTACAGATCAGTGTGCCTCCGATACCGGAGAACATGTTCGGTTTGCTTTCGCCGCAGAAAGAACAAGTATTCGGTTTACGCTCTTTAGCCATTACCAAGCGTTTCCTTATTTTTTATCCGCTGCTTTTTTCTCAGCACGACGTGCTTGCGCCAACTGGATGTCGTAAGCAATCGGCGAAGCGATGAACACAGACGAATAGGTACCTACAATCACACCAACCAAGAGTGCGAATACGAAGCCCTGGATGGTCTCGCCACCGAAGATAAAGATAGCGAGGAGGACAACGAATGTACTCACAGAGGTCGAGAAGGTACGGCTGAGCGTATTATTCAATGCGTCGTTGATATTGACTTTCTTCTCGCGTTTCGGATAGAGTTTGTTGTACTCGCGTACACGGTCGAAGATAACCACGGTATCGTTGATCGAATAACCGATAACGGTCAGGATAGCCGCGATGAACGCCTGGTCGATCTCCATGGAGAAAGGCATGATCTTCCAGAGGATAGCGTACAGACCGAGCACGATAACGGTATCGTGTGCAAGAGCTGTCAGGGCGCCTACCGAGTATGCGAAGTTACGGAACCGCAAGAGGATATAGAGGAAGATCACAACGAGCGCAGCAAGGACTGCCCATACAGCGCTGGTAGTGATATCATCGGCGATAGCCGGACCTACTTTCTGGCTCTGCATGATACCTACTGCCGCGTTGGACTCGGTCGAACGGAAATCATTGAAGGTGATATCCTCGCCCAGGAACGGCTTGCATCCCTCGTAGAGCAGTGCCTCGATAGCCTCGTCAGCCTCAGCGGTCTCCTCGTGGATACGATAGTTGGTAGAGATACGAACCTGGTTAGCGTCGTTACCGTAGGTGATCACATTGAGCGAGAAGAGCTCGCCGTCCTCCAGGGTAGCCGAGAAAGTCTTATCGAGACTTTCGCGTACGTCCTGGGTGTTGATATTCCGGTCGAAACGAACGACATAGTTACGTCCTCCGGAGAAGTCGATACCGAGGTTCAGTTTACCGAAGATATGCGGTTCGAGACCGAGGATAGCGAAGATGACGAGCGCGCCGGAGAGGCAGTAAGCCCATTTGCGTGCATTGACGAAATCGAAATGTACGTTCTGGAGGAAGTTCTTCATCAGTTTGGTGGTGAAGGACAGTTCCTTGGCATTGTCCTTGCCGGCATAATCCTCGAGCAACAGACGTGTGATGAACACAGCGGTGAGGAACGAGGAGATAATACCGATCATATAGGTAACGGCGAAGCCCTTGATAGGACCTGTACCGAAGATAGCTAGGATGGCACCGGTGAGGAAGGAAGTTACGTTCGCATCAATAATTGCGGTGATAGCGCCCTTGAAACCGTCTTCAATCGCTTTACGCATACCCTTGCCGCTACGCAGCTCCTCACGGATACGCTCGTAGATCAGCACGTTGGCATCCACAGCGGTACCCATCGTCAGGACGATACCGGCGATACCCGGCAGAGTCAGTACTGCGGAGAAGGAAGCAAGGATACCGAGCAGCAGGAATACGTTGCACAGCAATGCGGCATCGGCGATGAGCCCCGGAATCCAGCCATAGTAGAACACCATGTAGATGAGGATCAGCACGAAGCCGAGCAAGAAGGACCACATACCCGCCTGGATAGCCTCACGACCCAGCGAAGGACCAACCACGCTCTCCTCGATGATACGGGCAGGAGCCGGCATCTTACCGGATTTGAGGGTGTTAGCCAAGTCCTTGGCCTCTTCTACGGTGAAGTTACCGGTGATCTGGCTGTTACCGCCGGAGATCTCATTCTGTACCGTCGGGAAAGAATATACATATCCGTCAAGCACGATAGCAACCGATTTGCCGATATTATCTTTGGTCAGACGCTGCCATGTCTTGGCACCCTCTGCATTCATTGACATAGATACGTTAGCGTAAGCGCTGAACTGCGAGAAGTCCGCACGTGCATCGGTGATCACGTCTCCTTCGAGTGATGCACGTCCGTCACGCTGCGCCTTCAGGGCAACGAGCTGGTAGTAACTGCCGGCTTCGTCGATAGCCTTAACGGTCCAGAAGAAACGTGCGTCGCGCGGAAGGATTGCCTTAGCAATCTGCGAGTTCAGCATAGCGTTTACTTTGGCGGTATCTACATAATGTACAGTACCGATCACCGGTCCGCGGTAAGCCTGTCCGGCCTGGTTTACAGACGGGTTGAGGATAGCGAAGAGCGGGTTGTTTTTCTTGTACTCGGCGAGTTGTGCAGCCTGGTCAGCCTCTACAGCTGCGCTATCGGCGTTGATGTTCTCAACGAGGTCAGCAATCTCATCCGATTCCGCTTTCGGAGCCTCAGCAGGTTTTACTTCCTCGGCTTTGGTCTCCTCTGCTGCTTCAGGAGCAGTAGCTGCAAAGTCACGATTTATCTGCGCGAGCATAGGCAGCAGTTCGGAAGCCTCGTAGGTCTCCCAGAACTCGAGGTTAGCCGATCCTTGGAGCAGTTTACGAACACGCTCCGGCTCCTTGATACCCGGCAACTCGATCAGGATACGTCCCGGTTGGGAGAGTTTCTGGATGTTGGGTTGAACGACACCGAAGCGGTCGATACGCGTACGGAGCACGTTGAAGGAGTTCTGGATAGCTCCGTCCACTTCCTCGCGGATCACTTTCTCTACCTCGGCATTCGTGGAGTTCAGCGTCACTTTGTCTTTGAGTTCGAAAGTAGAGAAGATCGAAGCGAGTTGTCCGTTCGGGTCCACTTCGTTGAACGACTCGATGAAGAGCGTTACGAAATCAGCACCGCTTGATTTCTGTTTCTGTTTGGCGCGTGCGAGAGCCTCTTTGTAATTCGGGGTCTCGTTGTGTCCGCTGAGGGCGTCGAGAATGTCCGGAACGGAAACCTCCATGGTCACGTTCATACCGCCCTTGAGGTCAAGACCGAGGTTGATCTCTTTCTCGCGGCACTCCTTGAGCGTGTAGCCAAACCAAACTTTCTTTGTAGCAATAGAGTCCAGATAGAGGAACTCTTTTGCATCATCACCTGCTGCATACTCTTTAGCTTTCTTGTCATAGTGGCTCGTTACCAGCGAGAACGACAGGTAAAAAGCGCAGACAAGTGCAAGGCAGACAGCCAAAATTCTAACAAGTCCTTTGTTTTGCATAGTTGTTTTATTTATTTTAAGTTTTCGAGTTATCTGTTACTTTGTTTCTTGTGCTTTCGCGCGTGTATGTCCGTGCACGCAACATAAAAAGCGTGCAAAGGTACTGCTTTTTTTTCAATTATGCAAATAAAAAATGAAAAAATCGCCCCAAAGGACGTTTTTTGAGCAAAATAATAACGGCGCACGCGTATGCATGTGCCGTTATTACTGAATTCGTGCGAGAGCGTGTCAGCTCTCACCGGCTTTGTCTTATTAGAGTTGCGGACCGGCAGCAACGAGTGCCTTGCCTGCTTCGTTCGACGTATATTTGTCGAAGTTCTTGATAAAGCGTGCAGCCAGGTCTTTAGCCTTAACCTCCCACTCGGCAGCGTCTTTGTAGGTGTCGCGCGGATCGAGGATAGCAGGATCAACGCCCGGCAGAGCTGTCGGAACCTCGAAGTTGAAGTATGGGATCTTCTTCGTCGGAGCGGTGAGGATGTCGCCGCCGAGGATAGCGTCGATGATACCACGGGTGTCGCGGATGGAGATACGTTTGCCGGTACCGTTCCAGCCGGTGTTAACGAGGTATGCCTTCGCGCCGGATTTCTCCATACGTTTAACCAGCTCCTCTGCGTATTTGGTAGGATGGAGCTCCAGGAACGCCTGGCCGAAGCAAGCGGAGAAGGTAGGAGTCGGCTCGGTGATGCCGCGCTCGGTACCTGCCAGCTTGGCGGTGAAGCCGCTCAGGAAGTAGTACTTGGTCTGCTCCGGAGTCAGGATAGATACAGGAGGCAGTACGCCGAAGGCGTCAGCGGAGAGGAAGATCACGTTCTTGGCTGCAGGACCTGCAGAGATAGGACGGACGATCTTCTCGATGTGGTTGATAGGATACGATACACGGGTGTTCTCGGTTACGGACTTGTCCGCGAAATCAATCTTGCCGTTCTCGTCCACGGTTACGTTCTCCAGGAGAGCGTTGCGGCGGATAGCGTTGTAGATGTCCGGCTCGCTCTCTTTGTCGAGGTTGATGACCTTGGCATAGCATCCGCCTTCGAGGTTGAATACACCCTCGTCGTCCCATCCGTGCTCGTCGTCACCGATAAGGAGACGTTTCGGGTCGGTGGAAAGGGTGGTCTTACCGGTACCGGAGAGACCGAAGAAGATAGCGGTGTTCTTACCCTCCATGTCGGTGTTCGCGGAGCAGTGCATGGAAGCGATGCCGCGGAGAGGCAGGTAGTAGTTCTGCATAGAGAACATACCTTTCTTCATCTCGCCGCCGTACCATGTGTTGATGATCACCTGCTCGCGGCTGGTGGTGTTGAATGCTACGCAGGTCTCGCTGTTCAGACCCAGCTCTTTGTAGTTCTCCACTTTGGCTTTGGAAGCGTTGTAGATAACGAAGTTCGGCTCGAAGTTCTCCAACTCCTCTTCGGTCGGCTGGATGAACATGTTCTTTACGAAGTGAGCCTGCCATGCTACCTCTACGATGAAGCGGACAGCCAGACGGGTCTCTTTGTTTGCGCCGCAGAAAGCATCTACTACGTACAGGTCTTTGTTGCTCAGCTCCTTGATAGCCAGCTCTTTCACCTTAGCCCAAACGTCCTCGGACATGGGGTGGTTGTCGTTCTTGTAGCCCTCGGAGGTCCACCATACGTTGTTGTGGCTCTGTGCGTCATCCACGATGTATTTGTCCTTAGGCGAACGGCCGGTGTAGATACCGGTCATTACGTTAACAGCACCGAGCTCGGTCAGCTGACCTTTGTCATAACCGGTGAGTCCGGGCTTGGTCTCCTCTGCGAACAGATACTCGTAGGAGGGGTTGTGGGCGATCACACGTGCGCCCTGAATACCATACTTGGTAAGATCTAATTCTTTCATAAGATATATATTTTGTTTGAAATTGTCTTTCGACTTTGCGCCTACTAAATCGGCTACAAAATTACAACATTTTTTGCAATTATGCAAATACGCGGCATGTTTTTAAGAAAAATTCTTAAATTTGCTATTTTTGCTTGGCAATTTTGCATTCCATTTGGCAAATATGCAAATTTTGAACTTGGGAAACTACCTATGCAATAGCTGTGCAACGACCGCTAAATGAGTCGTAAATGACCCGTGAGTAAATTAGCACTCTATGTCGAGTTAGAGTTACGGAACAAGAAGATAGCAAATAGCCGAGAAGAATACAATATGTCCATAGATGTTTTCTCATAATCCGCTGCAAAGGTACAAAGATTTTTTGAATTATGCAAGAAAATCCATAGAAAACTTGCGTATGTGCAATTTTTGTTGTACCTTCGGACGCCGCCTTGCTATGCAATTCCCCCGAAAGTACAGCCGCGTCCTGCGGGGCATACGCAAAGAATGAGCGGGATTTTTGAAAAAGGGCTGTGCCCTCTCTTTATTGATAGATAGCCGTCCCTTATGCAAGCATAGTGCCTGCTATCTATCCCTAAAAGAAGTAGAGAATTCTCTACTTTTTCAAAAATTCCGCTCAAAAACTTGCGTATGTGCAATTTTTGTAGTAATTTTGCAGCCGCGAAAGTCAAATGCCTATGAAAAAGCTAATGATATTTTTTGCAGCGATGGTGGTTGCGATGAGTGCGGCGGCAGGGTGGACGAATCCGATCCTGCCGTACGACTATTCCGACCCGGACGTGATACGCGTAGGAAAGAACTACTACATGACCTACAGCACTTTCGCCTGCATCCCGGGTCTGCAGATCCTTCACTCCCGAGACGGGGTGGAATGGACGATCGTCGATGCCGCTTTGCCGGACACCGTTCCCGGCTACGGTCATCTGGACGCCTGTCCCGCCGGATGCGGCGTGTGGGCTCCGTCTATACGACACCACCAAGGGCGTTTCTATATCTACTACGGCGACCCGGACATAGGTATCTTCTGTATCCGTTCGGAGAAGACCAAGACGATCCCCTGCCGATGGGAACCGGCGGTGCTGGTCAAACGCGGCAAAGGTCTCATAGACCCCTGTCCGCTATGGGACAGCGATGGACGTTGCTATCTCGTGCATGCTTTTGCAGGCAGCCGCGCAGGGTTCAAGTCGGCACTGGCGGTATGCGAGCTCGCGCAGGACGGTCTTTCCGTCATCCGTGAGGACCGTTTGGTCTTCGACGGGCATCCGGACAACCCGACATGCGAGGGACCTAAGTTCCACAAGAAAGGCGGATATTACTATATCTTCTGCCCCGCCGGAGGCGTGAAGACCGGTTGGCAGTTGTGTCTGCGCAGCAGGACGGTCTATGGTCCTTACGAGTGGCGGCGTGTGTTAGAACAAGGATCGACGAACATCAATGCTCCGCATCAGGGTGCATGGGTGGACGACAAGTTCTACCATTTCCAGGACGTAGGCACGGCAGGCCGCATCGTGCATCTGCAGCCGCTGAGATGGGAAGACGGCTGGCCGGTGATAGGCAACAACGGAGAACCGGCGTCAGCAGAGCTGACGAATTCAAAATTCAAAATTAAAAATTCAAAATTAAAAATTAAAAATTCAAAAGTCGAAAGTCGAAAGGGGAAGTACGAAGGACGGATGTACGATGTACCGCGGTTCATGGACGGTTTTTGGACGCGTACGCTCTCGCCCGAATGGCAATGGAGCGGGAACCGCAAGGCGCAGTATTATTATCTCGCTGTAGAGGCCGACTCCGCTTCGCATATGGCGAAGGATTATATCCGGCTCTTTACGTACCCTGCCGCAGACGTCCAGACCGCCCCGAACTTACTGCTGCATAAGATACCGGCTAACACGGCTTTTACTGTCACGGCTCGCGTGCGTTTCATGCCCCGTCCGCAAGGCAAGAACCCCAAGTATAACGAGGAGGCAGGACTTATTGTGCATGGCCGACAGAGCCGCACATTACCTATTCCTTCGGATGGCGAGTGGTGGTATGCCCGGATTGAAGTGACTGCTTCGCATCTTTGCCGTTTCTTCCTGTGTGACGACGGGCAGGAATGGCAAGAGATAGGCGAACCTTTCCAAGCCGTTGCCGGCGAATGGATAGGCGCTAAAGTAGGAATGTATGCCGTGCGTGAACGCGTGGAGAGTACGTCGCCCTACAAACGGCCGGATAATGATGCCGGATGGCTCGACGTCGATTGGTTCGAGGTGAAAGGAAACCCCACCCGGCCTCCCCTCAAGGGAGGGGAAAGGTGAGTGCGGCTTCGCCGCGGTTGAGTGCCTGCGGCGGTAGAGTGCGACCTTTGGTCGCGGTTGAGTGCTACGCGGTTAAGCAGCGAAGCGCTACACAAAGGTGAAAGGTGAAAAGTGAAAGATGAAAGGTGAAAGCAAAATGAAAAGAACAATGATAATTATTGCCGCGATGGTGCTCGGAATGAGTGCAGCGGCGCAGAAACAAAACCCGACGTACCTGGCGTATATCGAGCAATGGAAAGAGACAGCGGTGCAGAACCAAGCCGACTACGGCATTCCTGCCTCCATCATCATGGCGCAGGCGCTCCTGGAGTCCGCTGCCGGAACGAGTGAGTTAGCGGTCAACGCCCGCAACCACTTCGGTATCAAGTGTACCAGCGAATGGTTCGGAGGCGTCTATTATTACGACGACGACAGCAAGGGTGAGTGCTTCCGTCAGTACGCCAATGCAGCCGAGAGTTTCAAGGACCATGCCCTCTTCCTCCAACGTCCCCGGTACGCTACCTGTTTCGAGATAGCGATAGAGGACTACGAGGGTTGGGCGTACCGGCTCAAAGCGTGCGGCTACGCTACCGACAAGAACTACGCACCGAAGTTGATTAAGATCATTGAGGAGTATCGGCTGTATGAGTTGGGAAAGGACGAAAGTGAAAGGGGAAGTACGAAGGACGAAAGTACGATGTACGAAGGATTTACGAAGGGAAGGAAGGACGAAAGCGAAGAGACCCAGGCGGGGGCGGTAGCGGCGGTGTCGGTGGTGGCTGCTGAAAGCGGAAAGCAAATAGTCGAAAGTCAAAAGTCGAAAGTAGAAAGCAAAGAGACTCAGGCAAAGCCGGTAGTGGTGCACAGGACGGAGCCGATAGCAGTCATCACACGCGACCCGGAGCCGCCGTACGAGGAGCCGCTGAGCGCCAAGGACGAGAAGAAACTGTTCCTGCTGCAGCACCCCGTCAAGAAATGCAACGGCGTGAGGTACGTCTCCGCACGCGAGGGGGACAGTTACGCCAATGTGGCTTTCCGGCTTAACGTACGCGAACGTCTGCTGCGCGAATGGAACGACGCGCTGGGACGGGAGATGAAGATAGGCGACCGTATCTATATGGGGGCGAAAAAGAAAAAAGTAGCACCCGAGAAGACGCTGATGTGGGTTCACCCCGGTGAGTCGCTGTGGGAAGTGTGCCAGCGCGAAGGGATCCAGATGGCGAGAGTGCAGCAGCTGAACGGCTTCGCTCCGGAGGTCCGCGTCTTCAAAACAAGGCAGCAGATACTGCTCAATAAGGTGAAAGGGGAAAATTGATAGTTGATAGTTGATAGTTGAAAGTTGATAGTTGAAAGGTGAAAGATAATTCTGCTTCATTGACGGACGCACTCGTGGCTTATCTGCGGGAGAGCGGGTTGGAAGGACCGGTGCTGGAGGTGCAGGTAGAGGACGCCTGGCCCAGAGTGATGGGTGACACGGTGACAAGACTCACACGCAGCGTCGAGGTCAAGGACGGCGTGCTGTTCGTCCGCGTCTCCTCGGCGGCACTCAAGGCGCAGCTGTTTGAGAACCGGTTCGAGTTGGTGCGTAAACTGAACGAAGCCGTCGGAGCCGAAGTGATCAGAGATTGCAGAATTTGGGGATAATTCAAAATTCAAAATTAAAAATTAAAAATTAAAAATTCATAATTGATAATTTTGTTTTTTCCGGATAACATAGAAGAGAAGATTGATTTTACGGTAATCAGGGAGGAGTTGATGCACCGTTGCAGTTCGGCCCTCGGGCGCGAACGGGTAGAGGCTATGCAGATGGAGACCGACTACGAGACAGTGCTCCGTCTGCTTCTGGTGACTGATCAGATGCGTGCGGTTCTCTCCGATCCTGCCCTCACGTTCCCCCGAGGCGAGATACACGACCTCCGTGAAGCGGTGGCGCGCGTGCGGGTGGAGGGGCTGTTTCTGGACGAGACGGAGCTGAACAACCTCCGCCATTCGATAACCTACGCCGCCGAGTTGGAGCATTTCTTCGCTTCGCTCGATATACAACGCTATGCTTTGGTAAAAGAATTAGGTAGCAGCGATGCGGGCTTGGAAGAG
>CALEPS010000054.1 GCA_937910305.1 uncultured Bacteroidales bacterium | reverse complement strand
AGCTTCCATTTCGCGCTGCACTTCCGCGTGTATGTTGTTCACGCCTACTACGATATGTTTTGTATCCATGCGGCTCATCGGCATGTCCACACAGAGCGCCTACGAGGCGATCCAGAAGGAGGCCGCGGAAGACCCGGAACAGTTCCTGGACGAGGACTATCTGGACAGCATCAACCAGTCGCTGACGGACCGGTATTCCTGGCTGCTGGTCAGGATGGATGACAAGCTGTACTACAACGGATCCGGATTTGAAGATGCCACCATTGCGGATCTTCTGACCGCGCTGCCCATCTACCGTTCCTTCCGCAGTGCCGTGGACGGCGGTTCCTACATTGGCGGAGACATCCAGGCGTTTGTCAAGCAGTTCGACCTGGAACAGGCGGACGGCCGGCGGGAGAGCATTTTCATTGTATCGTCGGTTTCCCGGTTCATGTCGCATTCGCGGGACCTGCTTGGAGAGCTGGTGGTGTCCGTGGTGGTGATCCTGTTCATTACCGCCACAATGCTGACGTTCTGGATCTACGCGGGCGTGAACAATCCGCTTTCCAAGCTGAGCGAGGCGACGCACCGCATCCGGAACAACGACTACGATTTTGAAATTAAGGCGGAGGGCAGCGATGAGATCAGCGACCTGTTCCGCGACTTTGAAGAGATGCGTGTCCGTCTGAAGGAGCAGGCGGAGGCAAAGGATGAATATGACCGGCAGAGCAAGGAGCTGATCAGCAACATTTCCCACGACCTGAAGACGCCCATCACATCCATTAAGGGCTACGTGGAGGGCATCATGGACGGTGTGGCGGACACACCGGAAAAGATGGACCGGTACATCCGCACCATCTATGTGAAGGCAAACGACATGGACCGGCTCATCAACGAGCTGACGTTCTACTCCAAGATCGACACCAACCGCATTCCCTACGACTTCAACCGCATCAGCGTATCGGAGTATTTCGACGACTGTGCGGAGGATGTCGGCCTGGACCTGAGGGAGAGCGGTATAGAGTTTACCTACATCAACAACGTGGGAGACGATGTGGAGATCATTGCGGATGTGGAGCAGCTGACCCGGGTGGTCAACAACATCATCAGCAATTCGGTGAAATATATGGACAAGCCGCAGAAGACCGTACAGATCCGCGTGAATGATATCGGAGACTTCATTCAGGTGGAGATCGAGGATAACGGAAAGGGGATCGCCGCGGCGGATCTCGGCAGCATCTTCGAGCGGTTCTACCGCATGGACGCCTCCCGCACCACCGAGTTAATAATTTTTGATTAATAATTTTTAATTTTTAATTTTTAATTTTTAATTTGTAATTTGTATAAGGCCATATTCGTTGACATAGACGATACGCTCCTCGACTACGTTCCTTGTTGTCGGGAGGCTTTTGATGCAGCGATGGATACTCTGTCAGCCGAAGGCGGTCTGTCAGCGGAGCGGTCTGTCTTCTGTCAGCGGAGCGGTCTCTTTAACCTCTTCTTCGACATCGCAGGACGGCTTTTCTCTGAGGCGAAGCATGGCAAATACACGATTGCGGAAGTGATGGACCTTTATCCGAAGGAGTTCATCGCTGCTATCGGATATCCGGACTCGGCGGTTGAGCCTTTCAAACAGGCTTTCCGCGCCGCATGGGGAAAGACGCACACCTTGGTTCCCGAGGCGGAAGAAATGCTTGAGACCTTGAAAAACAAAGGCTACCGCCTCTTTGCAGCCTCCAACAGTTTCGGACACTTGCAGCGTTCGAGGCTGGAGCGAGCCGGCATTCTCCATTATTTCGAGGACACGTTTATCTCTATGGACATCGGCTATGACAAACCCGACATCCGTTTTTATCAGGAGGCGCTGCGCCGTGCCGGACTCAAACCCGGAGAAGTGCTCATGATCGGTGACTCCATGACAACAGATATTGAGGGCGCAAAAAACGCCGGCATGGACGCACTTTTCTTCGACCGAAGAAACAATGCCTCCCTCCTGGAACTAATAAAGGAACTATAATCCCTAATCCGTCATCCCGTAATTACGTCATCCCGTAATCCCGAAATCCCGAAAAATATGAATCGTTTCACTCTTGGTAAAATAATTAAATTCTTCTTGCACTGGCACTACGATGTGCGCATCACAGGCGAAGAATTGCTGCGCGACAACTCCGTTCATCTGGTCTTGCCGAATCATACAGCCTACATGGATCCGCTGATCCTTTTCAGCGAACTGTGGTGGCTGCCGATAAGCCCTATGGTGGACGAACTCTTCATGCGCCACTGGCTCTACGGACGCGTGCTGCGACTCGGAGACGCTATCGAAGTGCCGGACCTCAATAAAAGTGCCATGTCCCGCGAAGAAGGTGTGGCGGCTGCATCGCAACTCAGCCGGATCGCCATAGACAGCCTCGCGCAAGGAAAACAGATATGTTTCTATCCTTCGGGACACGTCAAAACGATTGACAAGGAAGTGATCGGAAACAGGCGCATGGCATACGAGGTCTGCAAGGAACTGCCGCAAGGAGTGCGAGTCATCCTTTGCAGAATGAGAGGACTTGAATCCAGCAGATGGTCCAGACTCAAGCCTAAGAAATGGAAATGGCGCCGTACGGTCACGCTCCATTTTGAGGATCACACGGACGAACTACGCCGCTGGGCGCAGACACTCGACAGACGGGCCTTCAACGAGAAATTGGAGAACTGGTACAACGAAGCATGACAAAATAGAGTAAGTCAGCACTCCGCACCAAAGGATAACCCAAGGATTCCCCAAGGATAACCCAAGGATAGAGTGAAAAAAATGCACTTTTTGCACTTTCTATGTATATATACGTAGTATATATACACTTTTTAATTCAAAAATAATTTTGATATGTGCAAAAATAGTAGTAATTTTGTAGCCTGATTAAGTGAAAATGACAAACGAAGAGATCGAATCCCGTGCGCAGCGCGCCGTGGACCTGTTCAAACAAGGGTTTAACTGCTCACAGGCGGTGTTCGCCTCCTGCGCGGATATATATGGTATTACGGACGAGAAACTCGCTCTGCGGCTCTCTGCTTCGTTCGGCGGAGGAATGGGACGGATGAGACTCGTCTGCGGAGCTGCGTCCGGCATGTTCATGCTCGCCGGGCTGCATAATGGCTCTGCTACACCTCATGACAGCGAAGGGAAGATGGCCAACTATGCCTTTGTGCAGCAACTCGCAAATGAATATAAATCCCGTTACGGATCCCTTATCTGCGCGGAACTCTTAGGCCTTGCGCCGAAGAATAATTCTCCCTTCCCTTCAGGGGAGGGTCGGGAAGAGGCTACCTCTCCTAAACCCGCTGAACGCACACCCGAGTATTACCAAAAACGCCCATGCCCGGAGATGATCGCCGAAGCCGTGCGTATCTATCTCCGCTCAATAAATGAGAAAATGTGAAAATGCGTAAATGAATAAATGCGTAAATGCGAAAATGTGTAAATGTGAAAATGTGAAAATGCGAAAATGAATAAATGCAAAAATAGTCTTTTAGACTTAATTGGGCATACCCCGATGCTCGAAATACAGCCGCACCTGTTCCTCAAACTGGAGCGGTTCAACCCCGGCGGTTCTGTCAAGGACCGTACGGCGCTGGCGATGATTGAGGATGCGGAGAAAAGCGGCAAACTGCAACCGGGAGCAACGATCATTGAACCTACTTCCGGCAACACCGGAGTGGGCTTGGCGTGGATAGGACGACTCAAGGGATATCGTGTTATCCTCACCATGCCGGAGACCATGTCCGTAGAGCGAAGAAACCTGCTCAAAGCCTATGGAGCCGAACTCGTTCTTACGCCCGGAGCCGAAGGAATGAAAGGTGCTGTCGCCAAAGCGGAGCAACTGCGGAACGAGACCCCGGACGCCATCATATTAGGCCAATTCACGAACCCTGCCAACCCTGCTATCCATTATGCCACAACGGGACAGGAGATATGGCAAGACACGGACGGCCGGGTGGATGTTTTTATCGCCGGAGTCGGAACAGGCGGCACGGTGAGCGGAGTAGGGCACGCACTGAAGGAGAAGAACAGGCTTGTGGAGATCATTGCGGTTGAACCGGCTGCCTCGCCTCTCCTCTCCGCAGGACATGCAGGACCGCATAAGATACAAGGAATAGGGGCGAACTTCATTCCTGAGACCTATCAGTCCGAATATATCGACCGAGTGATGCCTGTCACGGACGAGGATGCTCTCTCTGCGGCGCGGACACTGGCTAAAGATCATGGACTGCTGGTTGGCGTCTCTTCCGGTGCTGCTTATGCTGCGGCGTTGCAATTAACCGCTCTTCCGGACTATAAAAATAAGAATATCGTTGTGCTCCTTCCCGATACGGGAGAAAGATACCTGAGTGTGCTATGACCTATATTCCTACGATAGACCAGCTCAAACGCTTCATGGCGTTCATGTGCGGAGAAGTGTTCCCGGAGTTCTTCCCGTCGATGGAAGCACCTTCGGAACTGAATATCCCCGAAGCCTTTTGGGCGGAACTGCCGGATATCAAGCGTCTGGTCAATACCGATGTGGATGCAATGTTGCATAATGATCCGGCGGTAACCGACCGCGGAGAAGTGATACTCAGTTATCCGCTTACCCAAGTGATGATTCACTACCGCACGGCGCATGCACTCTATCTGCTTGGCGTGCCGCGCATTCCGCGCATGCTGACGGAATTGGCGCATAGCCGCACAGGAATAGATATTCACCCTGCAGCGCAGATAGGAGACCATTTCTGTATCGATCACGGTACAGGTGTTGTCATCGGAGAAACGGCAGTTATCGGCTCGCACGTTGTGCTCTACCAGGGTGTGACGCTGGGCGCGAAGAACTTTGAATACGATGAACAAGGCAAACCGATGGATGTACCGCGTCACCCTATCTTGGAAGACCATGTCACGGTCTATTCCAACACCTCTATCCTGGGCCGTGTCACCATCGGTCATGATACGGTCATAGGAGGTAATATCTGGCTCACCCAAGACATCCCGGCTAACTCGATTGTCCTCCAATCCACCCCGGAGATAAGAATAAAAGACAAGGGGACAAGAAAAAAGAACAAGAAATAACAATTTAACGTTTGCAAAGCAAACCATTTTAACTCTTTAACTATTTAACGCTATAAAAATATGAGGTATTTTTTAGCAATCATCGGTGGCGGTCCTGCGGGTTATACCGCAGCAGAGAAGGCTTCCAAAGCCGGCAAAGACGTTATTCTCTTTGAGCAGAACGCGCTTGGCGGTACCTGCCTCAATGTCGGATGTATTCCTACCAAATCGCTCCTTTATGGCGCGAAGCAGTATTATAACGCCACGCACGCGCAGAAATACGGAGTTGCCGCAGAGAATGTCACCTTCGATTTTGCAGCCATGCAGAAACGCAAAACCATCGTCGTCCGCAAACTCGTTGCCGGTATCAAAGCCCGCCTCAATAACGACCATTGCACCGTGGTGAACGGCTTTGCCAAAATCCTCAGTCCTTCAGAGAGCGAAGCGAACGGTCTTTGTTCTTTCAGTGAGCAAAGCGAACGGTCATATTGTGTCGAATGCAACGGTCAGTTGTATGAGGCACAATATATTATGATCTGCACCGGCTCTACGAACTTCGTACCGCCTATTCCGGGTATCAAAGATAATCCCGCTGTCTGGGATTCGACAGACGCATTGGCAGCAACCGAACTGCCGAAGTCCGTCATCATTGTAGGCGGCGGCGTTATAGGAATGGAGTTTGCAACGCTTTACCACGAACTCGGTGTGCCTGTGACCGTCATTGAAGCCATGCCTTCTATCCTGCCGAACCTCGATCCAGAAGTGGTGCAAATCCTCCTCGATAAATACCGCAAAGCCGGTATCAATATCCTCACTTCCACGAAAGTGGAGAAGATCGAGGGCAACGAGGTGTCTGTATCAAGCCCTTCCCTTCAGGGTGAAGAGCTCTGCTCGATCGAGCGTCCTGAGGACGGTCGTAGAACTTCTGGGGGTAGGCTTATCTCATTTCAGCGCCTTGGGCGTTGAAGGTCTTGCCGTTCTTCTCAATGAAGAGTTGACCGTTACGAAGCACCTTAGTGCTTTGTACCTTGTCGTTTTGTACGTTCTCTACACCTTGGGTCTCGGGGATAGGCAGGACGTTGGTGAATTTCTCCCATTCCGCAGCCGCCTTGTAATCATTTACATAGAACGCGTGTACGTAAAGAGGAATGTTCTCCGTTTCAACGCCGGCAAATGCACCTTCTGCAGCAGGCGGAACGAGTGCACGGCAGGTAACAGAGGTTAACTTGTCGCAGTAACCGAAGGCACCTGATCCAATCTGTACAAGATTAGCCGGAAGGTCGATAGAAGTCAAACCACACATAGTGAACGCTGCGCCGCCGATTGTCTTCACATGCTCCGGGATGTTGATGGAAGTCAGTTTGGAGCAACCGCTAAAGAGACCATAATTGATCGTAGTCAAAGCCGTCGGCAGATTCGCCGAAGCCAGATTGGTACACATAGAGAAAGCAGACATACCGATTGTACGAACGGTATTAGGAATCTCGATAGAGGTGATGCTGCTATAATGGAAAGCATCTTCGCCAATTTTCTCAAGCGTGGCAGGAAGCGTAACCGTGGTCAGGTTCTGGCACGACTCGAAAGCTCCATTGCCAATTTTGGTGACCATATAGGTGTTGTCGTCATAGGAAACGGTAGCAGGAATAACCAGCTCCGTAATATCGGGATACGGATCCGAATAGCTGTGGTTCGGATCCTGGTCTTCAATCACTTCAGCCGTACCATCTGCGTAGAGGTAGTAATAGAGGTCTCCAACCTTAGCGACAGCTTCGTAGATGCGTGTGAAGTCGCTCCATCCGGCAGCGGCTTTATAGGCAGCCACGGTACCTGCGGGTACATATACAACGACATTGGATTTATTGACATTCAGGAAGCAATCCGCACCAAGAGTTGCCGGAACGGTATTGCGGCAGTAGATATTCTCCAGAGCCGTCAAACCTTTGAAAGCCTCTTTACCTATAGAATTCACGCTCTTACCAAGGGTCAGATTCTTAATAGCAGAGCAATAGCCAAAAGCGCCCCAACCGATAGAGGATACATTGTCCGGGATTTCAACATCAATAAGTGCCCGGCAGGCGTTGAACGCCAAGTCTCCGATTGTTTTCAGAGACGAAGGAAGGAAGAACATATTGAGTCGTTCGCATCCCTGGAAGGCTTTTTCCCCGATAGAGGTCAAACCCGAAACACCCTCATCGCCATAAGGATCTACGAAGGCTACTGTGGAGCCATAGAAAGCAAATCTGCCAATACTTGTCACCGAAGAAGGCAAATAGCAGGCAAACATTTTTACATTCAGGAACGCGGAGTCACCGATAGCCGTTACCGTATAAGGTTTGTCGTCGTAATACACCTCCTCGGGCACGGAAAGAGTTGTGTTATCCGTAAACGAGGCGTAATTGTGTTGCTGAATACCGGTCACATTGGCAGTCGAGTACGTTACGGTTGCCGTTTTCAAGCTGTGGTCCAGGAGGTAATAGAGGGCATCGATCTGGACTCTCTCTACAGCTGCGAAGAGAGAAGCTGTGCTTGCTACGAGAGCAAGGAAAAGAATAGAAATCTTTTTCATAATAAATAAATTTTGTTGTTAATTATGTTTGTTATAAAGTAACATAGATAATCCCTTGGGGGTTGTCGCAATGATGCGACAAAAATGCAACGGGTGCAGGAACAGCAAAAGCAGCTGTCGCGTAGCAGGCGATCGCAGCCAGAGAAAGTAAAAGTTTCCGCATGATTTTTAGTTGTTAAATGAGTTGTTAGTTATGTATGCCGGGAACCGTTTTGATCCCGTATTGCCCCTTACTCAAAACGAGTCATTCAGGCGTGTATGACAAACAAGCAAAGAAACACGGTGCAAAAGTACTGCTTTTTTCCGAAAGAGCATTCATCATTTTCTTTCAAAAAATCTACAAAATCGTGCAAAAACACTATATATAACAAAAAAACGCGCCCCATGGACGCGTTTTGCGGGAAAATTCCGCTTACCGTTGTTTGTTTTTCTCCCTCCATTTGGCAGGCGAGATGCCGGTGTCGCGCTGGAAGGCGCGAATGAAGGAGTTGGCTTCTTTATATCCGCACCGAGTAGCGATCTCGTTGACCGGCAACGAGGAAGAAGAGAGCAGCTCTTTCGCCTTGTTGATACGAATCGTATCGACAAACGCCTTCGGCGAGCCCTTGATGATAGTGAGCATGCGTCTGCGGAAGGTAGAAACCGACATACAGAGGGCGTCCGACATATCTTCCACCGTGAGTTTACCGGTTGTGAGATTATTATTGATATACTCCACGACGCGCGCCAGGAAGAGGTCCGACTCCGCCGTGCATTCCTTCTCAACAATTTGTTTCGCTCGTTCCTGCCGGCGCAGCCTCTCCACCTCTATGAGGAGGTTGTTGAAATGCTCGATCTGCAGTTTCTGTCTGCGCCGATAGAAGATATACGAGATAAGCGCCAGGAAAACAAAGAAAGTGCAGATGACCGAGATGCTGACAATAGTCCGAATGCGTTGTTTATGGTTGATCTGCTGGAGGATGTCATTCTCCATCTCCGCAGCGAACTGGGAGAGGTTGGCGTTTGTCTCGTGGTCATAGATAGAGTCCCGCAGGTGTTCGAACCGGTCTCCGTGTTCGAGCGCCGCCTCAGGATCAATCCCCCGCAGCGTCTCGCGCAGGCCCTTGCGCGTGTGCGCTTCATTATATAAATCATGCTGCGCCATGAAGATCGGCAGGGCTTTGTAATAATATTCCGCTCCTTCCCGGTTCCGACCGGTGACATAGAGGAGGTCTCCCATATGGTTATAGGCGATAGCGAGGGAGTGGTAATTGCCGGATGCTTCGATAACAGGAATAGCCTCGGTGAGTTCTTTCTCTGCTTCATCGAAGCGCTCAAGGACGATGAGCGCAGCCGCGCGCTGGGTCCGGCGGATAGCCGCTTTGTCCTTTCTGCCCAGCTTATTCTCTATCTCCAAAGCCTTCGTAGCATAATCAAGCGTCTGATTCGGCATCTCTTTATGCTGGTACACCTCGGACGCCATGCCGTAGATAACCGCTTTGCGGGGCATGTTATCCGTACCTTCGATATAATCAATAGCCCTCAGGATATATTTCTCCGCTTCGTCCGGCTGTCTCATGGACATATAAATACCCGCGAGCGTGTTATAAGAGGAGGCTATATTATCGGGGTCTCCGCTCTCGATATCCAGTTTATTACAGCGTTTGGCATAAAGCGCCGCTTTGTCGAAATCGCCGAGGCGCACATAGACGAGACTGAGGAGGGAAGCGCAGTCCGCCTCCATCGTCTTGTCGCCGATGGCTTTGCAGAGAGGCAAGGCGCACAACCCGTAGTGCTCGGAGAGTTTGAAATCCTGGGCGTCATAGTAATATTCCGCCGCCCAGTACCAGACCATGGCACACAAGGAGTCATGAGACATGTTCTCCCTGACAGCAATCGTCTCGTCCAAGAACCCTTCTTCCTCCAAGCCGGAGAAGAAACGCTCCGCGTTAGAGGAGTTAACCTGCTTGTTAAAAGCAGCCAGTGCGGCTTCTGTATCCGCCGCCTGCGCGACCGTGCAAAGCAAACAAATTGCAATAATGGTAAGGATATGTTTCATGTTATTCCAATTTCTTAGCCCCAAGGGCACGACTCTTTCTTAGCCACAAGGGCATGATTTTTTCCGGCTGCAAAATTACAATATTTTTTTTATATATGAAACATCATTTTCGTTCAAAAATACAAAAAAATCTACAAAATCGTTCAAAATGCAGTTTTATACATGTGAAAAATGGCAAAAATATACAAAAAAAATCTGCATTTGCGTGCAGATTTTTTTCAGACGCCTCCTAACGGGCGTTTTTATGAGTCCGAGTTATTTCTTATTCGGAAGTTCCAGTCCGTAGTTCTTCTTTTTGTCCTCCACCTTGAGGGCGAGGCTGAGCAGGAAGGCGAGTACGCCGAAGGAAGCAAAGACGATCATGGGGACGAGATACCCGTTGGTAGCCACGCGCAGTTTGCCGATAAGCAGCGGGACGAGGCACAATCCAACGTTCTGGACCCAGAAGATAAGGCAGTACGCCGATCCGAGCACTTTCTCGTCAATGATCTTAGGCACCGAGGGCCACATAGAAGCCGGGACGAGCGAGAAACTGACACCCAGAATAAGTATGGTGACGAGGGCAAGCGTCTTGGACGGATATGCCGGCAGGACAAAAGCGAAGACCAAATGGCAAGCGGTCATGATAACAGCTCCGAGCAACATCATCGAAGCGCCTTTGCCTTTATAATCAATGAATGCGCCCAAGAACGGGGTCAGCACCATCGCCAGGATAGGGAACCATTTGAACAGACCAGCCGCCTCGGCATTGGAGATTGCAAGCGTCTCCTCCAGAAAATTGGTAGCAAAACGCTGGAAGGGGAAGATAGCCGAATAATAGAGGACACAGAGGAGCGCGATGATCCAGAACATCTTCGAAGTCAGAATCTGCTTGAGGTCGGATACATGGAACTCATCAGCGTCATTTACCATCTGGTCATTTACCTTTTGGTCATTTAGCTCTTGCCTATCCAATGTTTTGTCCATGACGGTGAAGACGAAGAAGTTAAGAAGCCCGATGACGAGCAGCGCCGCCGAGAAAAGCAGAGGCGCAACCACCGAATTGGTGCCGTCCACCGCGAATTTCTCACTGATCATCGGTGAGAGCCACATAGCGGCAAAGACCCCCAGACGGGCGATAGCCATCTCCAATCCCATAGCGAGCGCCATCTCCTTGCCCTTGAACCACTTGGCGAGGATCTTGCTGACGGTAGTACCCGCCATCTCGCAGCCGCAGCCGAAGATCATGAATCCGAACATCGCCAGTTTGGCGGAACCGGGCATTGCCGGCCACCAGGCGTTGAGCCATTCTACGGTATTGGCATCCGCCCAAGAGATACCGAAATACTTGATTGCAGCACCGATCACCATGAGCGAAGCGGAGAGCAGACCGGTAAAGCGGACTCCCATCTTATCGAGGATAATTCCCGCCAGAATCAGGAATCCGAACACGTTGAGCAGATACTCGCCAGCCGCATAAGTGCCGAACACGCCCTGGTCCCAGCCCAGTGTGTCATTGAGCAACGAGGCCAGAGGAGAGAGGATGTCCACGAACATGTAAGCGAAGAACATCATCGATGCAACGAGGATAAGGACCGTCCAACGCGCAGTTGCACTATCGCGCAGGGTCTTTTGAAGTTTTTCTACCATAAAAACTCAATTAAAAATTCAAAATTCAAAATTCAAAATTATGTATCTTTGGCCGGTTTTTGGTACGACCATTTTTTCTTTTTTTTGAGCCACTCCGCCTTTTTCTTCTCATACTCGGCATAGTGGGATTCCAAATAGCCATCTGCCATAATGTACAAAGGGACGATGTACGATGTACGAAGGAATTTTATTTAATACCCAATTCTTTTTTGACAGCGGGCGTAGCATCGATGGCGTCTGCACCGATATGCACCAAGGAAGAGGTGTCGAAGATATAGGTGTATCCTTCGCGATCACCGACAGCCTTGATAGCCTTTGCCATTTTCTCATGCACCGGAGCGATCAGTTCCTGCTGTTTCTTCTGGATGTCCTGCTCTGCAGTCTGATAGAAAAGCTGGATACGCTGCTGCATCTCCTGCAACTCCTGCTGACGAATCTGCTTCACAGCATCCGCCATGGTAGCCTCTTGCGCCTGGTAGTCCTGGTACTTCTTCTGGATTTCCTCGTTCATGGACGCCAGTTGGTTCTCATACTGCGAATTGATGGTGTCCATCTTCGATTTCACTTGGGCCACTTCCGGCATTTGCGAGAATACTTCCTGGGTGTTAACGTGACCGAATTTCTGTGCGGCGGCAAGCATAGGCAACGCCAGCATGATTGTAATAATAAATTTTCTCATTGTTTTGTATTATTTTGTTATTGTTTTCTCTCGTATTACTCCCGTAACACTCTCGGTTCGTTAGTGTCTCGATAGTGTCTCGTTAGTCTGATTTCGATATACGTCACTTCGCGCCAAGCTTACTCAACACCTGGTCGGAGACGTCCAGTTTGGAGGACATGTATATGAGCGCCGGGTCTGCAGAACGGTCTTTGACCACATCGATCCGCTTCTCGGAAGCCAGATCCTGGATAGCATTATATATCTCGTCCTGTATGGGTTTGATGAGTGCCTCGCGTTTCTTATACAGTTCGCCCTCCTGGCCGAAATACTTGCGTTTGAGCTCCAGCACCTCCTGTTCCTTTTTGACGATCTCCTGTTCGCGTTCGCGCCTCATGGCTTCGGAGAGGAAGATCTGCTCGGTCTGGTAGTTGGTAGTCATGACACGCGCTTCCTGTTGCGCGGCGTCGATCTCCTTCTGCCAGCGTTTGGAGAGCATGGAGAGTTGCTCGTTCGCCTGCTCATACTGCGGCAGGTTTTTCAATATATACGCCATGTCGATATAGGCTATCGACTGATCCTTAGCAAAAGTTGTGCCACAAAGCATCAAAGCGGTGAAAATGAGGAGGAAACCCCTCCCCACCCCTCCCCTCAAGGGAGGGAGAAATTTACTCATTTTCATATTTTCACATTTATACATAATCACATTTATAACTCTTGTCCGAGGACGAAATGGAACTGGCTGCCGCCATATTGCTTGGACCCGTTGATCTCGTCGAATCCCCAACCCCAGTCAATACCGAGGAGACCGAACATCGGCAGGAAGATACGAACTCCGACACCGGCGGAACGCTTGAGGTTAAACGGATTATAATCTCTTATATCCGAGAAACAGTTACCCGCCTCGATGAAGGCGTGCGCCCAGATAGTGGCGTTCTGCTCCAGCGAGATAGGATAGCGCAGCTCCATCGTAAACTTATTATAGAGGTAACCCATGTTACGCCCCGTAGCTATATCGTAAGGCGTCAGCGAGCCGGAGGAATAACCACGCATCGCCACATATTCCGTGGAATAACTGGTATAACTGGACATACCGTCACCTCCCATATAGAACGACTCGAACGGCGATTTGGCGTTGATATTATAATGTCCCAGATAGCCGAACTCGGCACGCGTCATGAGCACCAGTTTGCTATCCTTGGTAAGCGGCGTGAAGACCTTGCCGGAGAACTTCCACTTGTGGTATTCTATCAGATGGTATTTCTCCGAGGTAGTCATCTGCGAGTAGTCCTTGCCGTTAAACAGCGACCAAGGCGGCGTGATCTTGAGTCCGAGGGTGAACTGGCTTCCGCGGCGCGTGTAGATCGGGTTGTCGATAGAGGAACGGGATATCTGGAGGTTCAGCGCGAGGTTATGGCTCGTACCGTCCGAGATGAGCAGGTAGGGCCAGTCCTTCATCATATACATCTGGTAGCTCAACTCGCCGTAGAACGTGAAATAGTCATCCGGCCAGCGCAGACGTTTTCCATAACCGATAGAGACACCGAAAGTACGGAGGTATTTGTCCTTGTCGGCTTCCGACTCCGCCAGCTGCTGGTAATAATTGCTGTTGCCGGAATAGTAGTAATAGTTGGAATAGGTGTTATAGAGGTTCTGGTACGCCTTCTGGTAACGGCTGGAATAGCCGGTCTGGTTGGCGAAATAGATACTTGCGGAGAGGCTGTTCGGCCGTTTGCCGCCGAGCCACGGCTCCAGGAAGGAGATCGAAGCGGAGGTATAATAAATACCGTTCGTACGCGCGTTAATAGAGAAGGTCTGTCCTTCGCCCTGCGGCACTATGCGGTATGATTTCTTGTTAAAGAGATTCTGGATAGCGAAATTGGTGAACTTCAAACCTAACGAGCCCACCAGACCCGTAGCGCCCCATCCCAGGGAGAACTCAATCTGGTCGGACGACTTGGTCTCCAGCTGATAGGTAATATCCACCGTTCCTTCCTCCGGGTTCGGCTGGATGTCCGGCACCAGTTTCTCCTGGTCGAAATGTCCCATCTGCGCCAACTCACGGAGCGAACGCATGATATCGGACTGGGAGTAGAGCTGGCCCGGCTTGGTATATAACTCACGGCGCACGACATGTTCGTACACACGCGTGTTACCGACAATCTTGATATTGTTGATCGTCGCCGGCTTGCCCTCGTACATCCGCATCTCGAAATCAATGGAGTCGTTCTCCACATTCACCTCCACCGGCTCTACGTTGAAGAACAGATATCCGCGGTCGGTATAGAGTTTGGAGACCGCGTCATCGTCGTTCGTCAGACGGTCATTGAGGGTCTTGAGGTTATAGACATCGCCCGGTTTGACACCCAGCGTAGCGTCCAGCAGTTCGTACGGATAGACGGTGTTTCCCACCCATTTGACCGAGCGGACGTAGTATTTATCGCCCTCGCTGATGGTCATATATACATCCACGCGGGTCGGATCCTCCGGGTTGGGTACCACCGAGTCCGCCACGATATAAGCGTCCCGGTAGCCGTACTCGTTGTATTTCTCGATCACCGCCTGTTTGTCTTTCTCATACTCCTCGGTGACGAATTTCTTGGTGCGGAAGAGGTTGATGATGTTGTTGTCATTCGTCTTCTTCATCGCCTTGTTGATCTGGAGGTCCGTGAGCGCTTTGTTGCCGGTGATGTATATTTTCCCCACCTTGGTTTTGGCTTTCTTATCCACCGCCACCAGCACCCGCACGTATCCCGGGTGGTCGGGGTCGTTGCGCTGCATCACATGCACCTCGGCATTATGGAAACCTTTCTCCGCAAAATACTTCTTAATCACGGTCTTGGCGTGGTCCTCGAGGTTCGGCGTCATCTGCGAGCCCTGGCGGATTCCGGCTTTTACCTCCACATCCTCTTTCTCGCTCTTCTTCAGTCCCTCATATCTCACTTCGCTGATACGCGGACGCTGCTCCAACTCGATGACGAGCCAGATCTTGTTGCCCTCTATCTTGCTTGCTTTGATCTTTACATTGGAGAACAGCCCCTGTTTCCAGAAGCGTTTGATCGCTTTGGTGATCTGGTCGCCCGGTACTTCTATCTTGTCTCCCACAGCCAAGCCGGAGAAGCCGATAAGTACGAAATCCTCGTAGCTGTCCGCACCCTCTACCGCTATGCCGGCTATCTCGTAGGTCTTGCGCGTCATGCCGTATTCAATCTCCTGCGCAAAAACGCCGAGACTGAACAGCAAGAATAATATAATATTAATGAATCTGTTCACTCGTTTTCCCGAATCTTCTTTCACGTTTCTGGTAATCCACAATGGCTTTATAAAACTCTTCCTCCGTAAACTCCGGCCACAGGCAATCCGTAAAATACAGCTCGCTGTAAGCCAGTTGCCATAACAGGAAGTTGCTGATACGATACTCCCCGCTCGTCCGGATCAGCAGGTCCGGGTCGGGAACAGCATCTGTCGTCATGAGCGAACTGACCAGTTGCTCGTTCACTTCCTCCTCCCGCAGAGAGCCTTTCTGCGCCAGCGCCACAGCCTTGCGCACCGCTTCCGTGATCTCCCAGCGCGCTGAATAGCTGAGCGCCAGGATCATGGTCAGACCGGTATTATGGCTCGTCTGGTCGATGCAGCCAAGGAACTTCTGTCTCGTGCCCTCCGGCAGACGGTCAATATCACCTATCATGGTCAGCCGCACGTTGTTGTTCATCAGCGTCGGAGTCTCTTTGGCGATCGTGTCCACCAGGAGCGTCATCAGCGCATCCACTTCTTCCTTGGGCCGGTTCCAGTTCTCGGTCGAGAAAGTATAGAGCGTCAGGTACTCGACGCCCAACTTGGTCGCGGCGACAGTGATGTTATGCACTGTCTCCACGCCCTGTCTGTGACCGAACATGCGCGCCAGCCCTTGTTTCTTTGCCCACCTGCCGTTACCATCCATGATGATGGCAATATGGCGAGGCAAGCGCGATTTGTCTATCTGAGTTTTATAATCCATTTTCTACCAATTGCATATACGGCATGGTGCCTTTGCCCTGCCGAACTCAAAAACGATACCGGCGGTCAGCATTCCTGTCAAGTCGCAGTTCATCCAGTTCCAGCCGTTCATCTGGTATTTGTTATCCAGCGACTCGCGGCTCTCCAGGTTATCCGCCATGTAAATATTATGTTGCCATGCTATGTTCAGCCCTACGCAGTCGTGGAATTTCCATTTGAATCCTACGCCCAGCGGGATATAGGCCATTGCATGATTAAATATCGGTTTGTTCTCTCCGTTCGCGCCATAGACACCCGCTCCTATTCCCAAGAAGATATAAGGCGTGTAGGGTTTGATACGCTTGTCGTATCTATTCGCTTCCCCGAAACGGAAGAAGTTAAACTCCGCCATCACATCCACATTGATCAGTTGGTTCTGCCATTTGGTGTCCAGTTTACGGCCGTCCATCGTATAGTCGTATCCGGTAATGCGCTGGCCGGAAACCTTAGCCTGTATCGCCCAGCGTTTGGTGAACTTATACCGGAAATGCACCCCGTATGCTTCGCGCGGGTGCATGAATATATGCTGAGCGGCATCACCCACATAATAGCCGCAGCCGCCCTGGAGCCCTATCTCGCACAGGTACGGCTGACCCTGCGCATAAGCACTAAGCCCCATGCACAAAAACAATGCCACCGCGAGCCAACTATGTATTTTGTTTTCTTTCAAATCTTCGCCTTTCAACTTTTGATCAGCGTCCGGAACGCGTCCGTCACTTTCTTCACCGGCACCACCTCTATCGCAAAGCGATGGGTGTCTATCTTCTGGTCAGCAGGTATCAGGATCCTTTTGAAGCCCAGTTTCTGCGCCTCGGAGATACGCTGTTCGATACGCGTTACCGGACGTATCTCTCCCGCCAGTCCCACTTCTCCGCACAGACATGTTCCTGCGTCTAACGCTATGTCCATATTGCTGCTCAGCACGGCTGCCAGAACCGCCAGGTCTATCGCCGGATCCTGCACACGCAGACCGCCCGCTATATTGAGGAACACGTCTTTTTGCAGCAACTTGAACCCTACCCTTTTCTCCAATACCGCCAGCAGCATATTCAGTCTCCGTCCGTCAAAACCCGTGGACGAACGCTGCGGAGTACCGTACGCCGCGGACGAGACGAGCGCCTGCACCTCGATGAGGAACGGCCGCACACCCTCTACCGCCGCCGCTATCGCTATGCCCGAGAGACCTTCGCGCGCCGTGGAGAGCAACAGTTCCGAAGGGTTGCTCACCTCGCGCAAACCGTCCGCACGCATCTCGTAAATACCCAGTTCGGACGTGGAGCCGAAGCGGTTCTTCTGGGCGCGCAGGATGCGGTACATATATTGCTGGTCGCCCTCAAACTGCAGCACGGTGTCCACTATATGCTCCAGCACTTTAGGCCCCGCCAGCGAACCTTCTTTGTTGATATGTCCGATGATAAAGAAGGGGATATTGCGTGTCTTCGCAAACTCCAGTATCCGCGCCGCACACTCGCGCACCTGACTCAGCGAACCGATCGTTGCCTCTACAGCCTCGGTGCCTATCGTCTGGATTGAATCGATCACCACCACCTCCGGCTCTATCTCTTTCACCTGGTCCAGGATCCTCTCCAGCGAGGTCTCGGAGGATATATATAGGTTCTCTGCGTCGCCTGCCAGACGCTCCGCGCGCAGTTTGAGCTGGCGCACGCTCTCTTCGCCGGAAGCATAGAAAGTCCGGCGTTCTCCCATCTGCATCAGCACTTGCAGCGCGAGAGTGGACTTGCCTATTCCGGGTTCTCCGCCCAACAGCACCAGGCTTCCCGGAACCAGACCGCCGCCCAGCACGCGGTTCAGCTCGCCGTTATGCATGTCAATCCGCATCTCTTCTGAGGCCTCGACCTCCTGAAGGCGTCGGGGCTGACTGCCTTGGGCGGAAAGACCGCTTGCGCTATAGGACCGCTTTGCCGTATGGCCGCCCGGCTGTATGATTTCCTCCTCATACGTACCCCATTCGCCGCAGACGGGACAGCGACCCAGCAACTGCGGGGCTTTGGCGCCGCAGGATGAGCATACATATTGAATGGTTGCTTTTGCCATTGGTGACTGGTGATTGGTGATTGGTGATTTACAACTCTATAACATCGTTCTCCTCCGCCAGAACCGTGTTCCCGAACACCGGTTGGGCTTCCTGAAGAAACAGACTATGGTCCTCCACGCGTGCGGAGTAATGTCCCAGAATCAGTTTGCCCGCCTTTGCCAGCGAAGCGATTTTAGCTGCCTGCGCCGCCGTGGAGTGCATCACTTCCTTGCTCCGCACCTCCATCTCCTGCAGGAAGGTCGATTCGTGATAGAGCGTCTCTACTCCTTCAATAATCGGCACTATTTTCTCGCTGTACATCGTGTCCGAGCAGTAGGCATACCGTTTGCGCGTCAGATAGTAGAAAGAGCCGTCTTCCGCCATCTTACGCCGCGTCTCCTTGAAGAGGAAACCGCAGGTAGGAACACTATGTTTCAGCGGAACGGTCTCCACGCTGACCGTGCGGTCCTCGTAAATCACTTCATGCTTGCGCGGGTTGATCGGATGAAAGACGATGTCGTACAGGCGGTCTCCGCAATGGTAGTTCAGCAGCGGTGTCAGCAGTTTCTCCAGATCCCGATGCGCATAGATATGCATCGGCTGCGTGCGTTTGAGCATCGCGAGCGTCGTCAACAGACCTATCAGACCGAAACAATGGTCTCCGTGCAGATGGGAGATGAAGATGTTATACAGTCTTCCCGTCCGCAGACCCAGTTTCTGCATCGTCAGCAGCACTCCTTCGCCGCAGTCGATCAAGAACGACTTGTCGCATAGGTCCAGCCACTGCCCGGAAGGGGAAGTGGTCTTGGTCGGCTTGGCACTGCCGCAACCTAATATGGTCAGTTTAGCCTCTGACATTCTCTAATTTCTCCAGAATCTTGTTTCCAAGAGCCGACTTGCGTTCGATATGTTCCAGCACTGCTTTGACAAATGAATTGGACTCAAAGCTACCGCGCACTTCTTCGAAATCCGCTTCCGCTTGTTCGCGGTCTCCGTCCACGCCGAAGCCCGTCTGGCTGTTGAGGTCGAACTCTTTCCGTGCGTCGTTATAGACCATGCGGTCCAGGTTCACCACAGCTTCGCGCCATTGGTTTACGGTCATGCGGATCTGCTCCAGCGACACCTCTTCCACGCTGCATCCCCACACCTGCTCCAGCTTATCCTGCGCCCAGGTCCATTCGTATGAATAGTAGTTCGCATGCATCTGCACCAGACGGGTCTGGATGTCCTCCAGCGTCATGTGTCCTTTCTCGATATCATCGAGCAGAACCGACACTTCGCTCTTCGGAGCTATCAGTCCTGCCAGATCCACCCAGTCTCCCAGTCCGACCCGGCTGTCCGGACGAAGCGCTGCGCGTATCTCTGCGAGGGTATGCCACTCTTTCTGCTCCAGACGGCTGATCAGGCTGTTGCCCAAGAACTTCTGGATGCCTATTGTATATAACTCCCTGCCGTGGCGCAGCGACGAGTTGCGGATCTTGCAGTTACGATAGCCATAGACATCGGTGTTCTCACCGCTCAGCGCCTGCAGCTCGTTCAGCACCTCGCGGCCTCGCCACATCTTCTGCACCGTGTACGGGCTCAGGAGGTTGAAATTGATCTGGTCTATCTTATGCGGATCCTTTCTGTTGTCGCGCTTCGGCCATTTCTGCGCATCACGGATCGTACCTACGGTACGCAGGTTGGCGCCGGGCACCAGATAACTCTCGCTGTTGTTCTCTATCAGATACGAGAACGGCAGTTCGGAGGTGTCCGCATGGTGGGTATGACGTCCCATAACCAGACTGAACGCACCGATCTTGGAAGGCCAGAGCAGATAACTGTCGCTGGTCGTCTTCGCGCCGCGCTCCGCCACTCCCTGATGGATCGGACCCAGTTTGTACATATGGTTACTCTGGTTGGAACCCGATCCGGCATTCAGGAACGAGAACATACCCGCTATCAGAAGCGTGCTCTTATGGTGCGTCACGGTGTACGGTCCGGCGAAGATGGCGCATGCCTCTCCGTGCATACCCTGGCAGTTGCTGAAGAACAGACTCTCGCCAGCCGAGTAGTGCTTGTCGAAGACACAGCCCTGTCCCACAAAGCATTTGTCCACCAACGTACTGTCGCCTATCTCAACGCCCGAAGCGATGATGAAATTCACACATTTGACACCGCTCCCAAGACGGACAGGCGCATGCTCGTTGGAGTTGACCGTACCGTTTTTCAGCCGGCTCACTCCCACCAGTTCGGCGAAATCGCCTACCTTCACATTCTTGATCGAACCGCAGTTCAGAATCCGCACATGGTCGCCTATATAACCTACCTCGGAAGCCTGGTGCTCTGCATATTCATCAATCAGCCGTTCCACCTCATGAATCATCTCCGGGCGGTGGCGGTAGAGCGTCAGGATATATGCCAGGCTGGCGCTTAACTCGTTGAAAATAGGGATCTCGCGTCCGCCGCCTTCGTTCATCACCGGCACACGCACGCCGTTACCGAAGGTCGTCTTGCCGTCCACCAGAATCGCATTAACATTCTCAATGCAGGTCTCGCGGCCGATACGGTAGTTCGCGATATAATTATGGATATTGTACAGGTGCGCATCGTCGCCTACCTCCACGTTGTGGAGCGTCGCATTATAGATGCCGGAATGCACCTTCAAGCCTCCAGGCATCTCTATCTGGCGGCGGAAGACACCTATACGGTTGTGACCCGAGAAGCGTGTGTTGCGCACGTACTGCGCATCGAACGCTTCCGCCACCTCCACTTCCGCCCAGTTCTCTGCGCTGCATCCCTGCGACTCCAACTGTGCAATCTCTTGTGATGTAAGTTTTCTGAACATATTAAGTCTGTATTCTGTCAGCGTAGCGGTCTGTCTTCTGTCAGGCCGCAGGCCGGTCTTTAGTCGTTCAGCAACATCGGCATTAACAACATGAGGACATCCTCGTTCTCCTCGTTCTCTGCCGGCAGGATCAGGCCTGCACGGGCGGGATCGGACAACTTCAACTGCACATCCGCAGAAGCAACGGACGAAAGGAGATCGATCAGGAACGGAGCCTTGAAACCGATAGCCATCGGCATGCCGTTATAGTCGCAGCTTACCGTCTCCTCCGCGCTCGTCGAGAAATCGATATCCTGTGCGGAGATCTTGATCTGGTTCTCGCTCAACGCCAGACGCAGCTGAGCCGTGCCGTTGTTGGCAAACACTGCCACGCGCTTGCAGGCGTTGATGAGGGTCTGACGGTCGATCGTCACGATATTCTGGTTCGCCTGCGGGATAACGGCATTGTAGTTCGGGAAACGGCCCTCTATCTGGCGGCAGACGATGATCGTGTTAGCAAACTCGAAACGTGCGTTCTTGACACCGAAGGACACCTTTACATCACCCTCCTCTTTGGCAAGCAGGTTCTTCAGCAGACCTGCCGGTTTCTTCGGCAGGATGAAGCTTGCAGCCACGCCCGGAGCCACACCGGTATTGGTATAGCGCACCAGACGGTGGGCGTCAGTAGCCACCATCGTCACCTTGTCCGCCGCGATGTCGAAGAAGATACCGTTCATCACCGGACGCAGATCGTCGTCTGCGGTACAGAAGATAGTCTTCTCGATAGCGCTCTGCAGCACATTTGCCGGCAGACTCAGCGACTGAGCCTCTGCCTCTACTCCCGGCATCTCGGGATACTCGTTGCCGTTAACGCCCACGAAAGAATACGTACCGTTCTGGCTCACCATGCTTACTGCAAAATTATTCTCATCGATAGTGAATGCCAGCGGCTGCTCGCTGAACTCTTTCAGCGTCTCCAGCAACAACTTGGCAGCAGACGCCACCTTGCCGCTGCCTTCTACACCCTCCACCTCTATCGAGGTACGGATAGTGGTCTCGCCGTCAGATGCGGTCAGTCTCAACTCGTTACCTACCAAGTCAAACAACACATCGTCCAGGATGGGCAACGCATTCTTACTGTTGATTACGCGGCTTACTGCCTGTAATTGCGAAAAGAGTTTAGAACTCGATACATTGAATTTCATATTACGTATATTTTTGATGTTTTAGTTTCTCTCCGTACTGCGCGCCTTACTCAATTTCTGCACGCGTAGGCGTGCGTATTCGTACAAGCGCACAAAATCGGGCACAAAAGTACAAAAAAAAAATGACATACGCAAGCATATGCCATTCTTTTTTATAAAAACACGTTATTTTTCGCTTATTTCTTGCAGTTTCCTTCGCAACTGATGCACTTGTAGCACAATCCGGCAAGCGCAGCACCTACGAGCGGAGCAACGATGAAGAGCCACAACTGCGGCAGTGCCAGTGCGTTCTCCGAGAAGATAGCCTGAGAGATCGAACGAGCCGGGTTAACCGAAGTATTGGTCAACGGAATAGAGATCAGGTGGATCAGAGTCAGCGTCAAACCGATAGCCAGACCGCCGAAAGCACCGTTTCCGTGCTTGCTGTCCGTTACACCCAGGATGACCATCAGGAAGACAAACGTCAGGACGCACTCAGTAGCGAAAGCACCCCATACATTGGTTTGCAGATAACCGGCCTCTACATCGGCAGCGGAGAAGAAATCACCATATCCGTTAGCGGCGAAAGTACCGATCTCCATGCCTGCCGACTTAGCGATTCCGAACAGGATAGCTGCTGCTGCGATAGCACCGAGGATCTGTGCGCACCAGTAGCACAACATCTCTTTTGCACTCATACGGCCGTTAACGAAAACACCCAGACTGACTGCCGGATTAAGATGGGCTCCGCTGATGTGACCGATGCCGTAAGCCGCCGCCACGATCGTCAGACCGAAAGCCAGAGCCACGCCTAAAAATCCTACATGTCCGAACAGGGCCGTTCCGCAACCGCCCAATACCAATACTGCCGTTCCGAAGAACTCTGCAGCGAATTTGTTACATAATTTCATACTTGTTTATTTTTTTAGTTAAACAATAAAAATCACTTTTCGAGTCGCAAAATTACAACTTTTTTTGCACATGTCCAAATTTTTTTGTACTTTTGCAGCGAATTATGGCAAAAATAGGTATTTTTGACAGCGGATATGGCGGATTGACCATCTTGGATGCGATTCGCAAGGAGTTACCTCAGTACGATTATTTGTACTTGGGTGATAACGCGCGTGCGCCGTATGGTACGCACTCGTTCGATGTTATCTACCGCTATACCTTGCAGGCTGTCAGATACCTCTTTGACCACGATTGCACACTCGTCATCCTGGCGTGCAACACCGCTTCCGCCAAAGCCCTCCGAACCATTCAACAAAAAGACCTGCCGGAGATAAATGCGAAAATAAGAAAATGCGAAAATGCGAAAATGGTAAACGTGCTGGGAGTGATCCGTCCTACCGTTGAATCGGTGCCGGCTATTACGAAGACCGGACATGTCGGCATCCTCGCCACTCCGGCTACCGTCTCTTCCGAGAGTTATGTATTGGAACTACAAAAACAACCCCTTCCCCCCTCCCTTGAGGGGAGGGTTGGGGTGGGGTTATCTATCTCCCAACAGTCTTGCCCGCTTTGGGTCCCGCTCATCGAGAACGGCGAGCACTTAAAACCCGGAGCAGATTACTTCGTGGATCTGTATCTGCGGCAGATATTGGAGAAAGACCCGCAAATAGACACCCTCATCCTCGGCTGCACGCACTATCCGTTGCTGCTTCCCAAAATTGAGAAATGGCTGGAATCCTACAGCGGTCTGGGTCACACCTGGAAGCGGTCTGGGTCACACCTGGAAGCGGTCTGTCAGCAAAGCGGTCTGTCAGCCGAAGGCGGTCACGAAATATCCGTCATCTCCCAGGGCTATCTGGAGGCAAAGAGTCTGGCTGATTATTTGGTCCGCCATCCCGAGTACGAGTCCCAACTGACACAGACAGGCTCATGCCGCTATCTGACCACAGAAAATGCGGACCGCTTCTCGCAATCCGCATCCCTCTTCCTCTCCGCTCCCGTTCAGGCGGAGCACATTGATTTGGAGTAAATTCCCTACATTTTGCGTAAAAAAAACAGAACCACTGCGGAAGCAGGGGTCTGTAACCCTATACGATTATCCCCGTTTGGTCGTTAAAAGAACCTACTAATCACCTACTAATCACCTACTAATCACATACTAATTATATACTAATCGTGTAGTATAATACAGGAATAGGTAGGCAAAAACAAAAACTAACAAACACAAAACGACATAAAAAAATGACATACACAAGAGGGTATGCCATTTTTTATGCAGATTTAGTTTTTTGTTACTTCACTTCCTGTCCTGTGAGGGTATATTCCTTATCCCCACGGAGGATGTAGATTTGACCGTCGCGGAGGATTTTAACAGGAGAGGCATGCTCGGTGATGTGCTCTATGTGTGTCACTTCACCGGGAAGGAGAATGGAATCATCACTACCTCCTATAGTAAAATAGACATAGCCGCAATGACCACCATGAGTGCAATCAAAAGAAGTGACCCGTAATGTCAGTTCCTGACCATGTAACAGCAGACTACGGAGGTCGAAGACAGCCGTTGTCCATTCCTTCCAGATAATATTCCCCATGGTCTGCGCCTCTGTAGGACCGGTTATATGCCAACCTTTCCCGATGGCTTCCGGAGTAAGTGTTTGATTGTCAAAAATATCGTTTCCGTTTATGTCCAATTGATAATCCGAACCTAAAGATTGACCATTGACGAGAACATCCACCTGTATACGCGGATTAGCAGTCGCTTCATGAGCCGGTTCTTCAATAAAAGGCAGATATTTGAACACTAAAACAGGATAATTGATCGTATCTCCGACAAAGTCGAATTCTATCCGTTCCGCCTCGCTTCCACCACTCCAGTTACCTAAGCGTACCGATGCAAACTCGCCATCCGGGACGACCGAAACTACATTTCCCGTGCGAGGTTCCGTTTCGGAACGGTCAATATGCAGGGTATGACGGCTGTTTTCAGAGGAAGGACCGTAATTGACAGGAGACACCTTTCGGAAATCATTGAATACCATTGTGTTGGAGACAGATGAGTTGTTCACATAGCACTTCGCATTGTCCAGATTAAGGAAGTCCACACACATCTGTTCCGGATAGTAAATAAAACGAGAAACAAGTGCCTTCAGGCCATATAGTCCCCCTTCGCACAAAGCGCGGACACTAAAACTCGTCTGACCGGCAGGAATATTCGTAAAAGAGGCCGAGTTTCCCGTTTCTATTCGCGTATCAATCCATGTATCAGTAGTACCGGAATAAACGGACACCTCGTATTCGGCAGCCGTTCCGTTCCAGTCCAATTGCACATTATGTCCTTGTCTTTGTATTGTCAAGTCAGTGGGGGCTTCACACGGAGCACTATCGTAAATCTGTATGTTATCAATCTTAGCTCCCGGCTGCTTCGCCGCTATATTTTCGTTCGCCCACACGAAAGCCAGATAGTGTGGTTTTCCGTTGCACGCACGACCGGAAATGGTTATTACACATTGCTGCCATAAAGCAGTACCATAAATATACTCGGCATCCCCCACATGCGAAAGTACATATTCGGAATACATCAAAGGGACCTGCCCGGAAACATTTGCAAGCGACATCACTTTTATGGAATCACCATTCTCTTTCGTCACCGGGATCCAGAGAACATGCAACCCATCGAAACCGCTCGCCGTATTTCCAGTTGCGCAGTAATCGAAAGTAAGCGTATAACTGCCGGAAGACTTATATTCCAGCGTAAGAGTGTCATACGCGGCTACCCAACATGGACTGTTGGAATAATGTGCATTCAGACCGTTATCATCGGAAATATAGAGTCCGTAGTGACCGTCCGGAGTACTATTCCCTAGCTCTCCGAGATACCATTTATTAGCCAACTGGTTGTACACATTCTGATTCGCGGTACGGTTCAGCACCCACCTGTTACGGATTGTGGCATCCTCAAAATCACAGGAATACTTTACGGAAGCCGCCATCGGACATATACAGGCGCCGATTGCCAGCAATGCCAAAAATCTGAATTTCATAATGTTTACCCTAAATTTGTGTCGGGCACAACTGTTCAATAGTTGATACAAAAATGATTACCAAGCGACACCGAGAGTGAGACCGACGCCGTGCTGGAGGTACTGGTTGAGATTGACTCTTCCGGTAATGGTTTTGAGGGGTTGTATAGCAAGCGTGCCGCTGTTCCAGAGCCAGTTCATGTCATAATGAAGCCCGATGACAAACTCGCTTGATTTCGATTTTGAAGGGATACGCCAATCCAAACCAATACGCGTGTCGGTAGCAATAGCCACCTTGGTATTAAAGGCGTCACCGTTAAAGAACGGTCCAGCGGATGCGCTTTGGTTGATTCGCGGAGCAAGAATGAATTTTCCTACCTGGATAGGCACCTGGGCACCGAGATAGATGCCGAACATAGGTCCCGCGTTAATCGCCTGCGTGCCGGAGGCTTCCGCCTCTGCTATCAAGGCGGTTACTTGCACACCGGTGGTAATGAATCCCAGCCAGTCGTGACCCAGCTGTATTCCCGCTATCTGGTTCATTCCCAGATAGTTATCGTAAATCAGATAGAAATGGTTGGTGTTCTCCATATCGGTTACGATATGTGCTGCAGAGTGTTCGAACTTCTTCGCGCCTTTTTCCTTGTTCACCACCAGACTGTCGCGGACAGCGAGTGTGCGCAGAGCAGGGTCAAAAGGCAAATGCCAATCTGCTTCCTTTATGTTTTGCTGAGCTGAGTCCGGCAGATTTCGGAAGACGTAGAGCCAGTCCTCACCGGACAGCTTCCGGAGCGGCTCTAACTCATTGTGGGTAACGGCAGTAGCTTTTCCCAATGTGGCTGTGAAAGCCGTAACGTCCTCTTTCCCGATAGCCAGCCCCACTCCTTCGCGGTAAAAAGCCTTCCAGGTGTTGATACCCAGGATTTCGTATTTGCCTTCTGCATTCTTGAACAGAAGCGGTCCTCCGCTGCTTCCGGGATCGATGGAGGCTGTATGCTGAATGATACGCGAAGCGCGCTCGTTTTCCCCTACATCCACGCGTGCATTGGAGATAAATCCTCGTGTGAGTTGCCATGACGGTTTGTCTCCCAGCCCCGGAAAACCAGCCGCCACGATAGAGAGGTCTTCGTCAATCGCACCGCCGTAAACAGGCAAAGCGATCATCTCACATTCCGAAGGAAGGGCTATCGCCGCCAAGTCCGTTGAAGCAGTGCCGGTTACCACACAATGCTCATAACGCACCGTTTTCTCATGGAGTTGGAAAACAACCGTCGCTTTCTCGGCATAGCCGACTACATGCAGGTTGGTGAGCACATATTTCCTGCCGCCCTGCTCTATCACGACACCCGAACCGAACGTACCTTCGTTCTTGTAAGCCGTCAAGGCGCGGGATGCACTCCGCATTCCGGCTCTCGCCATGTACAGCGAATAGTCCGCCATGAAAGATTTGTCCGTCTCGGAATACTCCGGTTCTACGATACAGACACTATGCCGCAAGCCTTGCGCCGCAGCCGGCAAAAGGAAGAAGAGCAGCGTTGCTGCCAAAAAGTAAATACGTTTCATATCAGGAAAAATTATTCGTCGTCACCGGCTACGCCGTTAGATACACTGTCCGTTTTCGTCTCCGGTTTAGCCTCTGCCTCCGGAGCGGTTTTTGTCTCCGGGTTTGTCTCCGTCTCGGGAATAAGGGTTACAGGAATCTCGGCTTTCTTGCCGCCTGCCATCTCATCCAGAATATACTGCATATCCGAGCCTTTGAGTTTGCCGTTTTTGACAGCGGCAGCGATCTCTGCGTTTTCAGCAAACAGTTCTGCTGATTTCTTTTTCTGCGGGAAACCTCCGTTAAACAGGACCAGTTCCGCCTGTTCCCACTCCGAGCGAACCAGATAGAAGAGTGTGGGCGTATCGGGTGCGTTTCCCCCTACAAACTTCACGAAGTCCAGGTCGCCTGTTTTCTTGTTCATCTGGTAGTTTTGCTCACATTGGAAGACCACTCCCCAGGCACTTCCCATAACGGGATTTCCCCACTGGTGATCGCTCTGCATATACGATTTGCGGGCATGGATATAATAGAGCACGTGTTGCTTGTCCGGAAAATTCTTATGCCAGATCTTGATACCTATGATGTCCGCTGCGTCAATATCCGTATGCCCCTTGTCATCGGAGTTCTTCTTCGCGCCCAGTTTGTGTTTTCCGACTCGCGGCAATTCCAGTTCGGCAAACTCTTCCACATGACCGTCTTTAAAATACACTTCCCCGGGGTAATAATGCGGGGTAAGCAGACTCAGTTGAGTAAACTGCGCGTGCAGCGCAACGCTGGCAAAGAAGGCCGCCAGCACAAGAAGAAATCTTTTTTTCATAAATTTGAATGTTTTATTAACAATTCGCTGCAAAATTACAGCTTTTTCTTGAATTATGCAATAGTTGGTATTATTTTTCTTGTCATTTATACACAAATAAAAGCGTGCGCTTTCGCTGCTTTATTTGATTTTCTGAGGTTCTGGACTACCTTTACAACTTCAAATAAATGCACGGAAAACTCACGCTACTACGTGAGCGTGCATAAACCATGCTTGAAGTTGTAATGATTATTCTAAAAGTGTCCAGTTTTCAGAAAATCAAGTTTGGCTTATTACGCTAATCGGCGCACACTTGCGCTTATATGTCTTTGCTGTTTTATGTCGGCAAGCGACAAGAACTTATCCTACGGAGCCTTCGAGGGTGACCTGGAGAAGTTTCTGCGCTTCTACGGCAAACTCCATCGGGAGCTTGTCCATCACCTCTTTGGCATAACCGTTGACGATCAGGCCTACAGCATCCTCCATACTGATTCCGCGCTGGCGGCAGTAGAAGAGCTGGTCCTCGTTGATCTTAGAGGTCGTGGCTTCGTGCTCCACCGTTGCCGTAGGGTTCGAAATAATCATATCCGGGAAGGTATGCGCACCGCATTGGTCGCCCAAGAGCAGGCTGTCGCACTGGCTGAAATTGCGTGCATTCTCCGCCTTCAGCCCCATCTTCACCAGTCCGCGGTAGGCATTCTGGCTATGCCCGGCTGAGATACCTTTGGAGACAATACGTGAACGCGTGTTCTTGCCGATATGAATCATCTTGGTGCCTGTGTCCGCCTGCTGGTAGTTGTTGGTCACCGCCACGGAATAGAACTCCGCCGTGGAGTTATCGCCGCGGAGGATACAGGACGGGTATTTCCATGTGATAGCCGAACCGGTCTCCACCTGGGTCCAACTCAGACGCGCGTTCTCATAGGTGATACCGCGTTTGGTCACGAAATTATAGATACCGCCCTTGCCTTCCTTGTCGCCCGGATACCAGTTCTGCACGGTCGAATACTTGACCTCGGCATCCTTGCGAACCACTATCTCCACGATAGCGGCATGCAACTGGTTCTCGTCCCTCATCGGCGCCGTACAGCCCTCCAGATAAGAGAGATACGCACCCTCGTCTGCTATCAACAGCGTGCGCTCGAACTGACCCGTCTTACCGGCATTGATACGGAAATACGTACTCAGTTCCATCGGGCAGCGGACGCCTTTCGGCACATAGACAAAACTGCCATCCGAGAAGACAGCCGAGTTCAGCGCCGCGTAGAAATTATCCGTCGGCGGCACGACCGAACCAAGATATTCCTTCACCAGATCGGGGTGCTCGCGCACGGCTTCGGAGATAGAACAGAAGATGATGCCTTTCTCCGCCAGGGTATCCCGGAAAGTGGTCTTGACCGACACCGAGTCCATGACAGCATCCACCGCCATGTTTCCCGCCAGCGCAGCGCGCTCCTCCAAAGGAATACCGAGTTTGTCGAAGGTCTTCATGATCTCGGGGTCTATCTCATTTACCATTTGGTCATTTACCATTTGGTCATTTATTGAGCCATTTGGAGATTTTGCTTTCGCTTTCGGAGCGGCATAATAGGAAATCGCCTGAAAATCAATCTCGGGAATATCCAGATGCGCCCAGGTAGGCACTTGCATCGTCTGCCATTTGCGGAAAGCCTTGAGGCGGAACTCCAGAAGCCATTCGGGTTCGCCTTTCTTCGCTGAAATCAACCGGATGATGTCCTCATTCAGTCCTGCCGGTACAATCTCGGTCTCTACATCCGTTGTGAAACCATACTTGTACTCCTGCGAAGTTATGTCCTTGATTACACTATCCATAAAAACAAAGCCGCCATCGTGTGGCGGCTTGGAGGCCGGTAGCGGAGTCAAACCGCTCTATACGGTTTTGCAGACCGCTGACTAAGTCGCTCATCCAACCGGCCAAATCATTTACCATTTGGACATGTACCATGTACCATTTAGCAAAGCGGGTGCAAAGGTACTGCTTTTTTTTGAATTACACAAATATTTTAGTAAAAAAGTGAACTTAGGCACACTTTTTTTGCTAAAAAAGGCTCAAATCGGCATCCGTGATCGTTCCTTTGGAGCGTTTTTTACCCCGTGAGGGGGTCTTAGAAGGACTAGACGAACTAGTTGAACTGGAAGAACTAGTTTTTCTAGATTTACCAGGCTCCAAGACCGCAAGGATGATCTGTCTTGTCTGGTCGTCCGTCCATTTGCATTTGTCCACAATCCACTCCAGATAACTCTTATCGATCCGCATCATCGATTCGATCGACTCTCCTTTGTGCCCGCCCTGGCTGAGGTAGTAATAATTGCCTCGTCTGACAAGCCATCGGTCAAAAGAGATGAATCCGAACTCCTCCCGTTGCGCCCATTCCCATCCGTGCGCCGCCACCTGGGCTTTGAACACCTCTATCGTAGCCATCACATCGTCCAGCGAGTTATGCGCACCCTCGAACGGATGGCCGTAATAACGCGTGTATGCAGCCGTCAGATTGCAGTGGTATTTCTCGCCTGTCTCCGGATCAATCTGACCCGCCATGTGAATACGTTCCAGCGCCAGCGCATCGTACCAGACACGGCCGTCGAAGACAAAATCCTTGCCGATACGTTTCAGGTTATAATGCAGTATAGGCGCGTCAAAGCCGTTGCCGTTATAGGACAGGATGTCGCACCCGTCGGTAAAAGCCATCAGTTCGTCATAGACGCTGTGGAGCGAAACGCCGTTCTCCTGCAGGAAAGTCTTGGAGATATGATGTACCGCCTCCGCTTCCGCTGGGATAGAGAACTCCCCTTCCGGCAGGATATACCAGTCCCGCTGGTCCACAACAGACCAATCCGCCGTCTCCACTTTCACTAACGAGAGCTGGATAATATGGTCTTTTTGCACGTCCAGACCGGTGGTCTCTGTATCAAAACAAACAAGGTTCATGCGTCATTCACAATTCTTAGCCCCAAGGGGCACGATTATTACAAAATTCACAATTCAAAATTCTCAATTATTCAACATAAAGAACGAGCCCTTTGAGGTATTCGCCTTCGGGATGGTAGATATTGATGGGATGGTCTTGCGGCTGATGGAGCTGATGGAGGATGCGCACTTTGCGTCCCACTTGCGCCGCCGCACTGAACACCGCCAGACGGAACGCTTCTTTGTCCACCGCCTGCGAGCAGGAGAAAGTAAACAGAATGCCGCCCGGACGAATCATCTCTATCGCCTTGGCATTGATACGCTGGTAGCCGCGCAGAGCGTTCTTGACCGCATCGCGGTGCTTGGCAAAAGCCGGAGGATCCAAAATAATCAGGTCGTACGTGCGTCCCTGCGCTTTCTGCGCCGTGAGATACTCAAAGGCATCGGCTGCCACTGCCGTATGGTTTGTGGCTTCCGGGAAATTCCTTGCTACATTGATATTGACCAAGTCTATCGCTTTCTGGCTCACATCTACCGAATCAACCGTCTTGGCTCCTCCGCGGAGGGCGTATAGCGAGAAGCCGCCGGTGTAGCAGAACATGTTGAGCACATCTTTGTCTTTGGCATACCGCTCAACCAGTGCGCGGTTCTCACGCTGGTCAATAAAGAAACCTGTTTTCTGTCCCCGCAGCCAGTCGATGCGGAACTCCAGCCCGTTCTCCACACTCCAGAACTCGTCACTCCGGCTTTTGTCTTTGAGCGAAGCGGTCTTTTGACTTTCGACTAACCATCCCGTTTTCTCTCCCTCTACCGGAGCCTTGAAGGGCAAAGTGTCGTCGCTTTTATAATAGATATTCTGTACTTGCGGCACCTCAGCAAGGATAGCTTCCGCTATCTCGTTCCGGCAGACATGCATGCCCACCGAGTGCGCCTGAATAACAGCCGTTTCTGCATAGACATCCACTATCAGCCCCGGCAGAAAATCACCTTCTCCGTGAATCAGACGGAAAGTATTATTCTCCTTCCCTTGAGGGGAAGGTTGGGATGGGGTTATTCCGATCGCCTCTCTTACCTGGTACGCTGCGCGGATACGTTCGCGCCAAAAGTCCCGCGGCAACTTCTCCACACCGAACGCCAAGATACGTACCGCAATAGAGCCGACCTGCCAGTGTCCGACACCGAGCGTCTCGTCCGCTGCCGAACGGACAGCAACCAACTCGCCCTCTTCCGGCGAAGCCGCTTTATGCGCGGCGTCCAGCACTACGCGGGCTATCGCTCCGCTGAACACCCAAGGGTGAAAACGCTTGAGCGACTCCTCTTTATGTGGTTTTAAATAGATGGTTGTCATTCTACGCCGTTTGTCAGTTCGTGGTAAGCATGGAGCGAGAGGTTGTCGCTCACGTATTTGAGGGCATGGAGGTGCTTGAAACCCAGTGCGGCTATGAACGCCAGCTCCATATCAAACACGCAGTCCTTATAATCCGAAGCGAGCACGAAATCGCAGTTAGTATAGCATACCGCACGAACGGTATCATGGTCCAGCGGCAGTTCTGCTCCCAAAGACTCATCGATCAGTTTCAGTTCCGGCTCCGGATAGGTCACATTAGGATGATTGAGGCGCACTTCCGTCACTTCCACCCACGTACCCAGGTCGAAATTCGCACTGCCGGCATAGCCGATATTGTAAATCTCCGCCTCGCGGTCGAGGTCTCGCAGGGTTTGAATGATATTGATTGCGCCCACGCCCGTATAGATAAGCTCAGCATCCTTCAGATCCAAGCCCAGTTGCTCACGCGCTTTGTCCAGCAAGACCTGCTCGCCTTCCTCTGCCATTACGATATATTTCTTCGCCGCAAGGGCACGATTAACTTCGTTTTTCGCCATAGTGATTTGAATTTGGGCACAAAGGTACACTTTTTTTCGCAAATATGCAAAAAAAATGCAAATTTATTTGTATATGTCAAAAAAAAGCAGTACCTTTGTCGTCGATTTCGGAATTTGCGTCGAAATAAGTGGCGCGGAGTAGAGCAGTGGTAGCTCGTCAGGCTCATAACCTGAAGGTCGGTGGTTCGATCCCATCCTCCGCAACTAAAAATCTCATGTACACTTGCGTATATGAGATTTTTTTTGTACCTTTGCGCTCAAAATCAAATCACTATGCGCAGAATCACTCTCTTTTTCATCATTACTTCCGTCCTCGCTGTCCATGCCGTGGAGCGTGTTTCATTAGACACGCTGCAGGCTCATTGGGAGCAGTACACCAACCGGACTGTCGAGATCACCACCCCACTTCTTGTTTGCGGTAATTTCTACGACTCTTTGGTTTTAGCGCCGGAGCGGCTCTTCTGTCCGGAAGAGCGCGCTGCGGGTCTGGCGGACGGAGACAGTACCGACTATGAAATATTGCGTGAACATAACCGTGAAGCGAGTGTCATTCTCCATTGCAGAAACCGGTATTACGACGTCCGGACCGGTGATATCATCTGCAGGCTGAAAGCACGTGTGACAGGCGAGCGGCAGTTGCTGACCGGCAAGTCTATCCGCACAAAGCATTTGCCCAAAGACCGCTTGCAACGGGCGAAGAAGGGCGAGTTGCGGATAGTGGGAGCGAACATAGAGAATTATTTCGCAGATCTGGGCGGCTATGCCCATAAACGCACAACCCCGAAACAACTGGCGGTAAAGACAAAGAAACTGTCTTCTGCATTACGTAGCATGCACGCGGATGTTATTGCCTGCTGCGAGATGCAAGTAGGCAACAAGGCTCCGGCGATGCTGGTAAACGCGATGAACAAAGGCGGAAGGAGATATGCCTTTATCGCCATGCCGATGGAAGACATGGACAGGATTGGCGGTTGTTTCATCTACGACACCGGACGCGTACGTCCGTACACCATGCCCTTGTCCGCCTATCAAGATACCACAAATCACTACTACTCGCGTATGTTCGCTGTAGGTTTCGAAGAGATAGCCACAGGAGAAAAGATTATTATCAGCGTCAATCATTTCAAATCCAAACGCCCCGGCCGCACACAATATGACACCAATCTGCGGCGAATGCAGAATGCAGACTCCTTGCTGGCCATGCTACCCAAAGCCATAGAGGCATTCGGCGACGAGGATGTGTTATTATTAGGCGACTACAACTGCTATACCCAGGAACAACCTATTCAGACGATCATCCGTGCCGGATATACAGACATGCTTCCGCAAGGCAGATCGAAGAACTATTCGTACAGTTATAAAGGAGAGGCAGGTTATCTGGACCGCTGTTTCGCTTCACCCGGCATGGCAAAGCAGATCGTCCGCGTCCAACCGTGGCATGTGAATGCCGACTGGTACTATTCGCACGGGGCATACAAGATGAAGGACAAGAGCAAACACCGGTATGCAGACCATGACCCGATAGTGGTAGATGTAAAATTAGGATACTAGAAAACTAGGAAACTAGGAAACTAGTACGACAAAGGCAGCCGACTTGGCTGCCTTTTGTGACCCCGCTGGGCAAATTTACTAATTTGCACCTGCGGTGCGAGCTTCTGCTCTGTGACCCCGCTGGGGCTCAAACCCAGAACCTTCAGAACCGGAATCTGACACTCTATTCAATTGAGCTACGGGGCCGCGCTTGTTTATTATCTACGGTTTCCTCCCATAAAGATGAGGATATAGTATATCAATGTGGCGAGGGACGAAAGGGCTGCTACCACGTATGTATATGCCGCGCTATGGAGCGCATCGCTCGCCATCGCTGTTGTCTCTCTGTCCGTAATGCCTCTCTCCTGCAACCAGTTCACTGCGCGTTGGCTGGCATTCACCTCTACCGGCAGGGTGATGAAAGAGAAGAGTGTTATCATCGCATACAAGCCAATGCCGATGAGGAGCAGGATCTGTCCCGCGCCGCTGCCTATAAGAAGCAGTCCTCCCAAGATAATCCATGTCACCCATTTGCTACTGAACGACACCACCGGCACCAGAGCCGAACGCAGTCCGAGAGGTCCGTATGCCGTAGCATGCTGTACCGCATGTCCGCATTCATGCGCAGCGACAGCCGCTGCTGCCACATTGGCTCCGTGATAGACCTCCTCAGAGAGGTTAACCGTTTTGGTTGCAGGGTTATAATGGTCGGTCAGTTGGCCTTTGATACACGTTATTTGCACATCATAGATACCGTGATCATGCAGCATTTTTTCCGCTACTTCTTTTCCCGTCACGGACAGGTCATGCTGCGCATAGCGCCGGAACTTACGTTGCAGCGAATCGGATACAATCCAACTTGCCAGCGCAATACCGATAAACAATATCCAATATATCGATGTTCCTGTCATTTCAGTTCTTCTTTACCGCCAGTCTGCGGCATATCTTACATTCTCCGTACACCACCAAGGTACAGTTTTGCGCCTTGAAATTAGTGTACTTGCGTTCCATGATCAAGCGCATGATCGCTTTGTCGGAGAAGGATGCTCTCCTGCCGCATTTGCGGCATATGATCTGCATATGCGACCGCGAGGCAGTAGTCGTCAGTTCGTATTCCGTAACCGTCTGTCCGTATCCTCTGTCATACACCTTGACTATTTCGGCGGTGACGAACAGGTCCAGCGCGTTATAAACGGATCCTACAGAGATATGCTCCGACCTGCATGCTTCCTCCAGCTGCACAGCCGTAAAAGGCTGTTTCAACAGACACGCCTGCGCCAACACCATCTCTCTTACGACAGACGCCCTCATCGCATGGCAGCGTATATAGGTATTCAAGCGCTCCAACGCAGCTTTGTATAGAGCCTCTTCCTCTTTCACGCTCAGATCGTTTTCAGGTACGCGCGGTGGCGTTTATGGAACATATGGTCGAACTGCGTAAAGTTCGCAATATTCTTGGTGTTGGTCTCCAGAATATTAGTCGTTTCCAATATTTTGATACCGTATTTGTTGATGATAGGTATCTGATCCTGGAAGAAGAGCGCGTTAATACCCTTGTCCTGATAATCCGGTCGCACGGCTATAAGCAGGAAACTGAAGGAGTTCATCTGTCTGGCTTTCAGCGCCCGAAGCAGATGGTACCATCCGAAAGGCAACAACTTACCTCCGCATTTGCGCAACGCGTCCGATATATCCGGCATACCCAGTCCTACTCCTACGATCTCTTCATTTTCATTGACCACCAGCGTAACAAAATCGAAGTTGAGGATCGGGAAATACATGTTCTTGTAGTAGTTCTTCTGCGCTACCGTCATAGGCTGGAAGTTATACAACTTCTGGTATGCCTCGTCGATCACATCCATGTATTGGATACCAAAACGGCGTACGAGTTCGCGCGAGTTCTTGACCTTCACCACATGTACTTTGGACCGCTGTTTTACGATATCAGCGATACGCGACAGCCGCTCAGGACATTCCTGCGGCGGGAAGACACGCATCTCCACCCAGTCAGCCTCTTTGACCAATCCGTACGCATCCATATGCTTGACGTAGTACGGATAATTATAGAGCGACGCCATCACAGCGGGATATTCGTATCCCTCGAGGAGCAGTCCCTCATGGTCAAAATCCGTGAAGCCGACAGGTCCGTTGAGTCCGTCCATACCGCGTTCTTTTCCCCAAGCCGCCACGGTATCCAGCAGCGTCTTGCTGACCTCCATGTCATCAATGAAGTCAAACCAGCCGAAACGGACATGTCTGAATCCCCATTTCTCGTTCGCTTTGCGGTTGATGATACCGGCGATACGTCCGACAGGTTTGTTATCGCGGAACGCCATCCATAGTTGGTATTCGCATACGTCAAGCGCGGGGTTCATATCCGGTTTGAAGCTGTTCATCTCGTCAAAGAACAAAGGGGGACAGTAATATGGGCAATCCTTATACAAATCATTGGCGAACTGGATAAACTGTTTCAGTTCACTCTTGGAATGTATTTCACGAATTTCAAGCGCCATATTGTGTCATTTAAAGTGGAGCACAGGGGACTCGAACCCCTTACCTTAACATTGCGAACGTTACGCTCTACCAGATGAGCTAGTGCCCCGCGCGTTCGGCAACAAGTGTGCAATTGTCCATACCGCTCCGCTCAATGGACGGGCAACTTGTGCCTCCGCTCTTCGGTCTGCAAAACTACGTTTTACATCCCGAGTTAATTCATTTCTAAGACTGTCTCCGCAGTCTCATGTGGAGCTAACGGGAGTCGAACCCGTGTCCAAACAAGGAATACTTATGCTTTCTACACGCTTATCTTGGCCTTTGTTTTCGTCCGGCAGCAAGACCCAAGCCACCAACCACCGGCTTATCTGCTATGAGTGCCTTCAGCAATCAGCTGTCAGCCGTCAGTCTCTATGCGCAGCCAAAGAGACCTATTCTGTGAATTTCTGCACCGCTATATCCTTTCAGCCCACAGACTCGGCTAGGAGCGATGTCCCGTTCAGGCGCCTTGCACCCGAATACGCCAATCTACTATACTTCGATTAAGCAGCGAGAGCATAAGAAGTGTTGCCAGTTATATTTTGAAGCGAGATTAACGAGCGTTGCCTCATTGCTCGGCGTGCTTACACAACCATTCTACCTGCTGTCAAAACCAGATAGCCCCTTCGCGTTCTTCGGTCTGCAAAACTACGTTTTACATCCCGGGATCACAAAAATCGCGCAAAGGTACTGCTTTTTTTTTGAATACGCAAGTAAAAACGTATTTTTTTTATTTTTTATCGCAATACGATTTCGAGAACTGCGGTTCTCTATCGCAATACGATTTCGAGAACTGCGATTCTCTATCGCAATACGATTTCGACCCTTCGGTTCATCTGGCGGTGCTCCTCGGTGTCGTTCGGTACGATAGGATCCCGTTCCCCTCTTCCTTCAACCTCAATGCGTTCCGCCCGGATTCCACGGTCTATCATCGCCTGTTTCACCTCCTGGCAGCGGCCTTCCGAGAGCGCCTGATTCGAACGGTCCGAACCTATATTGTCCGTATGCCCGACAATACGTATTTTCTGATCGGGACGGATAGTCAAGAATTGGAACAACTCTCTCAACGCCGGCTCGGACGACTCCAGAATACGCGTTTTGCCGGTGGCGAAATAGATATTATGGAGCACAAAGGATTTCATTTCCTTAGGCGACATAACCACGCCTCCGAACAGCGCAGGATCCGTGATCGTATCCCGGAACGGGAAATAATTCACCGCAGTTGCTTCTACCGTATAATACGGCATGCGGTCATCCAGCAAAACCGCCAACACCTTATGGAGCGTATCGGAGGTTGTCTGCATCACTTTCTGTTTCTCCGAATTACGGACGATCACGTTCGCAGCCACCGGTCGCGAAGTAAGCGAATCGGTAACGGTAAACGTAAGCCTTGTCTCCGGATAGATGGAGATCTTGATAGTATCCTCGTCTTCCTTATGCATGAACCAGACGGTGTCCGAAGTGAAAAATCCCGTTTTGGCAGCTACCGCCCAGTATTTTCCTTCGGGCAGTCCTCTCTGCACCCGCGCCCGTTTGTTATCGGTAGCCTTGGAGAGTTTGGGTTTCTTGTTCGGTCGCGCCTTCGCATCCTGGATCGTAATATGGGTAGCAGGTAAGGGTTCAGCCGTTTTCAGATTATAAGAATAGACATACAACAACGGCTTTCCGTCTTTGATGCGTTCCCGTTTAGCCGCTTTAGCTTTCGCCGCCCGTTTCTTCTCCGCCTTGCGTTTCTTGGCTTCGCGTTTGCGTTCTATCTTCGCTCTTGCTTTCGCGCGTTTCTCCGCGGGCGTGAGCGCATACGCGTTCGCGCTCCAATTAAAAAAGGAGAACAACAGAAGTAATATGACCGATAATCTTTTCATCAAAAACATGCAGGAGAACAGTCGTGGGACTATTCTCCTGCTGTGGTCCCACTTGGGCTTGAACCAAGGACCCCCTGATTATGAGTCAGGTGCTACTAACCAACTGAGCTATGGGACCTCTCGCGTGCTTGCGCTCTTCGGTCTGCAAACAGCCTACGGCTTGGTTTACATCCCGATTTTTCAGGTTTTAACTATCTGCTTTGACGGGCATTACCGTAGAGCACGAGGCTCTGGTCTTTGGTAATACGCATCTCTTGCTGGGTCAACTCCGGGATAGAGAGCACGACACCTGCTTCCAATGAGTTCGGGTTAGGAATCTTGCTCTTGTTCGCGATGTAGATGTACACCCAACAATAGGTGTTATTGTAATATTTCCGTGCGAGTTTGGAGAGGGTCATGCCTTTCTCGGTGATGATCTCCTCGCTTCCACGCTGGGTATATTCGTTTACGGCTACCGGCCTTGCGCTCTCAGCCAGCGGAACCGGTGCAGCCTCAACAGCCTTGGTATCCTCTTCGATGATGCGGTTTGCACGTTTGTCATCCAAGTCATTCTTCATCCGCTCGAAGGTACGTTTGTCCACCAGACGGATAACAGCGCGTCTGTTCGGTCCATAAGCAGCCTGACTGCGGTGTCCGATCAGTTTACCGAGACCCATTGCATACATATGCTCGGAGTCTATCTGGTGCTCCTCGCGCAGTTCGCCGATCACACTCTCGGCACGTCTGTCACCCAAAGCATAGTTGAGCGCAGCCGAACCGGTGTTGTCGCAATAACCGGTTACAACGGCATAGAGCGTAGAATCCTCAGCGAGGATATCAGCCACCTGCTGGATTGTAATAAGCGCCTTATCGTCAAGATCCGACTTGTTATTACCGAAATAAACGTAGTATGCGCGTTGCTGCTCTTTCTGGCGAACCTGTTTGATCGTCTCGCGGATGATGATCGAGTCATGCTTGAGAATGAGCGTGTCGTGAATGAACTGCGGTTCCTTGCTCTCCTCTTTCTTCCACGAGTCGAAACTGTTGATATTCTTCACGTGCGTTTTGGATACCGCCTCCAGTTTGAAGCGCATATTGAGCGTCACATCCACGATACCGTCATTATTCTTCGACGCGAGCGCCTGGGGTCCGCTATAACCGCGTCCGTCCGGATAGTCGTTAATAAAATAATTATAGGTAGCGCGCACGCCTAACGCGATAGTGCGGTTGAGATTGAACTCCACGTTGAGACCCGCATTGAGATAGAAGCATCCTTTATAGGAATCCATAGAAGCCGGTTCAGCCGAAGCGGTGTGATAGCGCGTGTCGTCAAAATACATCTTATTATTTCTATACCACGCGTATCCACCACCTACGAGCGGCTGGATGCCGAGGATCTTGCGTTTCGCCTTGGGGAAGAAGAGATTCATAAGGTCCAGCGACAAATAGCCTCCCAGTTTATGCAAGTTACCGTTCAGCAACGTATCGGCATTCTCGCCCCCGGGTTTACCGGTCACCGTGTACATATCATACATGTAATCCGCCCCGATGGACCAAACCGGCGTGAATGAATATTCAATAGCCAACCCGCCGTTAGGGATAGACACATTGTGCTTCATCTCCGAATTAAAGTCGCCGTCATAGGCATTGAATCCCACATGAGGGATAAGAGACCAGTGCGCGAACTGCTCAGCCACACCATTCTCGTTCTCCGACACCTTGTATGGGTGTGCTCCTTTCACATCATCAGCCTCCTTCTCCGCAGCAAAAATCGCCAAGGAGAGAGACAGGAAAGATATGACTAAAAGGCTTTTTTTCATGCTATAAAAAGAGGTTGTTTGTATCCAAATCACAATTCAGGGTGCAAAATTACTATTTTTTTTTGAGACTACCAAATATTTTTAGAAAAAAAACATTTTTTTTCTTGCAGGTATTGCACATATCATATTTTTTTTGTAAATTTGCAGTCGATTTATAACACGGATTAAAAGCCATTACAAAGACCCTTTAGTTAGCTCTAAAATGACGCACTTATCTCGTACTAATAACGCACTTATCACGCACTTATCACGCACTAATTTTCCGAGGCTAATACGTTAGTATTATATACGTAGTATATAATACCGTGGATTGAGTACAAAAAGGCCCAAAAAGAGAGAAAGTGGCGTGAGTGCAAGAGGGGAAAAAGGAAAGCGGTATGGGTGCAAAGGTCAGGGAAAAGTAAAGTTGCGTGGGTGCAAGAGGGGGAAAAAGGAAAGTGGCGTGAGCGCAAAAGGTAAAAAGAAAAGATAACAAATAAAAAATATACATTATGGACATTTTAAATCAAATGATCGCGCGTGCGAAGGCAAATCCGCAGCGCATTGTGTTGCCGGAAGGCGACGAACCCCGTACACTGGAGGCTGCAAACATTCTGTTGAGAGACAAGATCGCTCATCTTATTCTGATCGGCGATCCCGAGAAGATCAAAGGCATGGCAGCCGAGAAGGGATATGAGTATATCAAAGAAGCCAAGATCGTAGATCCTATCCACGATCCGAAGATGCCGGAGTATGCGAACTTGCTTTTCGAGCTGCGCAAGGCAAAAGGCATGACGGAGGAAGAGGCTGCGAAGAAAGCCCAGGATCCGTTGTACTTGGGTTGTCTGATGATCAAAGCCGGCGACGCAGACGGTGAGTTAGCCGGTGCCCGCGGTACTACGGCAGACACGATCCGTCCGGCTTTCCAGATATTGAAGACCAAACCGGGTTGCTCTATTGTCAGCGGTGCGTTCCTGATGTTCACCCCCGCCAAACAGTTGGGCGAGAACGGTTTCCTGTTGTTTGCAGACTGCGCCGTGAACCCGAATCCGGATGCGAAGCAGTTAGCAGAGATCGCTATCTCAACCGCCGAGACCGCCCGTGCCATCGCAGGCATCGAGCCGCGCGTAGCTATGCTCTCGTTCAGCACGAAAGGCAGCGCCAAGCATGAGTTGGTGGACAAAGTGGCCGAGGCAACGAAACTGGCAAAAGAGATGGCTCCGGATCTGGCATTGGACGGCGAGTTGCAGGCTGATGCTGCATTGATCGAGAGCGTAGCGAAGACCAAAGCTCCGGGAAGCCCCGTTGCCGGAAAAGCGAACGTGCTGGTATTCCCTGATCTGCAGGCCGGCAACATCGGTTACAAGCTCGTTGAGCGTTTCAGCGGTGCAGATGCCGTAGGTCCGATTCTGCAAGGCATCGCCGCTCCGGTGAACGACCTGAGCCGCGGATGCAAGGTACAGGACATTGTGCAGATGGTAGTTATCACGGCAAATCAGGCGATTAAATAACCCCACCCTAACAATGTTCTACGGACGGCCACCGGCAGTCCGATCGAGCAGAGCTCTTCACCCCTCAAGG
>CALEPS010000053.1 GCA_937910305.1 uncultured Bacteroidales bacterium | reverse complement strand
ATTATTATGCCTTACGCCCGACATAGGGCTGGTGGGTCATACATATCGGGCGTGGGCGTTATTGTTTATTCTTGACGAAGGGTCGTTTCCGGAACCTCTATTTGGAGAATGAGCGTGAATAATGTTCACGCTTTTTTGTATGTCTGTCGCCTTCCGGATTATCTGGAATTTCCGGAATAGCGTAGCGGTCTGAGATACTAATTAACTATATATCGGAGAATGCCGAAAGCCGAATAATAAAGTGGAGGCAAAACTAAAAATCTAAATATTATGATTCAATCAGTTGACAAATTAGACTACATGGAGCGTCTGTTTGCTGCGCTTCATGCAAAACGAACAGAATTGTATGTCATTTCTGGAATATGGCATCGACTTAATCGTACAGACGTAAAGTTTGTTATTCAACAGCCAATATTTTTTCCATCAGGCAATTATGCTTTGGCCGACTTGTATCTTCCCCAATTAAATCTTTGGATAGAAATCAATGAACTGCCTCACAAAGCCCAAAAGGCAGCTGATGATAAGCGAAATATGGATATACAAATAACAACGAAAGGAAAACAATACATCATATATCAATACGATTCTACCGGAAGTTCTGATTTTGATATTGATGAGTTGAATTATCAAATAGATCTGATCGTAGCTAGGATTCGATTTGAAATAGCCAAGTTAGGAGAGAATTTCATTCCATGGGATGACAACTATGCTATTAGAAAGAAGCATTTATGCAAAAAGGAATATCTGACATTCAAATCTATTGATCAGATTGCAAAGATTTTCAATGCCCCCATACGTAAGAGAGGTTTCCTTAGACCTGGCGGTTTTGCGTTAAATGACGGATATGTAGTTTGGACACCCAATACTAATAATACTACATGGAAAAATATACTTAGTAATACAGAAGATGAAATTATTGAATATAAGATTGACAAAGCAACAGGAGGAATTGATAGGGCCGCAACACAAACTGGATTTGACCAAGCGGAAAAAAGAATAGTCTTCTGCAAATACAAAGATTTTCTTGGGAACAAGGACTATAAATTTATCGGTGTTTTTGAGTTTGACGGATTTGATTCTAATGGAGCCCGAAAATGGAAAAAGATAAGAGACTGCATAGATATTACAAACTTAATTTATTGATAACTATGACAAAAAAACTTTTAACCCTATTGCTCGCTGTAGCAGTAAGCATTGGAACTGCATTCGCTTCGGACACGTCCGTTGGTGGAATTTGGTATATATTCAACACTAATGACAAAACGGCTAAAGTTACATATCAAGGTCAACCAGCTAGCGCTTATGATGAGTACTCTGGGGCGGTTACTATCCCTGCTTTGGTAACTTTTAATGGTAGCACTTACCGTGTCACAAGCATTGGAGAGTTTGCCTTCGCATATTGCACCGGTTTGACCTCTGTGACGATTCCCAACAGTGTCACAAGCATTAAATATAATGCTTTCTATGGTTGCAGCGGTTTGACCTCTGTGACGATTCCCAACAGCGTCACAAGCATTGGAGAGAGTGCTTTTTCTAGTTGCAGCGGTTTAACCTCTGTGACCATCCCCAATAGCGTCACAAGCATTGGATATCAGGCTTTCTCCGGTTGCAGCAATTTGACCTCTGTGACGATTCCCAATAGCGTCACAAGCATTGGAGGTTATGCTTTCTATAATTGCAATGGTTTGACCTCTATTGACATTCCCAATAGCGTCACAAGCATTGGAGAAGATGCTTTCAAGAATTGCACCGGTTTGACCTCTGTGACGATTCCTAATAGCGTCACAAGCATTGTGAAAGGAGCGTTCGATGGGTGTACCAGTCTTCCAGTAATTGATTTTATTCGTTATGCAGATACCTATTTGATAGAGGTTGTCGATAAATCACTATCATCATATTCAATAAAAGAGGGGACAAGATGGATTCCGGAAAATACTTTCGCCTCATGTACCAATCTTACATCTATTACTATACCCTATAGTGTCACAAGCATTGGAACTGCGGCATTTAGCGGTTGCAGTAATCTTATCTCTGTGATTTGGGAGGCTAAAAATTGTAATAGATATAATTTCGGTAATCAAGTCACATCATTTGCATTTGGTAAAGATGTAGAAGTTATTCCATCTTCTCTGTGTTCCGGTATGAATCAACTGCTATCAATTACTATACCCGATAACGTTAAAAGTATTGGCGATTATGCCTTCAAAGATTGCTCTGGTTTAACATCAGTGACTATTGGTAATGGCATTAAGAGCATTGGATATGAAGCTTTTGGTAATTGTACAGCGTTGAGCGCTGTATATATAGACGACCTTGCAGCATGGTGTAAGATTGCTTTTAATCAAGGTGTTCTAACCACAAGTCCATTATTTTATGCCCATAAGTTGTATTTGAATGGAGAATTAATAACAGATTTGATTATTCCGAATGATGTTGATAGTATTGGGTTCCTTGCTTTCTACAATTGTACTAGTTTGACCTCTGTGACAATCCCCAATAGCGTCACGAGCATTGGGAAAGATGCTTTCAAAAATTGCACCGGTTTGACCTCTGTGACTTGCTGGGCAATTACTCCCCCTCAAATCGGTAGGTTTGGCTTTAATGGAAATATAAAAACTGTTGCACCACTATATGTTCCAAATAGAAGTGTAAATGCATACAAAGAAGCTGACCAATGGAAAGATTTCACTACTATTATTGGGTTAAAGTCTGTGTATACTATTATTTTCAAAGATTGGGATGGTACGATCTTGAAATCCGAACAAGTTGAAGAAGAAACTATTCCGGTGTACACAGGCGCAATACCTACTCGCATAGAAACAGCTGAGTATACTTATACATTTGCAGGGTGGACTCCGAATGTGGTAGCGGTAACGGGCGATGCTACATACATAGCAACATATACCGCTACCCGTAAATCCTATACTATTACATGGCTAAATGAAGATGGTTCGTTGATAGATAAAACGACAGTTGAATATGGTGTGGTTCCGACGCATGCTAACCCTGCCAAAGCAGCTACTGAAGAATTTTCCTATACTTTTGCAGGTTGGACACCGAATGTGGTAGCCGTAACAGGTGATGCAACATATACGGCTACATTCAATAGTACTGTTAATAAATACAATATATCTGTAAATGCTGTTGATGGAAGTGTAAATGGTGCTGGAACATATCCTTATGGTACACAGGTAAAACTTACAGCCGTTCCTAACTACGGTTACCATTTCACGCATTGGAGTGATGGGAATACCAACAACCCACGTACATTTGTGCTAACGCAAGATACCTCCTTTACCGCTGAGTTTGCAATAGATAAAAGTGGAACTTGCGGAAAAAACAATCTCCTGCAATGGACTTTTGCTGATGATGGTACGCTTACCATTAGCGGCAGTGGCGAACTCACAGATAACTATACTTTTGGATTGGAAGCGCCAACACAAATGCAACAATTGGTAGTAGGAAATGAGGTCACAGCTATTGGTGAAAGGGCTTTCTACAAAAAGAATACTCTGCAAAAACTGATCATAGGAAGCAATGTGACATCTATCGGCAAATATGCATTTGCGAGCATTAATAACCGCCAATTGACAAGTCTTGTTATGCCTGCTGAATTGCAAACCATCGGCGATTACGCCTTCAGCGGAAACACATATGTAGAAAGTATTGATTTTAATGCAAAACTGCAAAGCGTTGGAGCATATGCGTTTAAAGACTGCTATCGTGTTTCTGAAATGACATGTCTGGCAACTACAACTCCGAATGTGGGTACTGACGCATTGGCAAGTATCAATTCTTATGCATCTCTTTGTGTTCCGGCTGAATGTTTGCGCAAATACCAAGTAGATCCTAACTGGGGACGATTTGACTTGTGCGAATTAGGAACTACTTCCACGGTAGCAGAGAACCGGACGGTAACGGTAGAACCTACAGACAATACTGCCATCTTCACCTGGCCGACAGAAAATAATGCAGCATCTTATTCGCTCCAGATAACCAAAGATGGTGTTGTCTTCTGTACGCTTGTCTTCAATAGTAATGGACAACTGACCGGCATTGCGTTTGCGCCCGGACGTAACGGAGCGGCACATGCACCTGCAGCTACCACCTCTGTCGCCGGAATGTCCTTTACCGTTACCGGTCTGAATGTAGCCAGCAAATATGCGTATCGATTAGCAGTAACAAATGACGCAAGTGAAGAATTGATTGCTTATCGTGGAGAATTTGCCACTACAGGATATGATGGCGAAGTAAATCCTGGCGGAAATCCTGAAGGTATTGAAGATGTCTTTACTGGTGGACACAAAGCATCCAAAATCCTCCGGAACGGCCAAATCTACATCCTCCGCGGGGAGAAGGTTTATAGCATAGACGGACAGGAGGTAAGATAAAATCATAGGCTTGGCGGGATTGGCTTCCCGCCGAGTTACCAAAAAACAATTAACATAACATCATCATGAAACAAAAACTTTTTACCCTATTGCTCGCTGTAGCAGGCATTGGTATGCTGCCGCTTTTAGCGCACGCATTAAACAACCCCATTGGTGCGGACGGCCGTTACATTGTTAAGTACGATTGCACTGCAGGAACATTCACTTCATCCAACGACATGGAGGTAGATGAGACGTTCGTCTTTGCTATTGATGTTACTGGCACATGGTTAGAAAACTGGCTCAACGAATCTTCAACGTACAATGGGGCTGCTCGAGGCATCGCAGTAAACGCATGGACCAACTACGGTCGCCTAAAAAATGATACTGAGCGTCTTATGCAAATCAACGGCAATATTTGGGGAATGACATGTAATTTCGCTCAACTGTTGGGCAATTCTATCGAAGCACAAAAGGCTACGATGCCGGACTCTGTAGTGTATGTATTTGCTCAATTCTTTGGCTTCGAATACACCGCAGACAACATAGGTGCTGGATGGTGGATGTGGGGCGACCAAGAACCATACATAACTCAAGCGGATGGTTCTGACTGTCTCTTCGCTTTCGCTCCGTACACCGGAACCAAGACTTCTCCGGAACTTCTTGTGAGCGACCATCCAGACGGCTACATATATGGTATTGAGCAAGTTGGTTATACCGCTCCTTGCTTGATTCCATTGTACTTTCTTACGGTTAATGCCGACGAAGGAGGTGTAATTAAATCGGGTGTTAATGGTAAACATTTAGAAAATGAACAAGTGACTATTGAGGCTATCCCTGACTATGGATATCATTTCAAGCAGTGGTCGGATGGTAATACAGACAATCCGCGTACAATCGTTATAACACAAGACACAACGCTCACGGCAGAGTTTGCTGTTGATAGAAGCGGTCGGTGCGGTAATTATTTAGCTTTGATATGGACCTATGACCCAACAGCCAAGACGCTAATTATCAGCGGCGAAGGTGCCTTTGAACAAAATACTCAATGTGGAGTGGAAGCAAGACAAGAAATGACAACGCTTATTATTGAGGAGGGGGTCACAAGTATTGGAAGTTATGCTTTCTCCGATTGCAGCGGTTTGACCTCTGTGACAATTCCCAATAGCGTCACAAGCATTGGATATGACGCTTTCTTTAATTGCAGCGGTTTGCCTATAATTGACAATGTTCGCTATGCAGATAGTTATTTAGTAGAAGCAGTAGATAAAACATTATCTTCTCATACAATCAAGGATGGGACGAGATTTATTGGAGAGTATGCTTTCTTAGGTTGCACCGGTTTGACCTCAATAGAGATTCCCAATAGCGTCACAAGCATTGGAAAGGATGCTTTCGATTATTGCACCGCTTTGACCTCTGTTATTTGGAATGCAAAGAACTGCAGTAATTCTGGTGATTTTGGCTCACAAGTTGAGTCTTTTGTTTTCGGCAATGAAGTAGAAACCATTCCTGGACATTGCTGTTATGGTATGAATAAACTAACCTCTGTGACCATTCCCAACAGCGTCACAAGCATTGGAGATAGGGCTTTCTATGGTTGCAGCGGTTTGACCTCTGTGGCAGCCCCTGCTGCATTCTTCGATATTCCGGAAGGTAACTGGCCTTATTATACTAAGATCTTAAACCACGTAACAGTCAATGACGGCGAACTGACAGAAAATGCACTATTGTTTATCAACCGCTCTTACAAGACTCTCCAGACATTGGATGTGTCCCGCGTAACGAACACAGAGTTTGCGGACGAGGCTTTCAAAGGTTACTATAACCTGCAACAATTGGTATTACCGGCAGGCTTGCAGAAAGTAAGCTATATGATGGTAGCCGGATGCAAGAATCTGCAATCCATCGATATCCCTGCTTCTGTAGAAGAAATCGAGCAATCTGCTTTTGAGGATTGCCGCAGTTTGAAATCCATTACTTTTGGCGGCTCACCTGCCGGTGCTCCGGGACGTCTCAATGCGCCTGCAGCCTCTGCTAACCAACTCCGCAAAATCGGTAACTGGGCATTCTACAACGCACATGAGCTTCAGAATCTCGTTATTCCGGAAGGTGTAACAGAAATCGGCGACGGTGCTTTCTATGGATGTACGTATCTGGAAGAGATGGTTCTGCCGTCGTCCGTGCAGACTATTGGAGATAATACTTTTGCACTCTGCGCCAAACTGAAGAAGATTACTGTCAATTCTGTTACGCCTCCTTCTATTCAGGCAAAGACCTTCTTCGATGTGAAGCGCCAGATTCCGGTCTATGTACCGGATGAGGCTGTTTCTGCTTATGAGGCAGACACTTACTGGCAGGAGTTCGACATCCAAGGCGCATCGAATATGCCGACAGGAATTGACAATGTTTCCTCTTCCCTTCAGGGAGGAGACAGAGGTAGGCTTATCCTCCATAATGGTCAAATCTTCATCCTCCGCGGGGAGAAGACATACACCCTCCAAGGCGCAGAGGTGAAGTAAAGTGACTAAGTGACTAAGTACCAAGGAAGTATACGGGCGGCACAATGTGTCGCCCGTAGTGTTAGAAGTATTCTCTTACGGCAAATTCGTATTGGTTGATGAAGATTTGTTTAAAGGCGTGCAAGTTGTTTTGCTCATAGAAAATGAGCATAGCCTTCTTATAATCAATCGAATCCACCGTTCTAAAAGAGAGTGGGCAATAACCATTCGCAATCAGCAAAGCATTGCTCGTAATACGTGCCGTGCGCTTATTGCCGTCCATGAACGGCTGAATATAACTCAGCAATAACAAAGCCAACAAAGCTTTCTCAAACACGTTCGTACGGCTGTTAATCAAATCACAAGTATCCCGCATCGCTTCGCGGATTTGAAACTCATTGTCGAGCGGCCTGTATTGCGTGCCTGTAATACCCACACGGCGATGACGTAAACCCGTATCTACGGAAAGCTCTTTGGTCAGCAGTTGATGAATATCCTCAATATGGCTAATGGTTAGCGTTTGTAAATAATCAGGATTGTCCAATACAAACCGCAATGCATCCTTATGGTTTAGAAGCATTACTGCCTCTTCTTTGGTCTTACCATCTGCCGTTTTGCTCTCCCGCAACAAACGCTCGGTCTCCAATAGCGAATAGGTATTTCCTTCTATCTGTGAGGATTTCCAACTCAAATCTATTCCCAAACGCTCCATCTCTTTGCGATATTCACTTTCGCTCATATCCTCCAAATGCGTGCGAAATTCGGCTTGCAAATCATTCAGATGCGCTAATTCCTCCTCCGTAAACAAAGATACTTGCGGAAGCTGCTCAGTGATAAGCGCAAAATTGAACCCCGTCTGCACTTGCCGCTCGTCGGTCTCCTGCGCAAAATAGGTGTCTAAATCCATCGGCATCAGTAAATGCGCGCGATTAGATAAGGAATAACGCGTCGCGCGCGCCTTCCCTTCTACCACTATATCTCCATTTTCCACTCCGCCACCAATAAGTCGTTTGAGTGTCGCATCACTCTCTTGAAAGCCGATACCTCCGCGGATTTCTTCCCGCGAAGATGAGGGATGATAGTGCAAAAATTGCAGTATTTCACGAGTCGTTTCCATAAGTGAAATGATAAAATCGGTGCAAAATTACAAAAAATATTTGAATAATCGGCTCAAATTGAGCTAAAAAATACAAAAAATCTTACTTTTTTGAGCCGATTCGCTTAAAATCACCCATTTTAATCCTCCGTAACTACGTTCTTAGTCGCCGAGGGGCTGCATACTCCACGAAGTGCCATCCGGCTCTCTTTTAGTGCTATATAGGAGTTTGTGCGTTTGTACTTCGAGGGCACCGACACGGCTAAAGCCGTCCCACCTCGAAAGTACGTTTGTCTATGTCGGAGCGACGCTCCCCGCTGCTCCTTCCGTTCGAACTGCCAAGTCAAGGCAGTTCTCCACCTGCAGACCATACGCAAGCATTCAGACATTTTTTTTTGCCAAGCCTAATGGCTTTCCTGTTGCATGAACCTATAAGCCGTTTTTATGCGAGCATAAACGTCTCATAGTCCCACACAACAGATAAAATACATTTTATTCGGCAAAAAAAATGTCCGAACGCTTGCGTATGTGCAATTTTTGTTGTACCTTTGTACCCGATTTTGTAAAATGGAGGAGAAGGAGCTCATATTCAGGTGCTTTGCCAGCGGTAGCAGCGGAAACTGCTACTATCTCGGTACGCGTCGTCAGGGAATACTGATCGATGCGGGGATTTCTGCACGGTCGATCCAGAAATACCTGCGGGAGATGGGGCTCGATTTCCAAAATATCATGGGCGTGCTTGTCACGCATGACCATGCGGATCACATACGTGCGGTAGGCACCCTCGGTGAGCGTGTACACCTGCCTATCTATTCGACTGCCCTGATTCACGAAGGCATAGACCGTAACTACGGCGTGAGGGAGAAACTGCGTACCAGCCGGCGCTATTTCGAGAAAGGAAAAGAGTGGGAACTCTTCGGCATGCGGATCAATACCTTCAGCATCGAGCACGACTCGACCGAATGCGTGGGCTACTGCATCGATTACCTTGGCCAGCGGTTCGTGATCATGACCGACTGCGGCAGCGTGAACGACGAGATGGAGGCGTATATCCGTACGGCGAACCATTTGGTCATCGAGGCTAACCATGACGAGCATATGCTCCTCAACGGACCTTATCCCACCTATCTGAAGGAGCGGATCCTTTCGCCGCGCGGACACCAGAGTAATGATACCTGCGGCGAACTGCTGGAACGCAACTGGCACCCCGATCTGAGAAATGTATGGCTGTGCCATCTCTCCCTGGAGAACAACGACCCGCAGGTGGCGTACAACACCGTTGCCTCTTATCTGGAGGAACTGGACATCCTGCCCGGTACGGACATCTTCCTCAAAGCACTTGACCGGACAACGCCCAGCCCGGTATATGTCCTGAATGACCATGTCATCGCGGATAATTCATAACTCGTAATGTGTAATTCGTACTATATGGAAAGACTTGTTATTATCCCTACTTACAACGAAAAGGAAAACATCGAAGCCATCATCACGGCTGTGATGGAGTTGCCGATAGAATTCAATGTCTTGGTTATCGACGACGGTTCACCTGACGGAACGGCAGACATCGTGAAACGACTTATGACCGGAAAATACAAAGACCGTGTGGATATCGTCGAGCGTTCCGGCAAACTGGGATTGGGAACGGCATACATATGCGGATTCAAATGGGCTATCGAGCATAAGGCGGAGTATATCTTTGAGATGGATGCCGATTTCAGCCACAACCCGCAGGATCTGCTCAAACTCTATGACGCTTGTGCTAACCGGGGCGCCGATCTGGCGATAGGTAGCCGTTACGTGACCGGCGTCAATGTCGTCAACTGGCCTATGGGACGCGTGCTGATGAGCTATTTCGCATCCAAATATGTGCGTTTCGTGCTGGGAGTGGACATACATGACACCACCGCAGGATTTGTGGCATACCGCCGCCATACCCTGGAGACAATAGAACTGGACAAAATACGCTTCAAAGGATATGCCTTCCAGATCGAGATGAAGTTCACCGCATCGCAATGCGGCGCAAAAATCATAGAAGTGCCTATCATCTTCGTAAACCGGGTGCTCGGTACTTCCAAGATGAGCGGTGGTATCTTCTCCGAAGCTTTGCTCGGCGTCATACGGCTGAAAATATCCTCTTGGTTCCGCAAATACCCCCAGATTTAGACCGCTTCGCTAAAAGAATAAAGATCGCACCTCCGGTGCTTAAAGATAAAAGATATAGAATGAATAGTTTAGAACAGCAAATAACTTCTCTTGCGAAATCGGCAGTCAAGGCGCTGTATGGCGTGGAAGCCGGGGATTCGCAGATCCAATTACAGAAAACCCGTCCGGAGTTTGAAGGAAACATCACGCTGGTGGTCTTTCCTTTCGTGAAGACGGCGCGCAAAGCCCCGCAGGCGGTAGCGCAGGAGATAGGTGAATGGATAATAAATAACCAAATGGTAAATGACCCATACGGCGAAGCAGATCGTTCGACCGGAGGGAGATTAGAAATGGTAAATGGCTTTAATGCCGTACAGGGCTTCCTCAACCTTACTATCTCTGATTCTTTCTGGGTGGAGCAACTCAAAGCCATCAATGCCGACGAGAACTACGGACGCTTCAAACACCCGAATGGTAAATGTCCAAATGGTAAATGTGAAAATGACCAAATGTTGATGATGGTGGAATATTCGTCCCCCAACACCAACAAACCGCTCCACCTCGGGCATGTCCGTAATAACCTGCTCGGCTATTCGATTGCGCAGATCCAGGAGGCGAACGGATGGAAAGTGGTGAAAACCAATATCGTCAACGACCGCGGAATACATATCTGCAAATCCATGCTGGCTTGGCTGAAGTTCGGTAACGGCGAAACGCCGGAGTCATCCGGCAAGAAAGGGGACCACCTCATCGGAGACTACTACGTCCGTTTTGACAAGGAATACAAGAAGCAGATCGCTGAACTGACGGCGGGCGGCATGGATGAAGAAACGGCTAAACGCGAGGCTCCGCTTATGCTGGAGGCACAGGAAATGCTCCGCAAATGGGAGGCAAACGACCCGGAAGTACGCGCGCTATGGGCGAAAATGAACGAATGGGTATATGCCGGATTTGACGAGACATACCGCCGTATGGGCGTTTCGTTCGATAAGATATATTACGAATCCAATACCTATCTGGAGGGAAAAAGCGAGGTGGAGAAAGGGCTGGCTTCCGGTGCTTTCTATCGCCGTGAGGACGGATCGGTATGGGCGGACCTGACCAAAGACGGACTGGACGAGAAACTGTTGCTCCGTTCGGACGGTACTTCGGTCTATATGACCCAGGATATCGGTACCGCTAAACTGCGTTTCCAGGACTATCCTATCGATAAGATGGTCTATGTGGTGGGAAACGAGCAGGAGTACCACTTCAAGGTGCTTTCGATACTCCTTGACCGGCTTGGTTTCCCGTTCGGCAAAGAGCTGGTTCATTTCTCCTACGGTATGGTGGAACTTCCAAACGGCAAGATGAAGAGCCGCGAAGGAACCGTAGTGGATGCTGACGACCTGATGGATAAGATGGTCGCGGATGCACGTGAGATATCGAAGGACAAAGTAAACACCCTGCAAGGTATCACCGAGGAGGAAGCCGACGAGATCGCCCGTATGGTCGGGCTCGGAGCTCTCAAATACTTTATTCTCAAGGTAGATCCGAGAAAGAACATGCTTTTCAACCCCGCAGAGTCTATCGATTTTAACGGCAATACCGGTCCGTTTATCCAATATACCTATGCCCGCATCCGCTCCGTCCTCCGCAAATCTGTCAGCGACAGCGGTCTGTCAGGCGAAGCCGGTCTGTCTTCTGTCAGCGATAGCGGTCTTTCTTTGGATCCCAAGGAGCTCGCCCTCATCCAGCGCCTGACGGAGTATCCGTCTGCTGTCCGCACTGCCGGAGAAGAGTTCTCGCCCGCGGTCATTTGTAATTACGCGTACGCACTCGCCTGCGATTTCAACTCTTTCTATCATGATCTGAGCATCCTCAACGAGCCGGACGGACAGAAGAAAGCGCTGCGTCTGCTGCTCGCGGCTAACGTAGCAAAAGTGCTTCGTTCTGCCATGGCGCTCCTGGGCATAGAAATGCCCGAGAGAATGTAAAGGGAGGTACGAAGGGACAATGTACGAAGTACGAAGTAGTAAAAAATAAGCGGCTCGCAAGAGTCGCTTATTTCATTTCAGACGGTTGGTGCTTATTCAGCATCGTCGTCTTTTTTAGCTTTCTTGGCCTTCTTGGCTGCAGCGGGTTTCTCCTCTGCTTCCATCGTGGCTTTCAAGTCAGCCAGGACACCGAGGTCACCGAGTGTGGTCTTCTCCACCTTCGGCAGTTCAGCCTGCGGTTCTGCCTGAGCAGCAGCGCCTTTCTTCGGTTTAGCCGGAGCCTCTTTGCGCTCCTCCCATGTACGGAGGTGCGATACGAGGATACGCTTAGCGTCGCGGTTGAACTCGATAACCTTGAACGGCAGTGTGTCGCCTACAGCTACCGGGCTCTTGTCCTCTTTCTGGAGATGGCGGGTCGTGCAGAATGCCTCTACGCCTTCCTCAAGGGAAACAACAGCACCCTTGTCGGTCAGTTCAACTACCTTGCCGTCAACGATCGTGTCAACGCCGAACTTAGCCTCAAGTTCCTCCCAAGGATTCTCCTCGAGCTGCTTGTGACCAAGGCTCAGACGACGGTTAGCTACGTCGATGTCAAGAACAACAACCTCGATCTGCGCACCGATCTGGGTGAACTCGTTCGGGTGTTTGATCTTCTTGGTCCAGCTCAGGTCGCTGATGTGGATCAGACCGTCAACGCCTTCTTCGATCTCTACAAAGACACCGAAGTTGGTGAAGTTGCGTACCTTAGCCCAGTGGCGGGTGCCAACAGCGTACTTGGTCTCTACGTTTGCCCAAGGATCGTCTTTGAGTTGCTTGATACCCAGACTCATCTTGCGCTCTGCGCGGTCGAGAGTAAGGATAACGGCATCTACCTCGTCGCCTACTTTCAGGAAGTCGTTAGCGGAACGGAGGTGTTGGCTCCAGCTCATCTCGCTTACGTGAACGAGACCCTCTACGCCTTCTGCGATCTCAACGAAAGCACCGTAGTCAGCCATTACGACTACCTTACCGTGTACTTTGTCGCCTACTTTCAGGTTCGGATCCAGTGCATCCCATGGATGAGGAGCCAGCTGCTTCAAGCCCAGAGCAATACGTTTCTTCTCCTCGTCGAAGTCAAGGATAACAACGTTGATCTTCTGGTCGAGTTGTACGAACTCGTGCGGGTCGTTAACGCGACCCCAGCTGAGGTCGGTGATATGGATAAGACCGTCAACACCACCGAGGTCGATGAATACGCCGTAGTTGGTGATGTTCTTAACGGTACCCTCAAGTACTTGTCCTTTCTCGAGTTTGCCGACGATCTCAGCTTTCTGTGCCTCGAGTTCAGCCTCGATAAGAGCTTTGTGCGATACAACGACGTTGCGGAACTCCGGGTTCAGTTTTACGATCTTGAACTCCATCGTCTTGCCTACGAGGATATCGTAGTCGCGAACAGGTTTTACGTCGATCTGGCTTCCCGGGAGGAATGCTTCCATGCCGAGGACGTCAACGATCATGCCGCCTTTCGAACGCCATTTGATGTAGCCGGTAACGATCTCGCCTGCGTTGTAAGCCTCGTTAACGCGATCCCATGCGCGAGCAGCGCGAGCCTCTTTGTGAGACAGCACGAGCTGGCCCTTCTGGTCCTCCTGGCTCTGAATATAGACTTCTACTTTGTCGCCTACCTTCAGATCCGGGTTGTAGCGGAACTCAGCTGCCGGAACAATACCGTCGGACTTGTAGCCTACGTTTACTACTACCTCGCGTTTGTTGATAGAGATAACGGTACCCTCAACGACTTCATTGTCTTTGATGGCACTCAGCGTCTCGTTGTACTTTTGGGTTAATTCTTCGTTTTGTGTGCCTTGTTGTTGTGCTTCATAGGCATCCCAGTCGAAGTTCTGGAGAGAAAGATTTTCTGCCATTGTGGTAGAATCATTTGTGAGAAACGTCATTTCGAGATACCGATTATTGCTATTTGTAATTATTTCGGTATGTCGGAACTTCGAATTCCCGTTAATAGTTAAACAATTTGCTTTGTAGCCGGTACTCCTATAGTATCGCGCGAAAAAGCGTGCAAAGGTACAACATTTTTTTTATATGTGCAAGAAAAAAATGAAAAATCGTGCGTTATATTTGCATATCTCAAAAAAAAGCAGTAAATTTGCACCGTAAATTGTGAAAAATATAAATACGGAAATATTATGGCAAAGTACAAATGGAGTTTTGCGAATGTAGGCGGTGTGACCCGCGTGCGCATTCAATCGGCCGAGGATCTTCGTCACCTCGGCGAGTTGGACAAGAAAATGTGGACAGTGCTGTCCTGTCCGGTCAATGGTCTGGAGATCAGTGCGGATTCGTTGAGCCTGATGGATACGGATGGCGACGGCAAGCTGCGTCTGAAAGAAGTTGTCGCTACGTCGGAGTACCTCTGCGCATCGCTTAAAGATCCCAAATCGCTTTTTGAACAGAAGGATACTATATCGATGGATAACATAGCCGACGAGGCTGTCTTGGCGGTAGCCAAAAAGATAGCAGGGGACAAGAGCGAGATCGCTTTGGCTGACGTACAGGCGGCCATCGACGCTGTCGCTATTGAGGAACAGCCTGTTCCTGCGGCTCCTCTTGAGGCGGATGTGATAGCTGCGTACAAAGAGAAAAGCGCAGAGTATGCCGCTTATTTCGAGCAGGAGAAATTGCAGAAACTCGGCTTGGCAGTAATCCCCGAGGATGCAGTCAAACCCGGTATGACGGAGAAGAAATTCGCCGAGATGGGTGCGCAGATAGCAGAGTGGGAGGCGGCTAAGGCGGCTGCCGAAGGAGCCAATGCCGATGCGCTCGCTGCTGCTAAAGCGGAGTTCATGCCGCTGCGCAAACTCCTGCTGCTCCACCGCGATTTCTACCGGCTGCTGCGTAACTTCATCACGCTGGAAGATTTCTATGACCTGAAAGAGAAGACCATCGCTTCCTTCCAGGCTGGTACACTCATTATAGACCAGCGCGCGTGCCACCTCTGTATCCGCGTGAACGATCCCGCCAAACATGATGCGCAGGCACCGCTCAGCGGTATGTATCTGCTCTATTGCAACTGCGTGAACCAGAAAAGCGGCAAGACCGCCCAGATCGTAGCGGCTATGACGCAGGGAGAGATCAAGAACCTCAGTGTAGGAAAGAACGGTATCTTCTACGACAACGACGGCCTCGATTATGATGCTACCGTAACGAAGATCATTGACAACCCGATTTCCATCCGCCAGGCGTTCTGGACTCCCTACCGCAAGTTCGCTAAATGGATTGAGGAGAAGATCAACAAGTCCGCCGCCGAGAAAGACGCCAAAGCCTTTGATGATATGACTGCCAAAGCGGATGCTGCCAAGGTGGAAGGTGCTCCGGATGGGGCTCAGAAGCCGGCTTTCGATATCGCTAAGTTCGCCGGTATCTTTGCCGCCATCGGTATGGCGTTAGGCATGATCGGCACGATGCTGGTCAGCGTGGCAAAAGGATGGGTGACACTCACATGGTGGCAGCAGATTCTGGTCTTCTGCGGTATCCTGTTGCTTATCAGCGGTCCGAGCATGATCATGGCATGGCTCAAACTGCGCCGCCGCAACCTCGCGCCGGTACTGAATGCGAACGGATGGGCTGTCAACGCTGACGCTATCATTTCCGTGCCGTTCGGCAAGACGCTCACGGAGCAGGTTTCTTTCCCGCTGGTGAAAGCGCCTAAAGTAGGCATGAGCAACGGTAAGAAATGGCTCATCGGAATTTGTGTAACATTATTGGTATTAGCTGTTGTATGCGTTATATTACATCTTTGTGGCTTCTGCTTCTGCTGCTTCTGCTTCCATTAAAAGCAGATAATGTGTTCACAGAGGATCTGGGGCTTGTTCCTCCTCTGGACACTCTTGCTTCTGACAGCGAGGGGGACGAACTGGAGGATATTGATGAACTGGATGCACGTATGAACCAGCTGCCGGAATGTCTGGCAGGTCTCTTCAGCCATGACACCCTTATTCTGGGATGCGACATGGAGGTGCTTCCCAATAAGATAGTGGTGAGGACAAAAGACGGGGAGGTGGTGTATAAGTTGGCGCCGCAGTTCATGCTGGGTGACAGCACGCTCTTTACCCATCACCCTGCCGACAGTCTGTACCGTCATATCTGGACGGATGAGCGCGTGAATCCCTATGGCACGCTTTTCGACAGCCTCAAGGAGGATGTGCATATTCCTATGGCGGGCTTTGTACTGCCGGCTCCCGGCTATGTGACTAGTCCTTACGGCTGGAGACGGTATAGGATGCACAAAGGAACGGATATCAAGGTTCAGATAGGCGATTCGATCCGTGCGGCATGGCCCGGACAAGTACGTATAGTAGGATGGGACCCGAGAGGATACGGCTACTACGTAGTGATCCGTCATGACAACGGATTGGAGACAATATACGGCCACTTGAGCCGTCCGCTTGTGGATGAGTACGAGAAAGTGCCGGCGGGATTCGTGATCGGTCTGGGTGGTAACACAGGTCGTTCCACAGGAAGCCACCTGCATCTGGAGATCCGCTACTTGGGTGAAGCTATGAACCCTGCTAATTTCATTGATTTCTCTACCGGCAAACTCAAGAATGAACAAGAGTATGTGATTGCTGTCAAGGCAATGAAACAGGCGCGCGCGGAGCAGGCTGCGATGAAATACCACAAGGTGCGCTCCGGCGACACGCTTTCCGGTATCGCCAAACGCTACGGTACTACCGTCCGTAAACTATGCCAGTTGAATAAGATCAAAGAGACCAAGGTTCTGCAGATTGGTCAGAAAATACGGGTCCGTTAAATCACTCGTGGTGATAGGGCTCGCCCCGAAGAATGGTCATTGCGCGGTATATCTGCTCAATGACCATTATTCGTATCATCTGGTGGGAAAAGGTCATCCGGCTGAGAGACACTTTGCCGTCGGCGCGGGCATAGACCGCTTCGCTGAAACCGTACGGACCGCCGATAACGAGTGTCAGGTCTTTGCCTGAACCCATTTTCTTTTGCAGCCATTCGGCATATTCAATCGAGCGGAATTCCCGTCCGTGCTCGTCCAGCAGAACGACATCCATGGACGGCGTGACAAAACGAAGGATAGCTTCACCCTCGGCGGTTTTGATCTGCTCTTCGCTAAGTGATTTGGTGTTCTTCAGATCCGGCAGCACGACCAACTCAAACGGCACATAGTGTAGAAGCCGTTTCCGGTAGTCCTCGATAAGGGATATAAGCCGTGAGTCGGTAGTCTTGCCTACCAGGAGAAGGGTGATTTTCATGACACCGGTTATAATAGTTTGTCCATGTCTTTGATATATAGGTTGGTGGAGTCAGTGTCGTGGAAATAGTACACGCAGTCTTTGTGCCACGTGAACTTATAGATCGCCATGTGTTTGAACAGCCCGTCAAAGCCGGTGATACCGGTATAGTACGTGTGCCCTTCCTTAAACTCGCAGGTCGAATGGATGCCGTCATTCTCGGTCGCTTTCACGCCGTAAAAGACATCGGCTAGTTGGGGATATTCGAACATATTCTCTTCCCAGTTATAGAAAAAGGGGAGCGGTGTGTCCCATTCCGCAATCTCCGTGGTCAGCTCGAGGCTGTCTTTGGTTATGGCAATGAAGGGATAGCGGGAGTTGATATGACCGAGCGTGTCCACAGGGTAGATATAGTCCCAGTTTCCCCTGATGCGGTATTCAAAACGAATCTCTACGGTGGATACTATAGAAGTCTGGATGTTCTCCAATACCAGTTTGCCGACAGGTCTCATTGTTTCCGGATCAACGGGGAAGGCATATACCCAATAGTCCGTGTAGGGCGTCAAACCCGTGAAGAAACGGGTGGTGTAACCGTATTGGAGCGAGTGGGAGGCGAAAGGTGCTACGTTGAACTCCTTGTTTCTCAACAAATCGTTGCGCCAGACGAGGTACTCCGCGTATGCGCTATCCAGCGCCAGTTGCATGAATTGTTTGGAGTTGGTGATGGGGTTGTAGTCCTCCCACGGCTCACAGATAGCGATGAGGTAATAAGCATCCTTGTTGGTATAGTACTCACATTCAATGAAACCCGAGGACACATTCGTGACTGCCATCCTCACTTCCACATCCGTCGTCTCGTAGTTCGCCTCCGTATTGCAGGAGGGAGCTATGAGTACAGAACCAAGCGCCAGGACATAAGACATAAGACCGAATATGATTCGTCGAGTCCGTATAAGTCTTTTGTCTTGGAGCGTAGCGGTCTTTTGGCTTTGAGCGGCGCAGCCGCGGTCTTTAGTTCTCATATTTCTTCCTTTCTGCCTCTTCGTTGGCTAACAACTCTTGTACGGTATAGATAAATCGCAAGCAGGTCAGCACGTGCCCGCCGTAGTGCCCGAAATTATAGGTGATGTTGGCATCTTTCCAATGTGTCCGGGCATGCGTGGCGTTGGTGTACGGCACCGTCTCGTCGTCCATAGAATGCATCATATAGACCGGGGCTTGGGGATCCCAGTCGTAGGCAATGATGGAGTTCAGGGTCATGGCTTTGTACAGCTCCGCCACTTTTTCGGACTTCTGCTCCATTGCCTCGGCGGTCAGCAGTTCATGAGTGACCTTTGTGCCGATCAGTTTGTTGATCTGGGCAGAGGTGAACCGTTTGCTGTTGATCCAGTTCTCCATATGCTCGCATAGCCAGGGCTGCATCATATCCTCCATCTGCATGTTCAGTTTGTTGCCCTTGATCATTCCTTGCAGAACGAGCGGAACGGCAACCGGGTATCCTGCCGTGTCGGTGTTGACGAAACGCTCGTAGGTGGCTTTGACATCGTACGGACCGCCGCCGGCAAACACACGGTGGAGCATGATATGATCAATACTACTCGCGTTGCTGTATTCAGTCTCTATCAGGTACTGCACCGCCATCGTGGTTGCGCCGCCCTGACTGTAGCCCATGAGATCCAGACTGGGATCATCCGCTTTGCGCCCGATAGCCTCTAACCATGGTTTGACTGCCAGATACATATCCACTACGTTATGCGCCGTTACGTCCATCACCAGGTACGGGTGTACTTCCTTTGCCGTAACGCCGTAACCGATATAGTCCGGAATGATAAGACCATATCCGCTTCTTACCAGCATGCCCTCGAGGGAGAAACAGTTGCTGGGGGCTTCGGCGTTGGAGCAAACGGTATAATGGCTCACGATAATCATCCGTTTGGGGATGCCATTCTTGGGCAGCATCACTTTGCCGGAAAGGGTGATTGGGTTGCCATCAATATCTATGCTCGGGTAAGTACCTACCACTTCGATAATCTTGTTCTGGTTTCCGTATTTGAGCAGCTCTTGCAGTATTCCTGCTCCGGTAACCGAACTGGTACGGCGGGGACCGGCAGGTCCTGCCTCGCTGCTCTCTGACGTGGGTTCGGACTCAACGGCATCTGAATACTCCCACACCGGTGTGCCGTCCGGCAGATAGCAGTCGCTCGGGATGCCTTCGCTCAGGTCCCGCTCGTTCTGACCGATAACGCGGAATGTCAGGTTGCCTGCACCCGTCAGGTCTGTGAAATCGACGTTCTCATCCTGCCGGAACTGACAGCCCGCCATCCATACCGCCATAAGCAGCAATAGAATATGTTGGTACCTATATCTCATAACTTTCAACTTTCACCTTCTTAAAACCTCGCGCCTAATCCGACATTGATTATTCTGGAAGAAGCCATATAGATGGCATTGGCGTTCTTGAGGGCATACATGCCGCCGAAATCTACAGTCCAGAACCATCTCTTGTAATTGGCGCTCACTCCGAAAACCGTGAGATTGACAGCGGCTCCGACCTCCGTGTGTTGTCCTTTGGCGTTCGTCTCCGTGCCGCCGTTGATGTCCAAACCTATTCCCAGACCGGAGTACAGATTCACGTTCTCGTGGTGGAAATAGGTAAAGCGGATAGTGGGCATGAAGACCAGATTATAGAAATAATGCCCGCGGCTGCGGCTTAACTCTGCGCCGGCGCCATTGCGCGTCACATCGTCCCATCCTACTTCGCTCATGTCCATCATGGCACCCAGCGAGAACCAGTGTTTGAACCGGTATTGGTACTCCAGCCATATATGCTGGTGGTGGCGGTAATCCTCGTGATAAGTCTGTTGAAAAGTTTCAGGCATCGTGGTTATGATACTCGTCGGATTATGCCACATCAGACTCTCAAACAGCTGGTCGCCCCAGCCGGCACGAATCTCATTGCGCCAGGTAATATGGTCCCATTTCGTCTCTGACATTGCCGGCAAACACAGCCCGCAGAGCAATAAACAGATGTATATTTTCTTCTTCACGCCGCAAAATTAGTAAAAAATTTGCATATATGCAAGATTTTTTGTACTTTTGCACAAAATTTTTAGACTCATGGACAAAAAAGAACTTCGTAAGCTTATTGCTATCTGGTTTGAAGAGGATATCCGGGACGGCGATCATACCTCGCTCAGTTGTATCCCTCCTACCCAAATGGGATGCCAGCAGTTAATTATCAAAGATACAGGCGTACTTGCCGGAGTAGAGGTTGCTAAAGAAATCATTAATTATTTCGACCCCGAATGCAGGGTAGAGCAATTTCTGCACGACGGCGACCATGTGAAGCCGGGTGACGTGGCGTTTAAGGTCTATGGCAAGGAGCTGAGTCTGTTGCAGATCGAGCGCACGATGCTCAATATCATGCAGCGCATGTCGGGCGTGGCTACTACGGCTCATCGCTATCAGTCTCTCATTGAGGACACCGGATGCCATGTGCTTGATACGCGTAAGACGACGCCGGGGCTCCGCTATCTGGAGAAAGAGGCGGTTGCACTTGGAGGCGGTATGAACCATCGTATAGGTCTTTTCGACATGATCCTGCTCAAGGACAACCATGTGGATTTTGCCGGAGGTATTACTAACGCGCTCACGCGTGCACGCGATTATTGTAAGGAGAAGGGAAAGAACCTGAAGATCGAGATCGAGTGCCGCAATTTTGACGAGATCCGCGAAGCGCTGGCTACGAATATACCTGACAGAATCATGCTGGATAACTTCACACCGGAGAAAACCAAAGAGGCGGTAAACATAATCCGCGAATGGGAGAAAACGGCTGGTCGTCACATGGAGATTGAGTCCTCCGGCGGTATTACGATTGAAACGATCCGTGCATATGCCGAGACAGGTGTGGACTTCGTTTCTGTAGGCGCACTCACGCACAGCTACAAGAGCCTGGACATGAGTTTCAAGGCAGTGAAGTAAAGACATAATTGCCGAAAGTTGCAAAGGCGCGTATGACCAATACCGATTTTTGGAAATATATAGACACAATTATCGCCCAAGGGTACGATGCCCGCGGGCTTAAACAACTGGAACAAATACGTCGTTTGAACGCAGTGAAATAAGAATATGCAGAACAATTCATCTCTGGGCGGATTGTTTATCAACGATTTTCACCGCTCGAACAGCATGGCTGCGCAGCGGGAGGTAGCAATCATGTCATTGCATCCTTACTCGCGGGAGCAGGTATTGACCCAAGTAGCCTCTCTGCGCCGGAAGGCAGTTTCCAAAGAGAGCGCAACTGAAGTAGAATTTATAAAAGCATAAAATAACCGTCCTTCTCCGAGGCGGTGCTTCCGAGCGCTACGAGAAAGGAGAAAGACAAATATAAATAACAAGCATAGAACCATGGCCAATACGTTGAACGTACAAGGAACAGAGATCACAATCATCAAAGTTCATGCAGATATCTGTTTGACGGACATGTTAAAGGCAAAGGACGGAGATTTCTTTGTTACCGATTGGCTGCGTAACCGAAACACTTTGGAGTATATCGGCATCTGGGAGAAAGTCAACAACCCCGATTTTAATTATGGCGAATTCGCCACAATTAGAAATAATGCAGGTCTTAATAATTTCAAGATTAGTGTCAAGGAATTTGTTGAGCGCACGGGTGCTATATGCTTGCAAGCAAAGGCCGGAAGATACGGAGGAACTTACGCGCATAAAGATATTGCTTTTGAGTTTGCGATGTGGATTAGTCCGACGTTTAAGTTCTATATTGTACGTGACTACCAGCAACTTAAAGAAAAAGAACAGATTTCATTAAATTGGTCTGTTAAGCGCGAGTTGGCAAAGATTAACTATCATATACATACAGATGCCATCAAAGCGAACCTTGTGCCGGAAGAGATCAGTCAATACCATCGTTCGCTAATCTATGCCAATGAAGCCGACGTACTCAATGTGGCTTTGTTTGGAATGACAGCAAAAGAGTGGCGCGACGCACATCCTGAGGATAAAGGTAATATACGCGATTATGCGACGATAAACCAACTGATTTGTCTGAGCAATATGGAGAACCTCAATGCGGTATTTATCAACGAAGGTCTGCCGCAAGGCGAACGTCTCCAGAAACTCAACCAGATAGCCATCCAGCAAATGACCGTACTGGAGAATGTGGAAAGCAAACATATTTTGAAAGGATAGAATAATCGTCCCTTTCCAAGACGTTAAACCGGAGAAAGACAAATAAACAAAAATCCGCCTATGGCATAAAACAACAGACAAACAACATACAAAAATAAAGCGTTATAAGCCAAACTTGATTTTCTGAAACCCTAGACAAGTTTAAGAAATCATTATTAGTTCAAGCATGGTTTATGCACGCTCACGTATCAGCGTGAGTTTTCCGTGCATTTATTTGAACTAATAAGGTAAGTCTAGGACCTCAGAAAATCAAATGAAAGCAGCGAAAGCGCACGCTTTTCTTATGTCTGTATGTGTTTGTTGATACGCTCGATGAAAAGTCCTTGGTACTTGGTCTCTGGGTACTTTAAATGTACTCTCGTTAAGATTGCAAGCCGGCGGACAGCCCTAGTCCTTGACCGAGCGACGAGCGGGAGATGACCGAGACACAAACGACACAAGAAAGAGCCTCAAAAATATCCGATTATTAAGATCGGCACCAAAAGCAAACAACAAATAATTAACATTATTAACAATTTCAAAACAACAAAACAATGAAGCAAATTAAACTATTTTCCATTCTCGTCCTGCTGCTGATGGCAGCGACGGGCGCAATGGCGCAGACGGAAACGCTGCTGACCACAATTACGGCAACTGCAAAAGAGCAGGCAAACTACAGTACGGCGAACGTGGCAACCGTTTCATTCAGTTATACTGCAGGAGGGGCCTCAGCATACTTAGCTAACTGGGGCTGGTGGGGATACGGTTGGTCGGCAACCGTCAATGCTGCCGAAGGATATACCATCACCAAATGCATATTCTATGACGATGCCAATCGTACTGCTACTGATAGCGAAGCTCCATTTGTTGTAGAAACCACAGAAGAGGATAAGACACCGAGAATAAATGGCACACCCATTGATGGTGGCAATTATCAAAGTAAGGGTATAAAAAAGATTGAGGTGTATGGCTATGAGAATCCCACCACCGTCAACGTCACGGGCATCACCCTCTCGCAGACCGAAGCCGCAGTGACCATAGGCGGCGAGACGCTGACGCTGACCGCTACCGTCGCCCCCGACGACGCAACGGACAAGACCGTGACATGGACGTCGAGCGACCCAACCGTAGCAACTGTAGCTAACGGCGTAGTGACCGCCGTAGCCGCCGGCACCGCTACCATCACCGCCACCGCCACCAACGGCACCGATGACACCACCGATGACAAAACCGCTACCTGCACTATTACGGTTACTGACCCTGACCAAGAGGCAGCAGACGCAGTAGTAACTCTGTTCGATGCCCTGCCTGCAGACATCACCTTGGAGGACAAAGCCGCTATTGAGGCTGCCCGCGCTGCATACGACGCTCTGACCGCCGAGCAGAAAGCATTGATCTCTCCCGAAAACTTGGCGAAACTGACCGCCGCCGAAGAAGCATTGGCTGCGTTAGAAGAAGTAACAGGAATTGAGGATATTCAGGGTGATATAAAGAGCACCAAGGATATCAAGAACGGTCAGCTCCTCATTCTCCGTGGCGACAAGACCTATTCTGTTACTGGTCAAAAGGTAAAGTAAAGCTATAGTAAAGGTATAGCAACCCTATACGATGAGCAAGTGGCAGAAATGTCACTTGCTTTCGTTGTGCTAAAATCTTAATAATCGGCAATTATGGATTACTTAAGCCACTCTTTGGGCTTAAGTTTGGTACCATCTGGTAGAATGGGTTTCCGGAGAACGGAGACCCATTTTGGTCTTCCTGCAGAACCGTCCTGCGATTTGTATTCATAACTGCGCGGACACGGACTGGCGGGATCGAACTCAGGGCGTTTCTGGATCAGTCCGGTGCTCCACCCGTCCGGATTAAGCACTCCTTCGTCCCAAGTGGTATAAGCCCATACGGTTTCGCCCCAACTCCGCCACGGGCGGGCTAAGAAGACCGCTGCGCTGACAGAATACAGACCGGCTGCGCCTGACAGACCGTCCTTCGGACTGACAGACCGATTTACTAGTTCATCTTCGTTGGCCAGCCGTATATGGCATTTATAGAACAGCATTCCGCGTGAAGAAGAAGCCTTTTCGCCTTTCTCGTTACTTCCGCTTCGGCCGGCGGAGATATAGCATTTATCCCCTTTCTCGCCGTTGATATTTGCTACGATAGTAGCTTTGTTGACACTCATAGTCATAGCTCCGAAGATAAAATCCACACCGCCTTGCAGGATTCCGCCTTCCCAGTAGATAGAGGCGCCTTGTGCACCGTAGAGCACGTCTTGTCGTCCCACAGCGCGACAGTTCTTCAAGTGCGCATTCGTCGCGTTCTCGCCAAATGAAATGGCTGCAGCCCGTTCACGATAGGCTTTCTTTTGTACTTCGGTAGATCCCACTTCTTTCGGACGAACAGGCATGATCTTCTTCGGCCGCTCTTTCTCCGTCCAGGGCATGTCGGATTGCGAGATATCGACAAGACTGTCTGCCGCTTCAAGGTCGCAGACATAGAGATTGAAGGAATTCTCAAAGATGATATTCTCTGCTGTAAAATCAGGAGCGGTAACAAGCACAGAAGCGTTCCATAGCCGCATGCGACTACCTCCGTAATTGATCTTGTCTCCCATCGACCGGTATTGGTATCCATGCCCGTAATACCAGGTTATCCGCACAGCGTTCTTGTCGCAATCCACACCTCCGTTCTTCAAACCGATAGAAGGTTTGCGGGCTGCGTTCTTCATCGTCAGTCCAGGCACATCAATAGTAATCTCTTCCCGATACGTGCCCGGTTCAATAAGGATTGTGGTTCTCTCGCCTCGCTCGGCATACACCGTTCGAGCGGAGTCCAGTGCGGCGTTGATGCTTTCGCCCGCAGAGACATGCAATACTAAGGATAAAATAAAAGCTAACATTCGTCTATCAACATTTGGCAGTTCTTGCAATCGAAATGGAGCGTCAGTACTTTGCCTGTACGCAGGCGCAGGAAACGCGGCTCCTTATCCTTTGGATAAGGATTGAGCTTGCGGCAATGGCCTAACTCAAAGAGCAGGCAGTATTTGCAAGTCATTAAGCTATATCCCATTTTGTCATTTTCCATTTATTCGTTGATAGTTTCTCTGCGCCACTGATTTATAACACTAATGGGTATAAAATAGGGCTTGCTCTCTATTTGCACGCTTTGCGCGATATAAGGTGTGTCGCCCAGTTTGGAGAGTTGCACTCGGATATTCTCTATCGCTTTCGTTTCGTTCTTTGCCGCTTCGTGCGGGAAATCAAAAGTGCCTCTCCATACCTTTCCGGAAGAAATGGCTTTATAAAGGATCTCAAATCCGTTCTCCGTCTCTTTGAAAACCACCTCTACAGGAATGCGCCGTTCTGCATGCAACGAGCGCACGAACTCAACGTCCAGATTGCGGTACAGCGCTCCCTCTCTTGGGGTGAGGGCAGGGGAGAGGTTCTTGTTAATCTTAATAATATTGCCTTCTACACCGTTGACGGAACAGCCTTCTGAACCGATTGTCAGTCCGTCTCCGTTATGGAGCGTCACCCCGTCTTTGAGTTTCACACGCAGGGTGTTGCCTCGTACCTCTATTATTTCTCCTATATATTCGCCGGTGGATTTAGGTGTGTTCCAGTTTGCCATCGGTCTTGTCCTGCCATGCAGAAAATAGTCCGTTCCTCCGCGGTGGAAAGTCTTCTCCGGATTAGGAGCAAAAGAACGGCTGTAAACCCCTGCTGAACTCCCTCTCCTTGTGGAGAGGGGCGGGGTGAGGTTATCCAGCTTCTCCCTATAATAAGCAGTGATGTTGGTTACGTAATCCGCGTCTTTGAGCCGTCCTTCTATCTTGAAGGTCGTCACTCCGGCGTCAATGAGTTCTTGCAGGTATGCCGATCGGTCCATGTCCTGCAGAGAGAGCACATACCGCTGGTGAATAGGCATTCCTTGGTCGTCCGATACTTCGTTCATCGAACTATCCAGTACGTCGTATGCCATCCGGCAGAACTGGGCGCAAGCTCCTCTGTTGGCGCTTCGTCCCGCGAGCACTTCGGAGATATAGCACCGCCCCGAATAACTGACGCACAGGGCGCCATGGACGAATGCTTCCAGTTCGATGTCCGGCACTGCTTCATGGATTGCGCGGATCTCGTCTATACCTAATTCGCGTGCCAGCACAACCCGCTTGAAGCCCAAGTCGCGAAGATGCGCAACCTGTTCGGGTGTTCTGTTGTCGCACTGGGTAGAAGCATGCAGACGGATAGGAGGCAGATCCAAGTCCAACAGATGCAGGTCCTGAATGATCAGGGCGTCCACACCTATCCTGTATAACGCATGTATCATTTTGACCGCTTCGGGATATTCGTCGTCATGCAGCAGCGTGTTGACCGTCACCAATACCTGCACGCCATAGGTATGCGCGTACTGAACCACTTCGGCTAAATCGTCTATACTGTTGCCAGCCGCTTGGCGTGCGCCGAAAGCCGGAGCACCGATATAGATTGCATCGGCGCCTGCCTGAATAGCCGCTTTGGCTACCGTCTTGTCCCTGGCAGGGGATAATATTTGAAGAGGATAATCCGTAATTCTCAATTCTCAATTCTCAATTCCCTCATCGCCTCTGAAAGCCGGTACATCGCAATCCCTGCCGTGACTGACACATTCATCGAGTGCTTTGTCCCGTATTGGGGTATCTCTATGCATTGGGTGCAAAGATCCACTACTTCCTGTTGTACACCGAAGACCTCGTGACCTAAAACGATGGCTACCTTTGTACATGGTACATTGTCCCTCTGTACTTTCCCTGCCGCTTCTTCGAGGGTTATGGAGTTATGCGCCTGTTCTACGGCGTAAACGGTGTAACCCTCTGCCTGCAGCGTCTTGACGGCTTCTTTGGTGTCCTCAAAATAGAGCCATTCGACACTCTCTTCAGCGCCGAGGGCGGTCTTGTGAATCTCCTGATTCGGAGGGCAGCAGCATATCCCGCAGAGGATGACCCGCTCTATGCGCATGGCGTCTGCGGTGCGGAACACGGCTCCGACATTATGCTGGCTGCGGACATTGTCCAAAATGACCACCAGCGGCAATTTATCGGCTAGGCGGTACTGGTCTATATTCATGCGCCCCATTTCGGCGGCTGTCAGTTTGTTGCTCATAACACAAAGGGGAAATGAACGCGAAGCACGTGTGCCTCTTCGTCTATCTCTATAATAAAATCTTCATGCAGCGGTACCATCCGTCCGTCCTGCAGCGTGGCAAGGGTGTTAATCGTACTCTCATCTATTTCGTCAATCGTACCGATGAGCCCTGCTTCGTCGTCCTCAATCGTATATCCCACAAGGTCCTGCCAGGTCATCAGTCCGTCCGCTTCTTCCGCTATGTCGGTTCGCAGCACAAAGGCTTCTTCTCCGCGTAGTTCTGCTATGTCTTCGGACCTGAAAGGCACGAACAGTCCGTCTCTTCTGACAAAGATAAACGGCGGCAGGTCGTCGTCATGGTTGCGTTTGAGCACTCCTATGGATATAAGGTCTTTTTCTGTTATCATCGTTGTGTGATGGTCAGTCGTCCGTCTGAATTGATAATATTCAACCGTCTGAGCGCTTCATGCGCGATACCTTTGGTAGGTACGGCTACGCCCGATAGCAAGTCATATTCTTCGCCGCAAACGGGGCAAACGGCATGCGCGCCATCCACACTGCAGGTATGGCAACTGCCGCGCGAGGCACAATAAGGACACGCCAGATCGTACGCATCAAACCCGTTCGAACTGACATACACTACTACGCCTCCGTATCCCCATGCATCCATCGCGGTGACCAGCATGACAAACTTGCCATCCATGAAATAACCGTCTTTCTTGACTACGATATGCGAGCCGAAAGAAGTAGGCTGAAAATGCACAAAAGCACCTACTTTGGTGTCAATAACGATCCGAACAGGGTAAGCGGGGACACTACTTTGAAAAGTTGTTTCCTCACAAGCGACCAAGGCCAGCGCAAGCGCCAATATTATTCCTGAGAGACGCCGCATAGATGGATCGTATAGATAAGAGCAGAGTAGGGCGGAATATAACCTTGTGTGCCTTCGGTGCCGTAGCCTTCGGCTTTGTTGTATTCGTTCTGCTGGTGTTTGGCATAGTCATACCCCAGATAAGCAGGAATGAAAAGCTCTATGTCGCCGTTGTTATGAATCTTACGGCAGCCTTCTGCAAATCCGGGAATGGTGTTAGCGAGGCTGAGTGCCACATTATTGTTAGACTCAATAATATAGCCGTTGATCAGTTTGACGGTATAGTCGCAAACGACGGTACTGGTAGTATTCGGTCTGGCGTCCTGAGGCGTAGGGTCTGCTATAACGCGGTACTGCAGTCCCGTAGAAGAAACCTTTATGCCCGGCTGTGTCTTGTTGTTCTCCAGCCATACCTCGTTCTGCATTTTCCATTCCGTCCAGTTGTTGGTCTTGCAGGAAGGAGTAAGGAATAAGGAGCAAGGAATAAGGACTAACAGGATTAGCCGGCTCCATTTAGTCTTTACTCTTTGCGCTTTGAGCGGCTCTGCCGCGGTCTTTATGCTTATTTTGCGATCCATAATTCGGGATTTAGAATATTTTTATCTTTGTATATTTGGAAATATAATTCTGTTTTCTGGTCTTGGTCGGGATCTGTAAAGATAGTACCGATAGTTTGTTTGGTCTCTACTTTGTCCCCTTGTTTCACATTCAGTTTCGATAGGTTTGAATAGACAGTGCGGTAATTACCATGCTGAATGATTACAGCATAGGTGTTGGCTACCATGAAACAGCTTGTCACTTCTCCTTTGTACACCGCCCGTGCTTTTGTTCCGGCAACGGTCTGGAGGTAGATACCTTTGTTATCCATCGTCACCTGGGTATAAACAGGGTGCTGCTGTTTGCCGAAATGTCCGCTTATCATTCCTTTCTCCACGGGCCATGGCAGACGGCCTTTGTTGGCTTCGAAGCCACCGGCGATCAGTTGCTGCTCTTTGGTCAGCGTGGTCTTGGAGGCTTTCTCCGCCTCTTTGCGGACCATGTCATCAATTTTCTTATTGAGTTCGTTTACCTTCTTTTGCTTTTGCTGGATCTGTTTGGTCAGGTTCTTCTCCTTGTTCTTCAGTTGCGAGAGCATGTTCTGCTGCTTGCGTTCATCGCGTTTGAGGTTCTCCTGCTCGCGTTTGCGTGTAGAGAGTGCTGACTGTTTGTCGTTCTTGTTCTCACGGAGCAGTTCGTTCTGGGTGTCTATCTCGGCTTGCGTGTGTTCGATCCGTTTTACTTGCTGCTGCCGGAAACGTGCGAACTCCTGCAAATAACGTGCTCTCCGCGCCAGTTGCTGAAAACTGTCGCTGCTCAGCAGGAACAAGAGCGGCGATTGCTGGATGCGTGCGTAATGGCTCTGGCGTATCATTTGGGCATAATCCGCCTTGTAGCCGTCCAGAACATGCTGAAGCGAGTCGCGCGTGTTGTTCAGCGAGTTCATCTCGCGGTTCAAAGCGGTGATCTCGTTATCCAGCGTGTGAATCAGTTTCTTTTGGTTTTGGATATTCTGACCCAGTAACTGCAACTTGTTCAGCGTGGCTTTCTCGTCCGTCTTGGTCTGCTTGAGCATTTTGTTGGTCTGCTCAATCTCCTGTTGCAGTTTTTTCTGTTTCTTCTGCAGGTCTTTTACGCTCTCGCTGAAGGCCGGCAACAGGAAGCATAGTATAAGAGAGAGGACGAAGAGTCTTTTTATATTAAAGGAATCTCGATACATCTACTTTTGTATATCTGTTCTTGTTGATATTTCCTATCCGTACAGGCACATCGAGTCTGCGCGGCGTATAGTCAATGACAATCTCGATTGTATGGTCTCCGAAAGAGTACATCATCCGTGCTTTTTCTTCTCCCAGCGGAAGTTCGCCTGTACTGATCTGCTGCAGGACATCCCAGTTCAGACTCGGTGTCAGTTTCCGGTTCAGTTCGGCGTACGTCAGTTCGGCGTATTGTCCATGGATCTTATCGATAGCGGTCAACTCCATCGGCGTTGCTTCAAGCCGCGCCATCTCGATTCCCAACATCGGCATGACCGTAATCACAATCATCGAGTCGCGCACGGTCTGCATCGTAACAGCGGCAGAGATCTTATCGGTCTCGGTATATACAACCGCTCTTGCCCCCTGAATGAGACAAGTATGCCAAGCCGGTTCTTCCGGTTCCTGGCTGACTTCTGACGGCTGATCGCTGACAGCCTGTTTCTTCGCCCCGCAGCCCGTCAGAATCACGGCTGCTATCAGCATGATTATTATTCTTTCAATTTTCATCTTTTTGCTTTCACCTTTCACCTTTCTACTTTTGACTTTCTCCTTTCTCCTCCCTTGAGGGGAGGTCGGGTGGGGTTTATTTTTTCACCTTAATCAGGTGTTCCTGAATGACTTTCCGGTTACTATCTGTGGCATTCTGCAAGGCTCTGTCGAGATAGAATGCCGCCAGTTCGTTCTGCCCTTTCAGATACATGATCCACCCGTAGGTGTCAAGATAGGTAGGGTTATACGGTTCTTCTTTGATGGTAATCTGGCTCATCCGTTCCGCTTTGACCAGATCCCCGTTACTGATCGCAAGCAGCCATGCGTAGTTATTCAGCACCATAAGGTTATAGGGCGTGATTTCCAAAATCCGGTCATAGAGCGCGTACAACTCTTTCGGCTTGGCATGAGTGCGTTCCATGAGGTCCAGTTTAAAGAGCAGAAAACGGACGTCTGTCGGTTCTATCTCAAGATAGCGGTCTATTGCCGCAACGGCTTTTTTCGGTTTTCCCCACATCGCATACACGCGGTAACGGGTGAGTGCGCTGTAGGCGTCGTATTTGCCCTGACGTTTATCAATCTCGTCCTGCGTCTTCAGCGCTTTTTTCCATTCTTTCTGCTCGATGTATTGCTGTTTGAGCGGCTCCAGATAGCGTTGCCAGCAATCATCCGGCGCCAGTTCGTATGCTCTCTTGAACGCATCATTAGCCCGTGTCTCGTCTCCTATACCCTGATATAACACCCCCATAAAAGTCAGCGTCTGCGGGTCATCCGGTTTGATGGCATTGCAGAACTGCAGCAAGGCGTATGCGTCCGCGTACCGTTCTTCCTCTATCGCCTGCCGCGCAGCATACCAATAGTACGTGAACTGCTGGTTCTGCTCCACGGACGCCCCCACCTTGCCTCCCCCATGGAGGGGGAGGGATAGCAATATGACTAGTATGATTATATATATCTTCCTCATTTTTTATCTCCTCCCCTCTATGGGGAGGTCGGGTGGGGCTTACTTCCTCCCTGAATGTCCGAATCCTCCGGCTCCGCGTTCCGTGTCGGTCAGTTCGGTCACTTCTACCACTTCCGGTGTCTCGTGTCTGGCAATAACCATCTGGCAGATACGTTCTCCCGGTTCGATGGTCTGTGCCTCTCCGCTCAGGTTAATGAGGATCACACCTATTTCTCCCCGGTAGTCGGCATCGATAGTGCCCGGTGTGTTCAGTACGGTCAGACCGCGTTTGAGAGCCAGTCCGCTTCTCGGACGGATCTGCGCTTCGAAGCCTGCCGGCAGTTCGATAAAAAGCCCCGTAGGAATGAGTTTACGCTCCATGGGCGCTAACGTGACAGGTTCGCTGATGTTACAACGGATGTCCATTCCCGCAGCCTGTGCGCTCTCGTATTTCGGCAGCGGATTACTGCTTTTATTGATTATTTTCAGTTTCATAATTCTCCTTTCAGCTTTTGACTTTCGACTTTCGACTTTCGACTCAAAACCTTTTCTCTACGAGAACGCGCAGTCCGTCTTCAATGATTTTGATATGTATGTCTTTCTCCATTTCCACCGGGTCTCCGTCTATATGGAAGGGCGCAACCGTTTCGCGTTCGAGCGTCACTTCTTTTGCCCGTATCGTGTCCATAAAATGGCTGTCGTCAATACTTCCTGCAAAGAGCCGCAGGGCGAGAGATGCGCTGCCTAATATTGCATGGCTCGACATCAGCATGATATCCATTTTTCCGTCCTGCACGCTGGCTTTGGGTGCGATCAGCGCCTCGTAACCCCATTGGTTGGCATTCGCAAAAGTGATGAGGAACGCTTTATGAGTGACATCCAGCCCGTCGCCGATGAGGTGATAGGTCTGCGGCGTGTAGTTGAACACGTCATGCAGGATGTTTTGCAGGTAAGCGGAAAAACCGCGTTTGTTGCTTCCTGCGAAATGGTCCGCAATAAGTGCATCAAAACCCGTGCCACAGGTGCTGATGAACAAACGTCCGTTCGCTGTACCGTAGTCCACCCGGATCGGCTCCGAGCGGTTCAGCATCTCTATCGCTTTCTGCGGACGGACAGGTATGTTCAGATGGCGGGCGAAACCGTTTCCGCTTCCCATAGGGATGATGCCCAAGGCGGTTCGGCTTTCGGCTTTCGACTTTTGGCTTTCGACGATTCCTTTAGCCACTTCGTTGACTGTTCCGTCGCCTCCTACCGCTACCACGGCGTCAAATCCCATTCTCGCAAACTGATAAGCCATCTCCGTGGCATGGCCGGCATATTCCGTGAAGGCAATGTTCGGCAGCCATTGTGCGCTGTCCAGAGTCTGCATGATCAACTTCGGCAGTTTCTTCTTCGCGTTCTGCGTTTCTTTGCTTCCCGAGACGGGATTGATGATAAATGCAATATTTTTCATAAATTATCAATTAACAATTCACCTTTCACCTTTCACCTTTCACCTTTCACCTTTCACCTTTCATTTCCCCCTTTGCGGAGTTTGGACAAGAGGGCAAGGGCGTTTGCCACAGCAAGCAGGATAGCGATGATATCGTCAATCCAGCCGATAGCAGGTGTTGCGTCCGGCAATATATCTATCGGAATAAGCACATACACCAGTGCAACCAGCAGTCCGATTCCTATGTTCCACTTGTATTTTGTACTCTTTTGCATAACCAACAAGCCATATTATCCAATTTCGGGTGCAAAGGTACTAAAAATATTTGAAATATGCAAATATATTTGCAAAATTTTATATAGGGGGTGGCAAACCGGCGTTCCAACGGTCTCTGCCCGGCTTGGGTAAGAGGTCTAAAACGGTAGGCATACCTGTATTGACGATATGTTTTTTGAGGCGGAAGGGTTGCTCCGGCTCTACCGGTTCAAAGGAAACGGATTCCGGCTCCTGCGCTTTCTTGCGCTCCGCTTGCAGTTGGCGATAAATCGCCACGTAGGTATATTGGTAGAAACGCGAGTAAGGTTTCATGCCTTCTTCGGGTT
>CALEPS010000052.1 GCA_937910305.1 uncultured Bacteroidales bacterium | reverse complement strand
CATACGCAAGAATGAGCGGGATTTTTGAAAAGGGCTGTGCCCTCTCTTTTAGTGCTATATAGCTGCCCCTTATGCAAGCATAGTGCCTGCAATATATCCCTAAAAGAAGTAGAGAACTTCTACTTTTTTCAAAAAATCCGCTCAAAAACTTGCACATGTGCAATTTTTGTTGTACCTTTGCACCCGATTGCGCATAAGCGACGTAAAAGATGAATATACGCGAGATAATTAAGGAGGTAAATTATATCTATTACTTCTCCGGCGGAGTAGCCTTCTTCCGAACCAAGGACGGGAAAGGCGAACATCAGGGGTTGATAGATCAGTCCGGCGAGATCGTGTGGGACGTCAAATGGCGGAACCTCGCGATGCGCTCTGCCGGTCACCCCGATTTTATCCGCATCCACGACAGGGAGAAAAAAGAATGGCTGTTTCTGGACGTACGGACTTTGCAGTATGTGCCCGTGCCGGAATGGTACACGGCGGAGAAGCAGTCACGCGCATGGCAGATGGTGAATAACGCTCCGAGAGTGCAGTTCATCAAAGGAGTAGAGACGATGTTTGACTACTCGCCGCTACGGTATCTGAACGAGAAATATGTCACCTTTGCGGAGCAAGGCCCTCAAGTCTCCTTCCTCCCGGAGAAATGGGGCGTGCAGGATCTGGAGGGGAATGTGATCATCCCGGCGATATTCGACAAAGTGTCAGATGCCGACCGTCCGAATCGCTTTATCGTGCGGCAGAACGAAAAAGAGGGTGTGATAGACGAGCATATGAAATGGATCATCCCGTGCGAGTACTCATCCCTCTACTGTTATGAGCCGCACAACGCCTATGTGGCGTATGACCAAAAACCGCGGAGAAAACGGATAGGAGGAATGCTCGACACGGAGGGAAAAGTCATCCTGCCTTTCCTCTACGAACATGTCTTCCCGTCGCCGACGGAGGATATGATCACCGTGAAGAGAAGAGGCCGGTGGATGGTCATCAACTCGAAGAACGAGAAGTTATTTGATATAGGAAAATAAGAAAACGACATATGAATTTTGTAGAGATTATTACGAAACTGTTCGGCAACAAGGCGCAGAAAGATATGCGTGCCATTCAGCCGATAGTGGACCGGATCAAGGCATCGTACGAAGAGATTGATGCCTTGTCTAACGATGAGTTGCGTGCACATTCATGGGCACTGATGGACAAGCTGCAGGCGGCAGTGAAGGACCGCAAGGACCGTATCGCCGAACTGAAAGCTTCGATAGAAGGAACGCCTATCGAGAAGCGCGAGAAGATTTACAACGAAGTGGACAAGTTGGAAAAAGAGATCAAGGAAGAGTACGAGCGTGTGCAGAACGAGATTCTTCCGGAGGCTTTTGCCATCGTCAAGTCCGCCGCACGCCGTTTCGCGCAGAACGAGACGGTAGAAGTGACGGCAAGCGATATGGACCGTGATCTGGCGGCGAACAACGATTTCGTAGAGATCGTATCCAAGGGACAAAGTGACCAAGTACAAGGTACAAAGGATATAGCTGTCTGGCACAACCACTGGATGGCGGGCGGAAACGAGATCACATGGGATATGATCCATTATGACGTGCAGCTCTTCGGCGGTGTGGTATTGCACCAAGGCAAGATAGCGGAGATGGCAACGGGTGAAGGTAAGACCCTTGTAGCCACTCTGCCTGTTTACCTGAACGCCTTGACGCATGAGGGAGTTCACGTAGTGACGGTCAACGACTATCTGGCTAAACGTGACTGCGAATGGAACGGTCCGTTGTACCAGTTCCTGGGTCTGAGTGTGGATTGTATCGACCGCTACAAGCCGAACAGCGACGAGCGCCGCAAAGCTTATGCGTGCGATATCACGTTCGGAACGAACAACGAGTTCGGTTTTGACTACCTGCGTGACAACATGGCTATCAGTCCGCTGGATCTGGTACAGCGCGGTCATAACTACGCGATTGTGGATGAGGTGGACTCCGTGTTGATCGATGACGCCCGTACGCCGTTGATTATCAGCGGTCCTGTGCCGCGCGGCGAGGATCAGATGTTCGACGAATACAAGGACCGTGTGGCGGCTCTTGTACGCCAGCAGACGACGCTGACAACCAAACTGCTGGCGGAAGCGAAAGCGAAGATGGGTTCCGCAGACGAGAAAGAACGCGAAGCCGGCGAGCTGGCTCTTTTCCGTTCGTTCAAAGGAATGCCGAAGAGCAAGGCGTTGATCAAGTTCCTCTCCGAGCCGGGTATCAAAGTGCGTCTCCAGAAGACCGAAGAGTTCTATCTGCAGGAGAACGAGAAGAACATGCATATCGCAACGGACGAGTTGTATTTCGTGATCGACGAGAAGAACAAGTCCATCGAGCTGACCGACAAAGGAATCGACGCTCTGACAGGAACGACAGACGATCCGGATTTCTTCGTCCTGCCGGATGTAGGAAGCGAGATGGCGGAAGTAGAAGTACAAAGTAACGAAGGACGATGTACGAAGGAAGAGGCTCAGCAGAAGAAAGACGATATACTCACCAATTATTCTGTTAAATCCGAGCGCGTGCATACCGTGCACCAGCTCCTCAAAGCCTATACGCTGTTCGAGAAAGATGTAGACTACATCATCGACGGCGGCGAGGTGAAGATTGTGGATGAACAGACCGGCCGTATCATGGAAGGCCGCCGCTGGTCCGACGGTTTGCACCAGGCGGTAGAAGCCAAAGAGAACGTGAAAGTGGAAGGCGCGACCCAGACATTCGCAACCATCACACTTCAGAACTATTTCCGTATGTACCACAAGCTCGCCGGTATGACCGGTACCGCAGAGACGGAAGCAGGCGAGTTCTGGAACATCTACAAACTGGATGTTGTTGTTATCCCGACCAACAAACCGATTGCGCGAAACGACATGAACGACCGTATCTACCGCACCAAACGCGAGAAATACAACGCCGTGATCGACGAGATCGTGAACATGGTGAACCAAGGTCGTCCGGTGCTGGTAGGTACAACAAGCGTCGAGATATCCGAGTTGCTGAGCAAGATGCTTAACATCCGCAAGATCAAGCATAATGTCCTGAACGCGAAACTGCACCAGCAAGAGGCGCAAGTGGTTGCCGAGGCGGGTAGAGCCGGCGTAGTAACGATAGCAACCAACATGGCAGGTCGTGGAACGGATATCAAGCTGACGCCGGAGGTGAAAGAAGCCGGAGGTCTGGCAATCATCGGTACGGAGCGGCATGAGAGCCGCCGTGTGGACAGACAGCTCCGCGGTCGTGCCGGACGTCAAGGAGACCCGGGTAGCTCCGTGTTCTATGTATCGCTGGAAGACGACCTGATGCGTATGTTCGGCTCGGAACGTATCGCTTCCGTCATGGACAGGATGGGATTCGAGGAAGGCGAGATGATCGAGCACAACATGATCTCCAACTCCATCGAACGGGCACAGAAGAAAGTGGAAGAGAACAACTTCGGTATCCGTAAACGCCTGATCGAATACGACGACGTGATGAACCAGCAGCGTAACCTGATTTACGCCAAACGCCGCCACGCCCTGATGGGTGAACGTATAGGCGTAGATATCACGAACATGATTTACGAGACGGCTGAAAGCATCCTGAACGAAGCCCGTCAGGCGGGCGATTATGAAGGTTTGCAGTACGACGTGATGCAGACTTTTGCTATCGAACTGCCGTTCGACGAAGAGGAGTTCTCCCGCGGCAAACGCGAGGAGCTGAGCGAGAAGATAGCAGAGGCTGCCTTGGAGAGTTTCAAACGCCGTATGGACAAACTGACGCAGATCGCCGATCCGCAGATCCAGTATGTCTATGAGACGAAGGGTCAGATGTACGAGAATATTCTGATTCCGATCACAGACGGCAAGAAAGTATATAACATCGCCGTCAACCTCAAAGCCGCCGCCGAGACGCACAGCAAAGAGGTTGTGAAAGAGTTCGAGAAACGGATGCTGCTCTATGTCATCGACGACGAGTGGAAAGAACACCTCCGCCAGTTGGACGACCTGAAACAGAGCGTACAGAACGCCTCCTACGAGCAGAAAGACCCGCTGTTGATCTACAAACTGGAGTCGTTCAATATCTTCCGTCAGATGCTGGACGCTCTCAACCGCCGTGCTTTAGCTATCCTGCTGAGAGGTCAGATCCATGTGCAGGAGCCGGACAAAGTACAGCAGGCGCAGCAGCAACGCCGTATGGACTATAGCCGCTATCGCACGCAGAAAGATGCAGTGGCTCAGGCCGCTCATGCATCCGGTATGTCGCAAGCGGCAGGCCGTGACACGCGTGAACTGCAACGCCCGGAGCCGATCCATGTAGAGAAGAAACCGCGGCCGAATGACCCGTGTCCCTGCGGAAGCGGCAAGAAATACAAACAATGTCACGGAAGAGCAGGAGCTGCAGGGATTTGATTTTCGTAATAACGTAATAACGTAATTACGTAATGTCGAAATATCGGAATATCGTTATATTAGGATTGATTTGCGCCGCCATCAACATGACGGCGCAACAATTATATACAGACACCTTCCGCCTGTCCGATCAGCAGACCACAGCCGATATGGACGCGCTTCTGCTGGATATGGTTTCGCAGCAGAGCGAACAGATTCATGCAGCAGACACGGTAGATACACTGTCGCTGGCGGAGTTGATGCGTCTGGATTCCATCGCGCGCGAGATCGCCGAAGTGGATTCGCTCAAAACGGTCAATGCTGCGCTAGAGTTGCAAAAGATACCCAAGGTGCCTGAGATCGTAATTGAGAAATCATGGATTAAGGATGAGGTGGAAGATCGTAACGATGTGCTTGAAGCGATTCGTAAGATGCGTTCGCCATGGCGCAGGGAGGCGACCTTGATGCTCCAAGTGACGCAGAACTACGTCACTTCCAACTGGTACCAAGGCGGATCGTCCTCTTTTGCGGGATTAGGTATCGCCAAAGGACAGGTCAGTTATATTACAGAGCGTTTTACATGGGAGAACACGGGTGAATGGCGCATCGGCGGTTCTACTATTTCAGCGGACAGCCTGCACAAAGTAAATACTACAGACGACATGCTGCGGCTCTATTCCAAAGCAAACCTGCGTATCGTACCGAAACTCTTTACTTCGCTTTCTGCGGAGATGGAGACCCGTCTGTTGCCGACCTACAAATCCAACTCGAAGGAGCTGAAATCCGGTCCTTTCTCGCCGTTCCGGTTCAATGCCGCAGTAGGTATAGACTACAAGCCGGTGAAAGGTCTATCCATATCCGTATCTCCTCTGTCGTACAAGGTGATTCATATCATGGATACAGCGCGCGTGAAAGTGACAGAGTACGGTCTGGAGGCCGGACAGCGCACCCAGCATAACATCGGTTCGTCCGTCCGTGTGGAATATACTTGGAAGCCGGTGCGAGAAGTAGCGCTGGAGTCAAAATTCTATATGTACACCAACTACCATCATGTGGAACTGGATCTGGAGGTGAACTGCGATTTTATCATCAACCGGTTCATGTCCGCGCGGCTGATGCTTCATCCGCGGTATGACAGTTCCGTAATCATGGAAGGCGACACACACGCCAAGATACAGTTCCGTGAACTGCTATCGGTAGGTTTTGCGCATAAATTCAGATAAAGAGATGTACGATGTACGAAGGAGACTAACTGCAAAGCGCCTCCAGCGCTTGCCAGCGCAAGTAGCCTTCGTGACCGTATTTCCAGATGTTGTATTTGATTTTCTCTAAAGCCACTTCTTCGCCGAGGTGGCTTTTCGAATAGAATTTATCGGCATAGCAGATCACTTTCTCTTCTATGCTCTGCGGACAATAATCGCGTTCCGGAATAGGCAGTTCCTCCCGTTCGATTTGTTCGATGGTGATGCCTGTGCCGGTATGTCTTTCCGCCACCAGCGCGTGTTTCGGGAACCCTTCGGACCGCAGCAGTTCTGCTCCCAGATATCCGTGCTCGATATATTTGTGCGGTCCGTTGCAATGTATCTTTGGCGCATCGCAGAAAATGATACCTATGTCATGTAGCATAGCCGCTTCTTCGACGAACGTACGGTCCACCAGTCCTTCCGCCTCCCATTGTGGGTGCGCATCCACAATCTGCAGCGCGCGGTCCGCAACCTGTCTGCTGTGTGTCACCAATATATGGCGCAACTCAGGAGAGTTTCCGTAATATTTGTCGATGAGTTTAATGTAATCCATTGAGGAAAGATTTCGCGTCCATCCGTTTCTTACCGGGAGCTTGCAGTTCCAATATCCTTACAGCTCCTTCCCGGCAAGGGATAATTATCTCCCTCCCTTGAGGGGAGGGCTGGGGTGGGGTTATTGCTTCGACAGAGAAGATCTTTACGTTCTCAAACGCCTGTCCGTGTATAGTCAGGTTAGCCCATGCGGCAGGGTAGGGGCTGAGTCCCCGGACGAAATTATGCACCTGTTCCGCTGTCATTTCGTCAAAACGGATCTCACAGGTCTCTTTGAATAGTTTCGGCGCCGGACGCATCTCTGCTATCTCCGGTTGAGGCGTGGTAGGCAAGGCAATACCTTTGTTCTCGCACTCGATGATTAGATCTACCGTACGGGTCACTAATTCGGTTCCCATTGCCATGAGCCGGTCATGCACAGAACCTACGTTCTCGTCTTTGCCAATGGATATCTTCTCCTGCAAGATCATGTTTCCCGTGTCAATCTCATGCTTGAGCATGAAAGTGGTCGCTCCTGTCTCTTTGTCTCCGTTCATAACCGCCCAGTTGATCGGTGCCGCGCCGCGGTATTGCGGGAGCAGCGAGGCATGCAGGTTGAATGTGCCCAGACGCGGCATAGCCCAGACGACCTCCGGCAACATGCGGAACGCCACTACAATCTGCAAGTCCGCATGGTATGAACGTAATTCTTCCAGAAAAGCTTCGTCCTTCAGTTTTTCCGGCTGCAGCACGGGAAGGCCGACAGAGAGAGCATATTTCTTGACATCCGAGAATTGCAGTTGATGACCCCGTCCGGCAGGTTTGTCCGGCATCGTCACAACGGCAACCACATTATATCCCCCCTCCACCAGCGCCTTCAGACTTGCCACGGCAAACTCGGGGGTACCCAAATAAACTATTCTTAGATCTTGCTTTGTCATCTCTTCTTTCCTTTATCCTTTGTCTCTCTGTACTTTTCTTCCAGACTCTCCGGCTGTTGATCCACGACAGGACTCAGCGGTCTCTTGTACGCGCGTATAATAAGGTATATACCGAGCGCGATGAACGGGATACTAAGCAGTTGACCCATATTGAATACATGTCCCGCTTCGAAAGCTTCCTGGTCATTCTTGATGAACTCCAGCAGGAATCGTGTGACAAAGACAATCTCAAAGAAGATACCGAGCAGCAATCCTTCTCTGCGGCGCGCATCCGTGTGCCAATAGAGAGGCCATGTCACGCACAGCGCAGCGAAGCAATAGAGAATCTCGTAAATCTGGGTAGGGTGGCAGGGAACGGTCTGACCGTCACGGACAAAGATAAATCCCCATGGCAGGTCCGTCGGACCGCCGTAGATCTCGCTGTTCATCAGGTTTCCGAGGCGTATGAGCATAGCGGTAAAACAAACGCCAACACAAAGTCTGTCCAGAATCCAGAGCCATGAAGTACCAAACTGCGGATAGCGGCTGAACTTGTATTTATTCAGCAGAACAGCAGCCGTAATGAGTCCGATCGCCCCTCCGTGGCTGCTCAGACCGCCTTCCCATATCTTCAGCAGCATCAACGGGTGCTCGATATACGGATTGCGGTAGGCGAACTCCCATCCGAAGAGATGCCACGGTTCCGTCGAGATACGCATATACTCGCAATATCCTGCCAAAGCAGGGTTTGTGACATCATGCCATTCGTAAAACCAGCAATGACCGAGCCGTGCTCCAATGATCACTCCGGCGGTCATCCAGAAGAACAACTGATCCGCCCATTCTGCGGGACAATTCTCATGCTTGTACATCCGCTCGTTGACCTGCCAGCAGATATACAGACCTATAGCCCACAACAGACCATACCACCTGATTCCTCCGTCCCCGAAATGAATCAATATCGGGTCCACATCCCATGTTATATAATTTAAGAGCATTTGAAGATTTGAAAGTTTGAAGATTATTTACCCCAGTTGAGTTTTGTCCGTAGCGACTTAAGGAAACTGTTGTCGCCGATTTGTACCACTTTGATGGTGTATGCCGCGCGTTCTATATGCAGGCTCATGTCGGTACTCAGACTCTGGCTTCTGCCGTCCACAGAGACCATATAGGTGTCATACCGGCTGTTTACGCGAATGTCAAACGTCCAGTCGTCCGGCACAACAATCGGTTTTACCGTCAGGCTGTGCGGAGCGATAGGCGTGAGAATGATAGCCTTGTTCTGCGGCACTACCAGCGGACCTCCGATAGAGAGGTTATAGGCAGTACTGCCGGTAGGAGTAGAGAGCACCAGACCGTCCGAATGGTAGGTGTGCAGCAACTCGCCGTTCACTCTGGTCTCGATAGACAGCATATTCGTCAGACCTTGTTTCAAAATCGCCACTTCGTTCAGTGCGTTAGGCGCCATCACCAGGTCGTTTCGCAAAATGCCCTCTTTGTCTAATACCTTGACATTCAACAGGCTGCGGCGCTCTATCGTATATTCTCCGGCTACCAGTTTCTGCAGAATCTCGTCCAGATCCTGGGATTGTACATCCGCCAGAAAACCCAGATGCCCGACATTCACGCCCAGAACCGGTATGTTCTTATCCCCTATCACCGCCGCAGAGGTAAGGAAGGTACCGTCACCTCCCACCGACAGCGCAAAGTCAATCGGCTCGCCATAGACGTTCTCGGGCTGTTCGTCGCTGTCCCAGTTCTCTGGAAAGCCCGGATACTCGCGCAGGTCCAGTTCCTGCCGCAATTCCTGCGAGAGAAGCACATGTACGCCTTTCCCGGTCATGAATTCCAAGATGTGCCGCACTTCAACCAAGGTCTGCGGCTTCATCGCATTTCCAAAAACAGCAATAGTCATAAGGCCATATTCCGCTAATCTAATTTGGCTGCAAAGTTACAACAAAAATTGCATATACGCAAATAAAAATCACAATTTGAAGTATTTTACCTATATGCAGAGTTTAGACAGAGTGCCAGTTGACCTTATTATCTCGCACTTATGACGCACTTATCTCGCACTTATCTCGCACTTATCACGCACTAATTTTAGGGAAAAAGAGAGAAAAATCGGTGTATTCCAGCCGCAGAAATGCGTTCCACTGAAATACGATGCAAAGATAATACATTTTTATGAAATATCCAAATTTTTTAGACAAAAAAATACATAATAATGAATAAAAATTTGCATACGTGCAATTTTTGTTGTACCTTTGCGCCGAAAAAATCTGCTATATGTATTAACCACAAATCAATACAATCAATTATGGAATCAAGTAGAGATAGCCAGTATGGTTTTGTTTACAGGATGCCGGATGGCGAGTTGTACCGCAAAGAAGGACGGGATGACGACGGTTTATATACGTCCTATATTTTCAGGCAAACTTTTGACGACGACCCGAAGGAAGCGCTGTATGGGCTTGGCGTATTAAATTGCAATGGTATCGGTTTGGAGAACGGCAGAAGCGACATGCAGCAAGGAGTCAAGTTCTTTTTCGAAGCCGCTGAACACAACCATCCGACAGCGGAGTATAATGCATTCGTTGCAGCGGCAAACGGTTATTTTTGCTCAAAAAATATCCCTTGGTCATTCCAACTGCTGCAAAACGCAATCAGAGACGGTAGTCCGGAAGCGATGGACGACTATGCGGATGCGTTGGTGAACGGCAAGCCGCAGTGGGGTGTTCTAAAAAACCGCAAAGAAGCGGAATGGTACTATAAAAAAGCTATTGAAACGTACTGGAAGCGTGTTGAAGCCGGCGAGGCGGAAGCGTATTTTGACATAGCCGACCATGAGGCGCTTGGGCTGGGATACGGATACCAACCGAATATGGACGAAGCGATCTGTATGTATATCAAAGGAGTTCGCGCCGGTGCGAGACGCGACATGCGCGATCACATGCGTAAAAGGATGAAGATTTATATAGAGAAAATAGCTCCCCAATTGAAGCAGCAGACACTGGATGCGTATTACAAACTGGGTCTCGCTTATCTCAACGGCGGCGAACCGAATATCCCTCAAAAGAAACATATTGCGGAGCAAATGTTTTATGATATCGAGGCGGTTTATTCTCCTGCTCCGAGTCCATCACCGAACCAGCAGTCTTCTTCTGATTCTTCCGATGCGTCTATTATGTATACTTTGGGTCTGAAATATCTCGGCGGAATAGATGGTACTCCCAAGAATCCGCTCCAAGCGGTTCAGTGCTTTACAATAGCGGCAAGTTATGGCAGTGGCGATGCTTGTGCCATGCTGGGACTTTGCTATGCCGAAGGAAGAGGATGCGAGTGTGATGAGTACACATCCTTCAAATGGTACCAAGAAGCGTACCAAAGAGGCGAGAGAGACTTATCTCCTGCGCAATTAGCATTTAGCTACATGCTTGGCATAGGAGTTCATGAAGATAACGATAAAGCCTATTATTATGCTATGCGTGCCATAGACAGCCCCTACGATACCTGCAAGTCCAACGGCTACTTCGTTTTGGCCAGGTGCTATTATTTGGGAGTGGGAGGTGTTTCTCAAAGTGATTATTTCGCCTCTTCCAATTGTTTGATGGCTCTGAAATACGATCCGAATAAAACCGAGGCAGAAGCTTTGTACAGGAAGATAAAAGAGAGAAGATAAATAATATTATGGCTGAGTATAAATTTGTTTCCTATACCTACGAAGGGGAGAAGGACGCGGAGGGTCGTCCGCACGGCAAAGGCACTATGACTTATATCGCGGACAAAAGCGAGGACGAGCGTGCGCGCGATTGCAAATACGAGGGTGAGTTCGTGCATGGTGTCAGGCATGGCGAAGGAGCGATATGCAGAGACAGTTTTTTTCCTAACCCGCAAACGGAATATGAGTGGTATAGCGAGGGTGAGTATGACAACTGCGGAAGGCTGATTCATTCGAGCCATCCGGCAGGTTCGTACAAGCGTTATACGCGAAGTTGGTGCATCACATGGGAGGGGACATGGGAAAACGATATGCCCGTTAAGCCCAGGCGCGATTACAAAGACCAATACCCCGACAAGAATGACCTGGCATTGGCCCGTGCTACGGCTTTGGAGGCCTTCAACGGTGAGCCTTCGGAAAATAAGTCTATGTTCATCCCTCTAACATAGAATAAATTATTCTATTTGCTAAAATTTTCGCTCAAAAATTTGCGTATGTGCAATTTTTGTAGTACCTTTGCAGCGGATTTAGGAAAACGCTATGACAAAACTTAGTGTAAACATCAACAAAGTAGCAACGCTTCGTAATGCGCGCGGCGGCAATATGCCGGACGTGGAGCGTTTTGCAGTGGATTGCGAGTTGTTCGGAGCGCAAGGCATCACGGTGCATCCGCGTCCCGATGAGCGCCACATCCGCAAGGAGGACGTCTATCAGTTGAAAGCAATGGTGACAACGGAGTTGAACGTAGAAGGCAACCCGACCGACGAGTTCCTTGCTCTGGTGACGGATATCCGTCCGACGCAGGTGACATTAGTGCCGGATGATCCGAATCAGTTGACTTCCAACCATGGTTGGGACACGCGCAGACATCTGGATTTCCTGAAAGGAGTGGTGAACCAGTTGCACGCCTACCGCATCCGTGTGAGTATCTTCGTCGATCCCGATCCGGTAATGGTGGAGTACGCCCTGCGTGCCGGAGCAGACCGCGTGGAACTATATACAGGTCCGTATGCGGAGATGTTCGCCGAGAATCCGAAGAAAGCCATAGAGGCATACCGTCCGGCTGCGGAGAAAGCACATGAGCTGGGATTAGGTATGAACGCAGGTCACGACCTGAACCTCAAGAACCTCAAGCCGTTTATCCAGGCTTTTCCCTGGACCGCAGAGGTGTCTATCGGTCACGCTATCATATGCGATGCGCTCTATCTCGGTATCCAGGAGACGATACAGGAGTATCTGGACTTGCTGAAGTAAGTCATTTGAGGATTTGAAGATTTGAAGATTTGAGGATTTGAGGATTTGAGGATTTGAAGATTTGAAAATTTGAAATTTGAAGATTTATATGCTTTTACAAATTGACACAATCGCCCTCGCAGAGGAGGTTATGACGCAGGCTGAACCTGCGCAACAGTCTATTAACTTATGGGAAATGGCGCAATACGGCGGCTGGATCATGATTATTCTGGCGATCCTGCTGGCTATTGCATGTTATATCTTCATTGCCCGTCTGGTAGTTATCAAACAGGCGACGCGTGAGGACAAATCGTTCATGGACCGCATCCGCGACTATATCCATGACGGGAAGATCGATTCGGCGCTTAACCTGTGCAAACAGACCGACACTCCGTCCGCGCACATGATAGAGAAAGGTATCACGCGTATCGGACGCCCGATGCAGGATGTGCAGGTGGCTGTAGAAAACGTAGGAAACCTTGAGGTAGGCCGTCTGGAGAAGGGTCTGGTTATCATGGCTACTATTGCAGCCGGCGCACCGATGCTCGGTTTCCTGGGCACAGTGCTTGGTATGGTGCAGACTTTCTATAACATGGCTCAGACATCAGGAGGCGTGATTGAAATGAGTGCTCTCTCTACCGGTATGTACCAAGCCATGGTGACCACCATCGGCGGTTTGATAGTAGGTATTCTGGCGATGTTCGCATACAACTATCTGGTATCCCGCATCGACCGTGTCGTCCGCCTGCTCGAGAGCCGTACATTGGAGTTCATGGACCTGCTGAACGAGCCGGCGTAGTTAGAAGATTACGAATTACGAATTAAACATTACGAATTCATGGCTCTTAAAAGACGCAATAGGGTAGAAGCGACGTTCGCGATGAGTTCTATGACAGATTTGGTGTTCTTACTACTCCTCTTCTTTGTCATGGCCTCCACGATGTCTTCCCCAAATGATATTAAGATCAACCTGCCTACCTCCCGTTCGCAGAAAGCGACCCGTCCTCAGGTAGCCAAAGTGTCTATAGACAATCTGGGCAACTATTATGTGGCATTGGGAAAGGAGAAACCTGTTCTCATTGACCCCGAGAGCCTGGAAGGGTATCTGAGCGGCATACAGGCATCCGACAGTACTATGTACATAGCGCTGCATGCCGATGAGGATGTGGCATACAAAGAAGTAGTCCGTGTGCTTGATATAGCCAACGAACATCATATGCGACTGGTGGTAGCTACCAAGAGATGACCAAAAAACAAGAGCGACATATTGTAGCTTCCGTCGGAACAGTGCTGTTCCTTCTTTTAGTGTTTCTGATCCTCTGGTTCGTGCGTTTGACGGCCGTAGTTCCGGAAGAGGAGGAAGGCGTAGAAGTAGCGTTCGGTGAAGTGGCGGAAGCCGGCGGATACATGGCTGAGCAATCGGAGGCGGTGCCTCTTCCTCAGCCTGAAGCATCCGCTCCTGTGCAGCCCTCCGCTCCGTCCGATAATGACCTGTTGACACAAGAGGACGAGGAGGCTTTAGCCCTGCGCAAAGAACAGGAGAAGAAAGAACGGGAACGCAAAGCCGCTGAGGCAGCAGAGAAACAACGCCAGCGCGAAGAACAAGCGCGGTTGGAGGCAGAGCGCAAAGCCCGCGAAGCAGCCGAAGCCGCAGAGAAAGCCAAACAGGCAGAGGCTATCGCCAAAGCAAATCAGTTTGGGTCGCTTTTCGGTCAATCGGGCAATAACACCGGCTCCGGCGACAGCCAGGGAAGCGGCCAGAAGGGAAACCCTGTGGGCCACGGTTCGTCTGGCGGCAACAGTTGGTCGCTCGGAGGAAGAAGTATCAAAGGTACTTTACCGCAACCGTCCAATACATTCAACCAGGAGGGACGCGTGATCGTGGAGATCCGTGTGAACGCCGCCGGACAAGTGATTTCCGCAAGCCATAAAGGCGGAACAATATCGGATAAACAAACTATCCAACTTGCTCTTGAAGCAGCCAGAAAGGCTAAGTTTACCGAGGGCGACCATGACCAGATCGGAACAATTACCTATAATTTCAAATTCAATTAAATTGTAAATCGTACATTGTATGAATTATCTTTTTCTTGACAATGGTTTCGAAGAAATCGAGGCAATCACAACAATTGATTTGTTACGCCGTGCCAACATCGCGTTGACAACAGTGTCCGTCACCGGCAACCCTATGATTCTCGGTGCGCACAATATCGCGGTAGAGGCAGACGGACTAATTGAACGTATTGATTTTTCCGACGCAGAGATGTTGATCTTACCGGGCGGACAGACCAAGCTGGGCGAATGTTCCGCATTGTGCGAGCTGCTCATCGAGCACAACAAAGCCAACAAACTGATTGCCGCCATCTGTGCGGCACCTACGGTACTGGCCAAACTAGGCATACTGGAAGGCAAACAGGCTACTTGCTATCCCGGCATGCAGGCTGCGCTGGGCGAGAGCTATGTAGGAGGCTTAGTGGTTGAGAGCAAGAATATCATTACCGGTAAGGGTCCGGGTCTCAGTTCTGATTTTGCGTTTTGTATCATTGAGCGTCTGGCAGGAGCAGAAGTGGCAGACGCTGTGTATGACGCTGCGCAGTACTAATCTTGCGCCCTCGCGCCAATAAAAATTATAGCAGGCTTCTTAACGGAGGCCTGCTATTTTATGTAGCTGTACGCTGAGTCGCCAGAACGGGTGAGCCAGAATATATCGGACTGTTTCATCCAAATTGTCGTTGTTATCCTCCGACCACTCGTCAATGCCGCTTTCCATGAGCAGATCGCCATTGTACCGCAGCGGCTGCAACATCCAGTGCTCCGCTTCGAATTCCGACCGCCATATCTCCGGATCATAGGTGCCTGTAAACACTACTTTCACTTCGTTTACTTTCTTCAAGGCGATCTTCGTGCCTTCTTTCGGTGAACAGGTGATCCAGTCAATGCCATCGGGTAGGGGACGGGTTCCGTTTGTCTCGATACAGATGTAGAATCCCGCCTTGTGTAGAGCTTCTATCAGCGGCGTGTCCACTTGCAGGCTTGGTTCACCTCCGGTGATCACACACATCTTACGCCGCTCATTGGGCACATCGTAAAGCGAAAGCATTTCTGCAACAATCTCCGAAGCACTCATTTCTTTATAGTCGGCAAAATCCGTGTCGCACCAAGGGCAACGCAGGTTACATCCGCTGAAACGAACGAACACAGCGGGAATGCCGCTGTGAGCGCCTTCACCCTGCAAGGTAAAGAATATTTCGTTAACTCTGTACATTACTAGTTGTCCTAGGAGGCCCAGGTTACCCGGGGATTCTAGTCTCTCTCGTAAATAGCAACGTTGCCTTCGGATTCCTGAACGGATACTTTGTAGCAGTTCTTCACATGGTCGCAAATCCAGCGAGCGATATTTTCCGCCGACGGATTGACATCCAGCACTTCGTTGATGTACTTGTGATCAAAAGTATCTTTGACGATTTTCTTGATATGCGTGAAATCAGTCACCATACCATCTTGATCCAATTCTTTTGCCTTGCAATAAACGACAATGATCCAGTTATGTCCATGCAGGTTCTCGCATTTGCTTTCGTACGACAGCATCAGGTTGTGCGCTGCCGAGATCTCAACTCTTTTTTCTACGTAGTACATAAATTATCAATTATCAATTATCAATTATCAATTATCATAAATAGTGTTATCTTCTATCCCCGCTTGCGCGAGTGCTTCTTTTCTCTCCCGGCAAGTGCCGCAGACTCCGCAGTGGTGTTCGCCGCCTTTGTAGCAACTCCAAGTCTCGGCATAGTTGATATTCAGTTCTTTTCCCTTGGAGGCTATTTCTGCTTTGGTCAGGTGCGTATATGGCGTAAGCAGTTGTACGCCATTCCATGTGCCGAAATGAATAGCATTATTCATCGCTTCCACAAAATCCGGCCGGCAGTCCGGATAGATAGTGTGGTCTCCGGCATGGTTCGCCAGCATTACATACTGCATCTTGTTGTTCTCCGCTATGCCTGCCGCGATAGAAAGCATGATTCCGTTGCGGAAAGGTACCACAGTGGATTTCATGTTCTGCTCGTCATAATTGCCTTCCGGTATAGCATTAGCTCCTTCCAGCAACGATGATTTGAAGAACTCCTTGATAAAAGGCAGTCGGATGACCAGATGCGGAATACCGAGCCGCTCGCAATGCAGTTTGGCATATTCTAATTCTCTGTCATTATGGTTGCTGCCATAATGGAAAGAAACCGCCATTCCGATACGATACCGGTACTCATAAAGCATAGTGGTGGAATCCAGTCCACCGGAAAGGACGATAAGTGTATCTTTCATAATAACCTCTCCCCATCCCTCCCCTCAAGGGAGGGAGATGGGATTTTGTTTAATGTTTAATGTTTTGGGTGAACTGTTCTCTTAGCCGCTGTGCTTTCAATTCCCGGTGTTCCGCATCCGCATAGTTAGCGAAAGGATAAATACTTATTCCTCCGCGCGGCATGAAATAGCCGACCACTTCCAGATACTTCGGATCCATCAGTTTTACCAGATCTTTCATGATTATATTTACACAGTCTTCATGAAAATCTCCATGATTGCGGAAAGAGAAGAGATATAGTTTGAGACTTTTGCTCTCAACCATTCTTTCTCTCGGTATATAACTGATGTAGATATGCCCGAAATCCGGCTGTCCAGTCTTCGGGCAGAGCGTAGTAAACTCCGGACAATTGAAAGTAACGAGATACTCGTTTTCGGGATGTTTGTTCGGGAAAGTCTCCAGCACGGCAGGATTATAGTTGTCGCTATACTGCACATGCTGGTTTCCCAGGAGTGTAACCCCCTGTAATTCATTTTCTGTTCGCATAGATGTTTTCAGTTTTTATAGGGGAGGAAAAACATTAGCTCCCGCATCATTATAATCTTTAGCCTATTGGCTCCTTATTTCATGATTTTTAGTGTCTTGCCGCTTTCCGTAACAACGATATACATGCCCCGCGGCAGAATCATCGAATAAATATCTTCATTCGTGGTAGCAACCTTGCGTCCATAGATATCAAAGATATTTACCCACTGCCCCGCTTCGTACACTTGATCTATGCTCTCGTACGGATCGTATAGCTCAATCATAAAGTCATATGTCCGCCGGCTGATATAGTCGGTTACAACGAAGGTCTTCGGAATAACATACATATATCTCAGATCCAGTTTCTCGTCCGATGATGGCAGCACATGTGTGTACTGATCCGCCAGAGTGATCTTCGGTGTTACGCTCCGCAGACTATCCAACTGCGAGTATTTTTCCTCGGTGAGACGTAATGTGATTGTGTTCTCCGCCTGGTCTATATTAGCGTCAATATCGCTAATACTGAATTTCTGAATCTCCAGCGTAGGAGGCGTGATTCCCGACGCGGCATTGCTCAGCAGGTACTCCTCAATACCGTCAATCAGTTTCTGTCCTTGCGTGCTAAGCTGTACTTCGCGTGCCAGCGGCAGGCAGATATATTTCTTGCTTCCGCTTATTTGTGTCGGCACTTCGTGGATAGCCGTTTGCATGTCTCCCTCTGCATAGTAGTTCTCGATAGAGCGTGTCTGTCCGGTTGCCAGACAGAGCGTGTTCTCCGCATTGGTGATAGCAATCGGCATCACACCGTTATGGGCATATCCGCTCAAGATTTTTACTTTTGCGTTTTTGGAGATATTGGTCATGTTTTTGAAAATAGGATGGCTCGGCTGCTCAATCCAGATATTACATCCTTTTTCTTTGGCAGCCGTGGTGTCGATAGCGCCGTTATCCGGTTCGCCCCATCCGAGGCGATCGGAAGTATATGTAAAACCTTTGAGGTTCAATACCGGCAGGTTTGCTCCACCGCGAATGATAGCGAGCACCTCGGCATTATGTGCATCAGCATCTTCCGAGATGATCACCCATTTGTAGTGTGCATACTGATCAGCCGAACGCAGTCCGTCTTCTTTCGCTTTACGGGCAATGAGGTTTTTACCTTTACCGGTCAGATAATTGTGAATTCCGTCTTTCTCGTAAGCCAAGTTGTTCTTGTACAAGTAGAGAATAGGATTATTGCCGTAGTTCAGTTCGTTTACTTTGATTTGACCGGAGATAATAGTATCTGCACCGGCTACAGTAATCGTAAACGGATACGTTCCGATAGTAGTAGGCGTACCACCGATGATGTATTTTCCGTTGCTACCGGAACCTTTAATACCGGCTGGTGTTGTGTTTGTCCAAGTCAGTTGCACATCATTAGCGGAGAGCGCGAAATAATTGAACGTGATTTGGTCCATTTCTTCGTTCTGATAAACCTCTACATTTGTTTCCGAAGTAGCCTGAATATCGGAAGCAACTATGAATGTACCGGTGGCGCGGCTTGTTTCCACGTTGTTGTAGTATGCTACTACAGCGTAGTTATAGGTACCCACAGCGCAATTGGCTTGTCCTTTGAGCACCAAGGTGTCGGTAAGTGTACCCTGTGTTTTCTCCAAATCGATACCTATTGCTGGATTTCCGATCCACTCCAGTTTTGTTTCTGCTCCGGGGATGTTGTTGTATTTGGTTACGTATGTAACGGGTTTGATAGCTGCAGTCTGCATCACCACTTGCGTAGAGTCGTTACCCTTTAACCATTTTGTGCGTGGTTCTTGTGCTACGCGGAGGGAGAAACCATATAGTTTACTATCTTCGCTACCAATTGCTTTAAGAGAGATTACATGTTGACCAGTTGTAATATCATATCGCCGAGTGGTGGCATTGTCTTTATCGAAGTACTGAGGCTGCAGGCTTCCATCAATGTAAACCTCCCAATATCTGTTGTCAGCAGGAGTAGTTCCTTTTGTGTCTTTCTTTTTGTCTTGTGCAACAATTGAGAATTGATCATATCCCTGAATATGAAGTTCAAACGTATTGTTGTTTTTCATTTTAAGGTCACCAGGTAAGTCAGCAAATTCATCTCTTGCGTTAGCCTTAGCCTCAATTTCACTAGCTTCTTTAAATGATCCTTCCAAAGAACTGATAGTGGCTTTAAACCATCCATCTTTTGCGGTCATAGACGTTCCTGACCCCGAGGGACTGCTAACTAAGTAGCCTCCTTTGTGGTTAAGGGTGTAAGTAACAGCAATGTCACCACTAGCACTTGCTGGTTTGCTTTTTCCTAAATAGAATACTTCGTATTCTCTTTGGTTATAGTTGACTAGCGGAGTATTGTAACCTCCGGCAAGTTCTTTTGCTTCATACACTTCCGGTACGTGAATGGTGAGATCGCTGGAAGGAACTTTAACGGTATAGTTGATAGTGTAGGTCAACTTGGTTTCACCATCTTCTGCAGTTACTTCTACTTTGCCGGATCCGGGAACAGATGATGCTTGGGTAATAACTGTGGTTGCATTTGGGTGATTCGTTTCCGCTGCAATCGTCGGTGGTGTTTTAACACCTGCCGTTAGCTCAATGTTGTAGGTAAACGTATTCGACGAGAAATTGGGCACCGTTGTGCCGCCATAGGTCAGATTGCTCAGCGTAGCGTCTGTTGATACAGCCGGTGCTTCGGTAATGGTTACGGTATAAGTCGTTGTCTCGTTCGTTGAACTAGTAAAAGTATAGGTAACAGCTCCGTTACTGAAGTCCTGCGCAGTATTAGGTGTAACAGAAACTATATTGTCTCCGGTAAATTGCGGCGTGATAGATGTTAACGAAGAACCGTTTGTTACTTGTCCGGTAATGGTTTTGTTGACTTGGTCAATGGTCGCCGTACCTTTGATGTTGTCCCAAGTAACGCTTGTTACTTTCGGCGCAGAAGAAGCGACGGTGAAAGTAATAGTGTAGGTCTTGGTTGTCGTGCCGTCTTCGGCTGTTACGGTAACCGTTGCATTTCCCGGCAGCGCGGTAGCTTGCGTGATAACAGGATCAGAAGCATTTGCGTTATTCTTCGTTGCAGCTACCGTCGGAATAGCTGTAGTACCAGCAGGTAATTCCACTTCGTAATTCAACGTGTTGGCAGAGAAATTAGGCACAGAGGTGCCGTTATACGTCAAAGCCGAAAGAGTAGCGTCCGAAGATGGACCTGCAGGACCTTGGCGAGTCACTTTGATGGCACAGATACCTGTTCCGGAACCTTCTGCACGCATCATATAAAGTTCGCTGTAGTCCGAGGAAAGAGTGAAACTACCGATATTGTAGTCGCTTTTGGATGTACCGGTAGCAACAGAAGCGGCGATGTCACCAGAATGGTCTGCGCTGCTACTTACTTTCCAAGGGTTGTATCCGCAGATATAAACTATATCTCCTGATTTGAAACCACCGGTAACAGTCACTTTGAGATAAAGGGCATTCGCACCCATCTTTACTCCTTTCGACCCTTGTGATTTCATGTTATTGTCTGTAACAGCAGCATTATATGCAGCACTTTCGTTAGAGAAACTTTTGCTGTCGTCAGAACGAAGGAACTCAACTGTCATGAGTGTACCGCTTTCGCTGGTTCCCGCTGCAGGAGCATCGCCTCCTGAAAAACGCCAAAAGGCATAGGTGTCTCCTGTACTAGGTGTGTCGCCGCCGCCCGGCGTGTCTCCACCACCGGGAGTATCACCACCGCCGGGAGTGTCACCACCGCCCGGAGTGTCTCCGCCGCCAGGTGTTGAGCCACCATTGCGTGTGATCTCAATAGTTCCGAATTTAATGTCCGAATCAGCACGCATGACAGAAACGGACGTTTTGCCGACAAAAGCATCTCCTGTCGCAACGGTGTAGGTGATTGTATTCGGCGTGTTTGCAGCAAAATCAGCCGTGAGCGTCACACCGTTCACGATAAGACCTTTGCCGTTTTTGTTGCTTGAACAAGCACACGTAAAAGTAAGTACGTCTCCAGCCGTGAGTGTGTTACCGGTTAAATTGAAATTCCAAGCGGAACTTGAGTTAAATTTGTAAAAGGTCTGCGAACCAATGGTGATTTCGTTTGAACCACTGGTAGCCATCGCTTTTGTACAAACAGCATCTCCTCCCACTGCGGGATAGGTACCTGCAGCAGTAGTGGCGCTCGTTAATGTAAAAGAAAAGATGGTCTCTGCCATACTATTGCCGGCCATTGCCATGCAAAGAGACAAAATTAACAATCGAATGTTTCTCATATTTTTGTGTTTATTTATTTCGTGTTTTTTGGCGGAATTAAAAATCACGGGATATATACTATGTATATATAGGGTGCACCGGGATACGGTAAAGAGTGCTATTAACCTGCTAATTACCCGCTAAACGAGTGCTAAATGACCCCTGAGTAAGTGCTAAAAGTGTTCAAAAAGCCATGCCCACACTACCCGATATTAATTCACGCTGCAAAATTACAATATTTTTTGCATATACGTGTGCACATATTCAAAAAAAATGTGTAAAAATTGACACTTTTATCAAAAAAAGTCGCGCGCGAACATAATTTATTTGCGTATGTGAGATTTTTTTTGTAATTTTGTGCCCGATTTGTGTGATTAAGTCGATATTCCCTTGCAAAAAGGGCTAAACAAATAAAATTAACATAAAACAAACAATTGAATAGAATTATGCAAAAGAAATTTTTATCAGTAGCGATCTGCCTGTTGGCTGCGCTGACAATGACTGCTCAGGATGTAGATAAGGCTACCGTGACGGGCAATGCGGATGCTGCGGCGAAAGCAGGAGCTGACTTGCAGAAGTTGGAGAATGCCGAGAAAGCGTGGAAATTTGACGGAACCGTGGGCTTGAATGCCGCTGCTACCGGTTTGGTGAACTGGGCTGCCGGTGGTAAGAACAACGTGAACGGTATCGTGTATGCCAAGTTACACCTGCTGTATCATAAAGATGCTATCGCGTGGGAGACGAACTTCGATACCGATTTCGGTATGACCTGGATTGACCAGAAAGAAGATGCTTTCCAGAAATCAAGCGATAATATCAAACTGGCAACCAAGTTCGGTTGGGAGTTCAAAGAGAGTTGGTATTTGACCGTTTTAGGAAGTTTCCAAAGCCAATATGCGCTGGGTCGCAACTACGTGGACGGCTACAACGACATTATTTCCAAATGGCTTGCTCCTTCTTACACCGATATTTCTGTCGGTATTGACTGGAAGAAGAGTTACAAGGGAGCAGACTTCTCTATCTATCTGTCTCCGATAGCAGGCCGTATCACAAGTGCCTATATCGGCGAGAACTGGAACCGCAGATACACCCGTGAGAATGCGCTGGGTGCTTTACAGTACAATATTGACCATGCAGCCGACGCAGTTACCAAAGCAGCATCTCAAGCGGCTTACGATGCAGCAGCAAAGGTATATGACAACATGGGCGGCTATGAGGCAGCGCAAGCAGCAGGAACGGATATCCGTACCCAGTTGCAGCAGTCGTACGGCACGTATGTATATGACGCATCGGGAAACAAATCGTACCGCAATGCGCGTGCTGAGTTCGGTTTGAGTTTCAAGGGCGGTATTGCTTATACCTACAAGGACTTGAAACTGAGCACCACGCTGGCTCTCTTCTCTCCGTATCAGGGCAAGGGTTTCAGCCTGAAAGACCTTTATGAAGCAGACTACGGCGCCGGCTCCTGGGAGGCACGCGACAAGAACGCTTATTACTTCGATTATTCGAACAATAACCGTTATTTCGGTCATTTCGATGTGGACTGGGACTGCGCACTGAGCTATCAGTTCCTCAAATGTCTGCAAGTGACCCTTCAGACCAGCCTCAAGTACTATAACGGAACTCTGATTGCAGACAAAGAAGGCAATCTGAGTGAGCGTTGCCAGTTCAAGGGCGTTATCGGTCTTGGTGTAGGATACAGTTTCTAAGTACCAAGGGACTAAGGACCAAGCACCAACTCATGCAGGCTCTAGATGACCTTTCGCAGAATGTACATCTCTTGCTGGAGCGCTATCAGGCGTTGCAGCAGGAGAATGCGCGTTTACGGGAGGATTCGGAGCGCCAGAGGAACGAACTGATACGCACTCACAGCGAGTTGCTGGAGTTACAACAGCAAAACCGCCGTATAGCAACAGCCAACGCCATGAGTGCAGCGGAGGGCAAGGAAGAGGCGCTCAAACGTATCAATGCATTGATTGCACAGGTGGATCGGGCGATAGGTGCGCTGAAGCGCTGATTTGAAGATTTGATAATTTGAAGATTTGATAATTTGATGTCCGGCAAGCAACATATAAACTTGCATCTGGATGCGCACACGGTCGGGCTGGATGTGCCGCGCGACCGAGAAGCAAACTACCGCAACGCAGCAGAGTTGCTGAATCAGCGATACCAGTATTATCTCAAACTGCGTCCCAACGCATCGGCTGAGCAGCTATGGATGTACACCGCGCTGGAAGTGGCAGTGGCATTGCAATCCGATGTGCGGGAGAAAAGTCTTGTCCCCGTAGAGAAAGAATTACGTGAACTGAATGAACTAATTATTAACACGATAAAACAATGAACACAGCAATCCTAATTATCATTTGCGTAGTTGCCGGTCTTCTAGTAGGCGCGGGCGGCTATTATTTCATTGCCAGACTCGTTGGCGCCGGAATCATCCAGAAGGCGACCGAAGAGGCAGAGGTGGTGAAGAAAAACAAGATTGTTGAGGCTAAGGAGAAATTTATCGCCCTGAAACTTGAGCACGACAATGCCGTGCGCGAGCAGGATAAACGGATACAACAGCAAGAGCAGCGTTTGCAACAGCGTGAACAGCAGTTGAATCAACGTCAAGGTGAAGTACAGCGAGCACTCAACGAATCGAACCAGAAGATGCAGGTGATAGAGCAACGCCAACAGGCGCTGGACTATCGTCAGCAGGAGATTGAGAAACTGCACCATGAGGCTCAGAAGCAGTTGGAGCAACTGAGCGGAATGAGCGCGGAGGAAGCAAAAGTGCAACTGATTGAAGCACTGAAAGACGAGGCCAAGACCGCTGCGATGTCGTATATCAACGAGATCATGGACAATGCCCGTCTGGAGGCTAACAAAGAGGCGAAGAAAATCATCATCCAGACCATCCAGCGTGTGGCTTCCGAGACAGCAGCCGAGAGCACCGTTTCTGTTTTCCATATCGAGAACGACGAAGTGAAAGGACGTATTATCGGCCGCGAGGGACGGAATATCCGCGCTTTGGAGGCGGCAACCGGTGTAGAGATCGTTGTGGACGATACGCCGGAGGCCATCACTCTTTCCGCTTTCGACCCCGTGCGCCGCGAGATTGCGCGTCTGTCGCTGCACCAGTTGGTACAGGACGGCCGTATCCATCCGGCACGTATCGAGGAAGTAGTGGCTAAGGTGACCAAGCAGGTTGAGGAAGAGATCGTCGAGACGGGTAAACGTACCACGATAGACCTTGGTATCCACGGCCTGCATCCGGAGCTGATCCGTCTGGTAGGAAAGATGAAATACCGTTCTTCGTATGGCCAGAACCTGTTGCAACACGCACGCGAGACAGCGAACCTCTGTGCCGCTATGGCGGGTGAGTTGGGTTTGAACGTCAAGGCTGCGAAACGCGCAGGTTTGTTGCATGATATAGGTAAAGTGGCAGACGAGGATGTAGAACTGCCGCACGCAGAGTTGGGTATGAAACTTTGCGAGAAATACGGCGAGAAGCCGGATATCTGCAATGCGGTCGGCGCTCACCATGACGAATGCGAGATGAAGACCCTGATTGCGCCTATCGTTCAGGCTTGTGATGCTATCTCCGGAGCCCGTCCGGGTGCCCGTCGCGAGATCGTGGAGAGTTACGTGAAGAGACTCAATGACCTGGAGAACCTCGCTATGTCGTTCCCGGGTGTAGTGAAGACGTACGCTCTGCAGGCGGGTCGCGAACTGCGTGTGATCGTAGGAGCAGACAAAGTGTCCGACAAGGATGTAGAGTTGCTCTCGTTTGATTTGGCAAAACGTATCCAGGACGAGATGACCTATCCGGGTCAGATCAAGGTGACCGTCATCCGCGAGGTACGCGCAATCAACGTAGCCAAATAATCAGCCATGCATGGCTGATACAGAAAGGACTTCCGCCTACAGGTAGAAGTCCTTTGTTATTTCCAGATAGGCGGCAGAACGGCCGCCTGTACCGTTTTCCAGAACAAGGCTGTCTTCGGAGACGGTTCCGGAGTCCCGATATGTCGATATATCGGGATATCGATATTTCGGTTTTTCGAAAGCCAGTAGAACTCTCCGCGCTGGTTTGTTTTCCTTACTATATACATGTGTGATGCGCGCGGGAAGCAGACCTGCCATGTGCGCTAATTCGCACGCCTCTGTCTCTGCCTCTGCCGGAAGAATGAGAGCCACGGTACCTTCCGGACTCAATAAACGGGCACTATGCTGCAGCAGCTCGCTGTATGTTAGTGTGTCCGTATGGCGCGCAGTCTGGCGGCTTTTGTCCGGATTCTTCAGACTGTTCTGAAAATAAGGCGGATTAGAAACGATGAGAGAGTAGAACCCCTCCCTAGGTTGTTCTACGGACGACCACCGGGCGTCCGATCGAGCAGAACTCTTCACCCGCTCAAGGGAGGGGACTGAATGGCTTTGCCAGTCTTGAAGGCGTGCATGGAATGTATGCAGGCGGTCCGACCATGGTGAAGCGGCGAAGTTCTCTGCGGCTTGCTCTATGGCGGATTTGTCTATGTCAATCGCGTCAATATGTGCTTCGGGAAACCGCTGCGCGAGCATCAGAGCAACCAAACCGCTACCCGTACCGACATCTAAAATGCTGAATGCTGACGGCTGGATGCTGACTGCCGGCTCCGCCCATGCCCCAAGCAGGACACCGTCGGTGCCTACTTTCATGGCGCACCGGTCGTGCCGGACGATGAACTGCTGAAATTTAAAGAACGGATTCGACATGCTCGTGGTGGCAACAACCGCCGTGTTCATGTTCACGGGCCTCAAGCACACAATGAATACAAAGATAGATGCCGATACCGATGAAAAGAACGGCACAGATATGCCGGAACCATTTCTCAAAAGTATTCATTTTCTGCGTCAGGTTTCCTATGCTCACTGCGCTGTAGCTTACGAGCCAGGCTATCAGCATGATCGGAAGACCTGTGCCGAGACCGAAAATCACAGGCATAAGCCAGTTCCAGCTGCTCGGAAGCGTCAGCGTGATATCTATCATCGTCAGGAAATAAACCAAACGGTGGGGACAAAAAGCGATCGCGAAGAAGATTCCGAGAATAAAAGACCAAAGCCAACTGGCGTTGGAATCCGCATTCTGCAGAAACTTGCTTATTCCGTGGTCATGCTCATGGTGGTGATGGCCGCTGAAAAGCAGCACGATACCGCAGATAAGCATGAATGCCGCCAGAATCGGTTCGCCCCAGTGCGCCAGCACATGCTGGATACCCTCAGTCTGCGCCCCCATGAGAAAAGGAATGCTGAGCAGCACGTATGTCGCCAGTTTGCCCAAAACGAACATGGCTCCGTTGCCCAGAACCTTGCGTTTGTTGTTGATTTCCTTGTCAATATAACTGATGGCGGTAATGCTGGTAACCAGAGTGCAAGGGTCGAGTATGGTCAGTAATCCTAATAGTAAAGCAGTAAAAATTTGCACCATAATATCATTTTTTTTCAAAAAAGTTTGCAAAGGTACGAAAATTGTTGTAATTTTGCAAGCGAAAATGAAAAAAGTACGCAAAATATTTCATTTTTTATGTCTGTCGGCACTGTTTTGCCTGTTAGCGGCCTGTCATTCTTCGTCTGCAGAGAAACAATTGACGGAGCGCGAGACGGCGGCAGAGAAACGGACTGCGGAGTTATGCCATGCATTGCTGCATAACGCGTCTTTGGATTCGATCCGTGCGATAGCCGAACAGGAAGAGGATGTGCTCTTCTATGTTTTTAATGCGCGCCAGATGGTATATTGGTCCAGCAACGAACTGGCTTCCGGCGATGTATATCTGTTCTCCTATGATGTATGGCGTGAGCGGGATTTCCGGAACGCAAAGGCGATGGTCCGCTGGACCAAAGCCGGGCTGTATAATGTGATGACGGTGTTGCCGCTGAGTTATACCACTATACAGGATTACACCGATATCTCAACGATCGCCTCCCAGACCTTCTCTTTCCGCGAGGTGCTGACGTATGACGAGAAACCGTATTCTTACTCGCGGCTGTATTTTGTCCTGTGTCTGGTTCTTTTTGGTATTGTGTTCCTGATCGGGATTATCGGTTTGGTTCTTAATCGCGGGATCCGCAACATGCGCCTCTCCACGCGGATTATGTATATCATCCTTTTGCCGGTGATGGCGGTGTTCATTTATATTTTCTTCATGTCCATCCATTATGTGCGTAAGAACAATGAGGAGCACCAGCGCCATGACTTGCAGATGCGGAGCGAGTATGTGCAGTCTTATCTCCGCTCGTTGTACTATTGGGATGTGAGTCTGAGTCCCTCGCAGGCGCAAGGTCTGGCGATTGACTTGCATGATCTGGGATACGATATGAACCAGGACGTGCATGTCTATTCTCTCTCCGGCGAACTGTTAGCCACTTCTTCTCCGGCGTTGTTTGACAACGGTCTGCTCTCGCGCAGAATGGCTCCGCAGGCTCTTTTCACGGAGGAGCATGCCACTATCTGTTACGAGAAGATAGCCACTCACCCTTATCTGGTTTCTTACGTACCTTTCCATAACGGTTCGTTTGTTACGATCGGCTATATTGCCATCCCTTCTTTTATGAGCGAACAGACCCGCAACGCAGAGATAGACACCCTTCTCTCGCGTTTATTGCCGCCATATATCCTTGTTCTCTTACTGGCGTTGTTCTTCGCTTTTTGGGCGGCAAAGAGTATGACGGCGCCTATCTCTATGCTGACGGACAAGATGCGGCGGTTCGAGATCGGCGGAAGGGACAACCATATCGAGTACCCGTATCATGACGAACTGGGTGCGCTGGTGGAGAGGTATAACCTGCTGGTTGACCGGGTGGAGGAGAGTGCCGAACGGCTGGCACGGGCGGAACGCGAAGGAGCATGGCGGACTATGGCGCGGCAGATTGCGCACGAGATTAACAATCCGCTTACGCCGATGAAACTATCCGTTCAGAAACTGCAGCTCAAACGCGGCAAGGAAGGCTTCGACGAGTATTTCGACAAAACGACCAAGATGTTGATCGCAGAGATAGACAATCTCGCGCATATTGCACAATCGTTCTCTACTTTTGCCAAGCAGCCGGAGGTCATTACAACCGAGGTGGATGTGGCGGAGAAACTGTCGAATGTCATTACCCTCCAGCGCGCGAACGACGAGCAGATTCCGGTCCGTTATGTAGGACCCGATTCAGGCGTGCTCGTCCGCGCGGACAACGAGCAGATAGCGCAGGTCTTCGTCAATATCATCCGCAATGCCTTGCAGGCGCTTGCCAATGACCAGCTGCCTGCCGCCAACCGCCAGTCGCCGGATATCATCGTGATTCTTAACGCCGCCTATTCGGACAGGGAGGTGCAGATTTCCATTTCCGATAACGGACCCGGTATACCGGAGAGCATACAGACGCGTATCTTCCAACCTAATTTCACTACCAAATCCAACGGAAACGGACTCGGGCTGGCTATCTCGAAGCATATTGTGGAAGGCTCCGGAGGACGCATCGAGTTCGCTACTTCGCCCAAAGGCACCACTTTCTTTATCTATCTGCGCAAAAAATGACATGTTTTTTGCGTTTTTAGTGTTTTTATCAGCAATGTTGATAATACTCTAACGAAAAAAGCAGTACCTTTGTCGTCGGAATTGGAGATCAATGACTTCGTTGCTCTGCAACTTGTGAAATTGTCTCAATTCCTCCTCTTCGGTCTGCGTGTTTAACACGCATCCCGAGTAATTAAAAGATGACTAAATTATAGTAGGTTTTATGAAAACGATTTATGAGTGTTCGCATAGCAAAGCAATGAAGCGGCTGACGGTCGTCGGCATCCTCATCATTATTGCGGCTATCGTTTATGAGATTTGGTGCGTACAGCGGGGTATGGATCTGTGGATCGGAATAACGGTCACGCTGATCCTGCTTGCTGCATTGGTGTCTGTATTCATGCTTCATCCGCAATATATTATTGCGGAAGACGAAGGCATCGGCATCCACACGCTCATACGTACGCGCCGGATTCCTTATTCGGATATAGAGCGTATTGAGCGTGCGGGGGAGAATTTTATGCGGTGGGACAACACGATTCGCCTTTTCGGTATAGGCGGCATGTTCGGCAATATAGGTTAGTTCCGATCTTCGGAAACGGGTACGTATCAGGCTTATGTCACGGACCGCACGAAGGCGTTTATTATCTACCGCAAGAGCGGCAAACCGGTGGCTATCAGCGTGAGTGAGCCGGATGAGTTCATGCCTTATTATCTGAAAGGTGGGGGTGTCCCGATGAAACGGGAAACCCCAAGAAGGGAAAGGAGTTAAATCATGGATATTCTTCACGAATTTTCTACCGCTCTTCTTCAGGCGCGGCAACGCAAAGAAGCCACTCAAGAGCAAGTGACTTGGGCGCTGAATGTCTCGCAGGCTTCGTATAACGCTTGGGAATGCGGGCATCGACTCTGTCCGTACAAACATATCATCGGGCTCATCAATTATTTCGATGACGACCTCTTCACGCGCCGTGTGCTGCGAATCCTCTTGACGCTACAGCATAATATGGCAGGCCTGAACTCGCTTTCGGAGCAGGAAATCAAGAGCTATTACTCCAAACTCATTGTTCTTCTGGCGGATGAGTGCGAACAATGGATAAAAGCAATGAATAAAGAACCATGACTACGAATACGAATATGAATATAAAACGCATACTAATTGCCATAGTAATCATATTAAGTGCTCTTGCTGCAAAAGCAGAAACGCTCAAAGGCTCTGTGGTGAACAGCCGCGGCGAAGCCATGCCCTTTGTGACAATCTCCGTCCTTGCAAAGGATTCAACCCTCCTCACAGGTGCGATCACGGATGAAGAGGGAAAGTATATAGTAACCCCTCCCGACCTCCCCTCAAGGGAGGAGAAATATATTATTCAGGCTTCCTATGTGGGTTACCAAACGGCTTTCGGCGGACCGGATTTTGTGCTGCGCGAAGAGACCGAGCGGCTCAAGGAAGTCGAGGTCAAAGCCAAGAAGCCGCTTATCGAACGCCAGATGGACAAGCTGGTGGTGAACGTCTCCGCTTCGCCTCTGGCAGCAGGCAGCAACGGAAATGATATCCTTCGCCGCGCGCCGGGTGTGCGGATTGACAAAGACGGCAATATAACGGTTAACGGAAAGGGAGTGGAGATATGGATTGATGGCAAGCCCTCTTACCTATCCGGCCAGCAGCTCAAAGCCATGCTCGACGGTACGGACGGAAACACGATCGAGAAGATCGAAATTATCTCGAATCCGTCTGCCAAATACGACGCTTCGGGTCAGGGCGGAATCATCAATATCAAGACCAAACGCAATATGATGAAGGGCTTGAACGGAATGCTTTCTGCCGCCTACGGAGGTATGTATTTCGGCGATGTCAAACGCTGGCTCAGTAATGAGATGTTCTCGCTCAACCTCAATTACCGTAGCGAGAAGACATACACTTTCGGTCAGTTCACGCAGGTCTTTGCGCAGAATGATATTGATTTTGAGTCCTACCGCGAGACCCCGTTCCTCAAGAACTATTCCTATTCGGATTACGCCATGAATTTCCAGTACTACATGCTCAAAGTGGGCAACGACTGGTATATCGACTCGCTCAATACGTTAGGTTTCATTCTTAACGTGCCGTTCATGGACGTGGACCAGCATATCGTGCCCGGACTCAACGCGGCGTATATGATTCAAGGGACGGACACGACGAACAGTACCACCAATTCGCAAAACCGTCTCAAGGCTCCGCAGCACACGGCAAACCTCAACTACACCCACACGTTCTCCGAAGCACTGGAGCGCGAACTGACCGTCAACATCGACTACAACCGCTATAACAACGGCTCCGTGAACTTCCAGGAGACGAATTACGACAAGCCCTTCAAAGGTATCAGCGCGCTCGGTATAGACATCAAAAGCCGCCAGATCGTCAATATCTATAGCGGCAAACTGGATTTTCAGACTAAGTTCTGGAAAACCGGCATGATTGAAGCAGGCGTCAAGTACGCGCTCTCTTCGACCGACAACAACATGACGACCGATTCGACGCGCAACGGAGTAGTCCGTCCTACGGATCATAACGCCTTCCTTTACAACGAACATGTCGCGGCTGCGTATATATCGGTTGGCAAGCAGTTCGGCGAACACTGGTCGGTCAAACTCGGGCTTCGCGGCGAATACACCTTCTCCCATGGCGAATGGCGGGACAACAGCTTGGATTCGGTCATCAACAAGTCGTATTTTGACCCCTTCCCGACCGCCTATATCGGCTATACGTCCAAACCGCTTGGCAAACTGCAACAGCCTATTGCGGTCTCAGCCAGCTACACGCGACGCATCAAACGGCCGTCTTACTGGATGCTCAATCCCTTCACTTCCTATGTGGACGCCTATTCGATCCAGAAAGGAAACACCAACCTCACGCCGGAGTTCAACAACGACGTAGAGTTGCATTTCTCGTGGACGCAATATATGACGATGACTTTCAATTTTGCCCATACGCAAGACATGTTCTCCTCGAAAACGACCATCCTGCCGAACGGTATTGGCTTCTCCCAGTGGACCAATTTCGGTACGTGTACCACGCACGGCGTGAATATCTCACTCACGGAACTTCCCCTCGTCCCGAAATATGAAAAATGTGAAAATGGTAAATGTGAAAATGCGAAAATTGTTGGTGCCTGGCTGGCGCTCACGGTCAATGCCGGATGGCTGCATTTCATCAACAAATCTTACGAAAAACAAGACGACGGCACACCGGATTATATTATGAAAAGTCATTACGGCTACGTCGGCGGAACTCTCTCGGCATATCTGCCGAAGGACTGGACCATGACGTTTGATGCGAACTGGTCCTCGCCGATGCTTACCGGTTATAACCGCTCCGGCAGCACCTGGTTCGCTTCTTTCGGAATCCGTAAGATGTACATGAAAAAAGGCCTGATCTTCAACCTCAATGTCCAGGACCTGCTGCGTTCGCTCAGTTTTCACAACGAAGACATGGGACAGGAACCGGGTAACAGTTCCTGGTACAAAAACACCATCCGCCAGCAGCGTGTGATGCTCTCGCTCACATGGATGTTCGGCCAGTACCAGCAGCACAAGAACCGCAAAGTGGGCTCTCTCGATGAATCTTCCCGTCTCGGCGGCGGTGGCACCATCGGGCAATAAATCTGAAAAACGGCTCCTCCTTTCTTCTTTTGTGCCCGATTGAATCGGGCTTTATATCCTTGGCAGTTTCGCCGTCTGCCATGTGGCTTTATATCCTTGGCAGTTTCGCCGTCTGCCAGTCGGCTTTTTCTTTCTTGGTAGTTTCAGGGCAATAATATTGCCCGCCCATTCCGCCCACCGTCTACCTCTCGCCGATGTACCGGCGAGCCTGTTCCTATCATTCCGCGAGGAAAAACAGAGGTTCCAAGCACTCAAAAGGGGGTGATAAGGGGGTGATTAGGGGGTGATTACCGGGTGATTAGGGGGAGATTCGGCTGCCGTGACCGGGAGAAAAGCGCAAGAAAAGGGCGCAAAGAAAACTTTCTCCCAAATCCGCTGCAAAGATACAAAAAAATATCCATATGTCCAAATTCCGGTTTCGTAAAATTGCACTTTTTTTCATAGAAAACGCGCACTTGCATATATGAAAAAAAAGTAGTAATTTCGAGGGCACCGACACGGCGGAAACCGCCGTCCCACCTCGAAAGTACAGTCGCGTCCTGCCGGACATATACCACCGCGGGCATTTTTTTTGACGAGCCTATCGGCTTCCTATTTTGCGCGTACATATATCGTCTTATGCAAGCATAGCCGCTATCTATCCGCACAAAATAGATAGAATTTATTCTATTCGTCAAAAAAAAATCCCGAACGCTTGCATATGTGCAATTTTTTTTGTAATTTTGCAGGCAAAATTGACAGAGGCGAAAGAAATGTACCCGAAAATAGATAATCGCCCGTGGCGGGTGGTGCATAGCGAGAATATACTGCGGCTGGGACCGTGGCTCTCGGTGCGGCAGGAATGTGTGGAGCTGCCTTCGGGCAAACAGATACCTACGTGGTATATATTGGAGTTCCCGGACTGGATCAACGTGATAGCCATTACCAAGGATGGCAAGATGGTCATGGAGGACCAGTACCGTCACGCGCTGGGCGAGACCCATTATGAGTTGGTCGCAGGTGTGATTGATCCGGGCGAGACGCCGCTGGAGGCTGCCAAACGCGAGTTGAGCGAAGAGACCGGATACGAGGGTGGGGAATGGAGTCTCTTCATGACCCTTTCGCCGAATCCGACGAACCATAACAATCTGTCCTATACCTTCCTGGCTACGGGCGTGGAGAAACGCCGCGAACAGCACCAGGAGGCGACAGAGGACATCCATGTGGATATCATGGAGCCGGAGCAAGTGATGGAGATGTTGCAGGACGGAGAGATCGTCCAAGCCCTGCACGCAGCCCCGCTCTGGAAA
>CALEPS010000051.1 GCA_937910305.1 uncultured Bacteroidales bacterium | reverse complement strand
GCACTAAAAGAGAGGGCACAGCCCTTTTCAAAAATCCCGCTCATTCTTGCGTATGCCCCGCAGGACGCGACCGTACTTTCGAAGGGGTCCCCATCTATGGGGGAGGAGGTCGAAGGTACTGCTTTTTTTGCATTTATGCAAATAAAAAGCAAAAAACTTTATCTTATTCGCATCAGAGCGGCATGAAATTCCTCCGGCGAGAGGTCGGAAGAGGCAATCACACGTGTCTTATAGTTATACACCGTATTGACGCTGTAGTTCAATATCTCGGCTATCACCTCGTTATGACTGATCCCCAGCCTGATGAGGGCAAAAATACGCAGTTGGGCGTTCATCAGCTCGTCTTTCTTCAGCACCAGCCGCTCCTCGGGGCGCAGCAACGCATTGAAATCCTGCACAAAAGTAGGGTAAACTCGCAGGATAATGCTGTCCAGCTGGCGTTCGAGAACAGTGCGTTGCAAGCGCGCATCCGCTCCTTTCGGCACACTCAGCAGATCGCTCCACTGCCGGTTGACAGCATGCTGTTTTACATCCTGCTGGTATTGCTGTACGGCATTGATATACTGCGATCTCGATGTCAAGAGCGTACCGAGCAACTCTTCTTTCAGACGGTTGGCTTCCAGCAGACTCTGGTTCATCTGGTCGATCGTCTGCCGGGCGGCATGCACCGCCTTTGTACGGTAGGAAAGGATAATGATAGCGGCTACGCTCACCATCAGCAGCACCAGCACGATTGCCAGAAGAATGTAAGCCGTTACCGTCTGACGGTGAGACTGCTGCGAGTAGTGCTCCTCGATAATAGGCAGCAGAAGGGATATGCTCACCTGCCTGTGACGGGCATGATAACGGTTCGCATCCTCCATGGCTATATGGATATACCGGTTCGCCAACTCAAACTCTCCGCGTTCATAGAGCAACTCCGCCACTACACGCAGCGCCACCGCTTCGTACGTGGAACTCTTGCAGTCATAGACAGCAGCCTCAATCGCCTTGGACAACGCTGTTTCCGGATCGCCCGTCTGGCGGTAGAGGAAAGAGAGGGAACTGGCGTAGATAGCTTTCTCGTGCAGGGTGTTGCGGGAGTCCGTCAGCGCCTGCTCCATACGCGATATACTTCGCTCGTAGTTGCCGCGGTGCATGTCTATAACCGCCAGAGGATACCAGTAACTGGCGGAGTCGGCGGGGCTGTAACGGTGCGCCAACTGAGTCATGAAACCGCAAGCCTTCTCGCTGTATATACCCGACACTTGCGCATTACCGGCAAAATCGCACATATCGTATAATAGGCGCGCGAAAGTAAGGAGGTACTCATCCGCCAACTGACCGGACGGCATCTCAGGAAGAGTCTCCAACTGCTGGTATGCCTCGTGGAAAAGACCGCCGGACAGGTACACAAAGGCCTGCGCTATGACCGACTCGGAGATCCGCTGCGAGTCGCCGCTCTGCCTGGCTTCCGAAGCCATATCCTCTGCATAGACGAGCGCTTTGTCGTAATTATACGATCTATATTCTTCATATAATTTCTTATATATCTCATACGGATCTTCGCATAAGTACGACAACCGGACCAGAGAGTCAATCCTATGCTGTTTGATAGCATCATAAGAGTCCCTTTGAGCCAGTGTCTCATCTAATACTCTCAACTGCCTATCTATCTCATTTTCAGCACACAAAGAGACAGACAGCAACACCGAAAAGAAACTTAAAAGAAGGTATTTGTTTTTCATATTCATTGTATTTTGGGTGCAAAGATACAAAAAGATTTTTATGTATCAAAATATATTTTAAAATTTTTATATTTTTTATATATTTTTTGCGCACGTACATAAAAAGGTGTACCTTTGCAGCAAATTTATAACAAACTACCCATGAAAAAGATTCTGTACTTCTGTTTTATTTGCCTTCTGTTGGGGGCATGTACCTCATCCAAGGAACTCACTTCACCGGACGGACACTTATCCCTCTTCTTTGATTGCGATGCTGATAATGGGACTATCTGGTATGCTGTTGCGCGGGACAGCGAACTCGTTATCGACCCCTCCGAACTGGGCATTATCGCCCGGGAAGCGGTTCTGACCGATCGTTTCCGGGTAACCGGCATTGACCACCACTCGGAGGACGCCACATGGGAGACGGTATGGGGGGAAGAGCGGTTGATACGCGATTGCCATAATGCCATGACCGTACACCTGCTCCATCAATCCGGAATAAACATGGATATAGAGTTCCGTCTTTTCAATGACGGTTTCGCGTTCCGATACATCTTCCCGGAGCAGGACACCAAGAAACTGACTATTACTGACGAACATTCCGCTTACCGCTTCACCCAAAACGCAGAAGCATGGTCTATCCCCTGGCGCACCGAGTACTACGAGGGGCTCTGGCAGAAAAGAACCATAAATGGTCAAATGGTAAATGGTCAAATGACAAATACCCCTGACACGCTCTGCTCACCTGTCACGATTGAGTTTGCGGACGGCACTTACGGCTTCGTCCACGAAGCGGCGCTGAGCGACTATCCCGCGCAAAATTTATATGTACGCGAGGGCGCGCTGCGCACGTACCTTACGCCGTGGCTCCGAGAGCCAATTAAAAATGAAGAATTAAAAATTAAAAATGAGGTAAAAGCGTACGTGGAGACACCCTTCTCCACCCCTTGGCGGATGGTTATTTTGACGAAGACGCTGCCGGAACTGGTGGCTTCGCGCATCATGCTGAATCTCAACGAGCCTTGTAAGATAGAAGACACCTCTTGGATCCGGCCGATGAAGTTTATGGGTATCTGGTGGGGCATGCATATCAAAACCATGACCTGGGAACAGGGTCCTATCCATGGTGCCACCACCGAAAACATGGTCCGTTACCTGCATTTCGCCAAGGAGCATGGTATAGACGCCGTGCTGGCGGAAGGATGGAACTTGGGATGGGAGGACTGGAAGCATTTCAATTTTACCACGCCTTACCCCGACTGGGACATGGACTATCTGAGCCGCCTGGCCGACAGCCTCGGCGTGCAGATCGTCGGACATAACGAGACAGGAGGCAATGCGGCGGACTATGAGAAGGATCTGGACACGATATACAGTTACCACGCGGGGCATGGCATTCATGCTATCAAGACCGGATACGTGGCACCTATTATCCGCACTTCGGACGGGCTCCAGTGGAACAAAGGGCAGTCCGGTGTGCGCCATTACCGCAAGGTCATTGAGACGGCTGCCAAATATCATATCATGATTGACAACCACGAACCGGTGATGCCTACGGGTCTGCAGCGCACCTATCCCAACCTCCTCACGCAGGAAGGTGTGCGGGGCCAGGAATGGAATGCCTGGAGCACGGACGGTGGCAGCCCGTGCGAGCATGTGACGGTACTGCCCTTCACACGTATTATGGCGGGACCCGTGGACTACACACCGGGGGTCTTCCATTTCGAGAACCCCGTCATTCCTACCACCCGTGTCCATTCCACACTCATGAACCAGCTGGGGCTCTTCGTATGCTTCTATTCGCCGCTGCAGATGGCTTGCGACCTGCCGGAACATTATATGGAGCACCCCGATGCCTTCCGTTTTATCGAGACTGTACCCTGCGACTGGGAGCGATCCCTGCTCCTCGACGGCAAGATCGGAGATTTCTGCGTCTTCGCGCGGCAGGAACGCGGTTCGGACAACTGGTATGTAGGCGGTATAACCGACGAACAGGCACGCGAGATAGACATTCCTCTGAGTTTCTTAAATGACCAAATGGTAAATGACCAAATTGTAAATGACAAAATGGTAAATTATAAAACCGTGCTTTATCTCGATGCTGAGGATGCCGACTGGCAGACACGCCCGTACGCATATAATATTGAGGAACGCCAAGTGACGGCCTCCGATACGCTCCATGTGCGTATGGCACCGGGCGGAGGATTCGCTATGGAGTTTAAAATCGCCGACAATAATAAATGACCCCCAAGATGAACCGCATTGTATCTCTTCTTTTCTTTGGATGTATGGGCATAGCCGTACAAGCACAGGTCTATACTTTTGCAACCGACGCACAGGAGCGGGGGTATTACAACCGTCCCTATGAGCGTTACGAAGCCGAACCGAACCTGTGCGAAGCGTTGGGAGTGTTCCTTGCTCCGTCGGACGACCAGCGCGACCTGCAGTCCGAAGCGTCGCACCAACAAGCCCTGCAACTGCGTAATACCACAGACAGCGTCTCATGGATCATCAACAAAGCCGGGGAAGGTCTCACGCTGCGCTTCTCGCTGCCCGACAACGAGCAGGGCACCGGCAGAACCAGTGATATAGATATCTATGCCGGAGGCACGAAACTCAAGACGCTCCGTCTCGACAGCCGGTGGGCATGGCAGTATTGCAACGCCAACTATCCGCAGAACGCCCCTCTCACGGGGAATGTCATTATCCGCATGCGGTTCGACGAGGTACACACCCGTCTGAGCAGGAAGATTCAGACCGGAGAGAGGCTGACCATACGCAAGAGCGCCAACGATAATATCACCTGCACCATTGACTTTGCGGAACTGGAACCGGTGCCCGCAGCCGTCACTTTCGAATCCGTTTCCGGGAGCAACAAAGTGGCTTTCGACGGCAGCGGGGACATAGCCGATTTCATCGCAGCGCATGAGGGACAGACAATATACATCCCCGAGGGACGGTGGGAGACCGCCAAGCGCATCTACCTGCGCTCGCAGAATAACACACGCCTCATCGGAGCCGGCATGTGGTACTCCGAGATTTACTACACCGCTCCGTCCGATAACATCACCACCTATGACAAACGGGGCATAGAGGCGTCTTCGGACAACCTGGTCGTGGAAGGACTGTATTTCAATACCGCCTGCCGCCAGAGGTATTATAACCAAGAGGACAGCAAGCAGGTAGGCAAAGCCTTCATGGGCGGCTGGGGAACCGGGTCTGTCATACGCAACTGCTGGGCGGAGCATTTCGAATGCGGCGCATGGATAGCCGACTACAGCGGCAAGAGTTCCAAGAACCTGCTCGTCGAGCACTGCCGTTTCCGCAACAACTACGCCGACGGCTTCAACTGCTCCCAGGCGTCCGAAGGACATACCATCCGCTACTGCTCTTTCCGCAATAACGGAGACGACGACATGGCTTCCTGGAGCACCGGCAGAAGGACGATAAACATTGAGTTCAGTTATTGCACCGCGGAAAATAACTGGCGGGCTTCTTCTCTCGGCTTCTTCGGCGGCACCGCTCCTTCAGCCCACCATCTGGCGATCTTCGACGCGCTCGAAAGCGGCATACGTGTCAATGCCGACTTCTCCGGCACGGGCTTTACTGCCGGCTCGGCGGTTACGATACATGATGTCACAGTCTCCCATTGCGGATGCGTCTCCGGTACCAAAGGATCCAACGGCGATTTCTGGGCAAACGCACAGGGCGCCGTCAACATAGGCAACACCGACTACTACGATGTACCTAATGTCCATCTGAATGATATCGACGTGCTCGACTCCAGAGGCAATGCGTTCTATATCCGGTCCAAGAGCGGCAAGAACCTCAACGGACTGACGCTCAATGACATCCGCATTGACGGAGCAGGAGGGTACGGCATCTATTACAGCGGCGCAACCGGGGACGTCTATTATTGCCATCTGGAGATATACAACTGCGCCAAAGGCGAACAGACCGCGCACATGCCCACACTCGTGATCCATGAATGTGAAGAAAATACAGGAATCCCTTTTGAGTCCTCTGCCGACGGGGAAGAAACCGTCTATTACGACCTCCTCGGAAGACCGGCAACGACTCTGCAACCAAACTCGCTCTATAAACGAGTTATAAAAAAACAACATTAATTAATCTTTTAAAAAACAAAATCATGAAAAAGTTTTTCTTTTTCGTTGCAGCTTCGTTGGTAAGCGCAACAATGTTTGCTCACACGTTGAACAACCCGGTAGGCGCTGATGGTCGTTACATCGTTCGTTACGACTGTGCATCCGGTCAGTTCACAGCCAATGACATGGTAGTTGACGAGACTTTCGTTTTCGCTATTGACGTGACCGGCACATGGTTGGAGGAATGGCTGAAAGGCACTCCGACGGCAGAAGGTGCTTCTCGCGGCATAGCAGTCAACAGCTGGACTAACTACGGTCAAACCAATGGTGATTTCCGCCGTCTGAAACAGATCGCCGGTAACATCTGGGGAATGACTTGTAACTTCAAGCAAGTAATGATTGAAGAAGATGCGTCGAAGGCAGTGATAAAAGACTCTATTGTCTATGTCAGTGCGCAGATCTTCGGCTTCGAGTACACAAACGACAACGCGGGTGCCGGCTGGTGGATGTGGGCAGACCAGGAGATTGCCACCTCTCAGGCAGACGGTTCGGACTGTCTCTTTGCTTTCGCTCCGTATGTAGAGGGACGTACCTCTGCCGAGCTGTATGCAGATGATTTCACGGACGGCGACATCTACGGCATCGAGGTAACCGGCTACGCGGCTCCTTGTCTGGACGCTTTGCAGGCTATCGACAACGTAGAAGTAGAGAAGAAGGGCGCCAAGTTCATTGAGAACGGTATGCTCTATATCATGCACAACGGCGTTAAATACAACGCGCTGGGCGAGATGGTAAAATAATCTTTTTTGATTTCTGACTATGAATAAGACACGCTTATTGTTAGTTCTTGGCTTATGCCTTTTGTCTCTCGGCATCTACGCCAAGCCTGTCCGTGGCACGGTCACGGACGCATCGGGAGAACCTATCATCGGAGCCTCCGTTGTCATTGACGGGAGCACGGAAGGAACCATCACGGATGCGGACGGTGTTTTCGCTATCGATGCGGCACCCGGCTCTGCAATAAGTGTGTCTTATGTCGGATACAAGACGCAGCACCTGACGATCCAGGCGAACAAGGACCATTATTCGCTGGTGTTGCAAGAAGACACGGAGGTGCTGGAGGATGTGATTGTGGTCGGTTACGGTACCCAGCGTAAGAGTGACGTGACCGGTTCTATCTCGTCCGTCAGCGCCTCCGAGATCTCCGATTTCTCTTCCAAGTCGCTGGCGGAGAGTCTGAGCGGTCTCGCAGCGGGTGTGCAGGTCACCAAAGGAAGCGGAGCGCCCGGAGAAGCGGCGGATATCATTATCCGCGGTGCCGGTAGTCTGAACGGCATGGCGCCGCTATACGTTGTGGACGGCGTGGCGCAGGGGGCAGGATTCGATTTCAACATGCGCGATGTGGAGTCTATAGAGATACTCAAGGACGCCGGCTCTGCCGCTATCTACGGCTCCAAGGCAGCCGGAGGTGTCATTCTCATTACCACCAAGAAAGGTCAGGCGGAGCGCACCCGTGTGGACATCAACGCCCGCGTAGGATGGCGCGACGTGGCGTCTAACATACGCCTCCTCGGCACCCCGGACTGGATCCGCGCCAGAGACGCTTGGGGAACAGGTTCTACATTGGATGTACTGGGAGTCAGCTCCGCAGAGGAACTGCCTAACACCGACTGGATGGGCGTCATGTTCGGCAGGGGACTCGAGCAGGAATATAATATCTCGGCTTCCGGCGGAGGCGAGAAGACCAAGTTCTTCCTCTCTTTCGGCGTGCTGGACGAGAAAGGAACGTATATGGACACCCGTGCCACCCGCTATTCGCTGCGCGCCAATATAGACCATAAGATCGGCAAACATGTCTCCTTCGGAGAAGCGATCTTCGCCTCCATGGCAACCTATAACCCTTCTACTTCCTCTTCTATCTACAACCATACCATACCTTTCCGCACGGTTCCGGTGGCGGAGGTGTATGACGAGAACGGCGATTACGCCCAGACCCCCATGTCTGTCGGCAGCGGTCCTAACTTCGCCGGTCTGGAAGCGGCTTACCATGCCTATCAGGACCGCAACTACAACGTCCGTGCGCAGGCGTATCTGGATGTGATGTTCATTCCCGGACTGGTATGGCATACCACCGGCTCAGCCGCTCTCGGCGCTTATTCCAAACGCCATTTCACCGAGTATAAGGACTTCGGTCCCGTGCAGGTAGGTGTCGATGGCGGTACACTGCATTCGCAGGCGGGGACGAACCTCAACCTGATGTTCAACTCCACCCTTACCTACGAGCACACATGGCTCGACGCCCACCATTTCAAGATCATGGCGGGTACCGAATGGTGGCGGCTGGACGGATATGACCTGTCCGCTACCGCCTATGGCTTCTCCGTACCCGTCGCCTCTTCTATCGCGCTGGGTTCCGCCGGAGCCACCAAGGATGCCTCCGACGGCATTCCGCAGGAGCGGAGAGGATCCGCTTTTGCGCGACTCAACTACGAATATAAAGGTCGTTACCTCCTGGCTGCCAACTTCCGTGCAGACGCTTCCGACCGCTTCGTCAAGAAGCACCGCTGGGGTTTCTTCCCCTCCGTCAACGCCGGATGGAGACTCAGCGAAGAGAACTGGGTCAAAGAGCCGGCGGGAGACTGGCTCTCCAACGCCAAGATACGCGCCAGCTGGGGTATTCTCGGTAATGACAATATAGCCCAGTACATGTATCTCTCCTCCTATTCGCTCAGCGGCGTGAGCCGGGCTTTCGACAACGGTTCCGTCGGCAAGACCGGAGCATGGATAGCTATTCTCGGTAACGAGAACCTCAAATGGGAGGAAGTGAACCAGGTGGACATAGGTCTCGACCTCGGTTTCTTCAACAACAGACTCACCTTCACCTATGACTATTACAACCGCCAGACGCGGGACATGCTCTATCAGGGATCGCTATGCCTCACCGGAGGAATGAGTTATTATTTCAATTCCGACGACCCGGCAAACACCGTACCCGTCTATTTCAATGCCGGTATGGTAGAGAACCAAGGCCATGAGATCTCCCTCGGCTGGAACGACCGCAAGAAAGACTTCTCCTACGGCCTCAGCCTCAACCTCTCCATGAACTCCAACCTCGTCAAGCAGGTGGGTGACAAACCCGGTGCGACGACGATAGACAAAGGTCTGGATGCCTCCTGGCCGCTCCTTGCCCGCACCGAGGACGGCTACGCCATGTCGATGTTCTACGGCTATCGGGTATTGGGTATTTTCCAGACCCAGGAGGAAGTGGACCGCTATAACCAATACGCGCTGGACTCCTGGCGCGAAGCCAACCCCTCTCATCCTTACGGGTATGCCGCTAACGGACAGCCGCTCACCGCGGACGGAAAAGAGATGGGTATCTATTATCAGAACCAATATACCGGCGTAGGAGACCTTATCTACGACGACAACGGCCAGGGACGCGTCACACCTTCGTCCAGACGCTATATCGGAAACCCGTGGCCCAAACTGACCCTGGGTCTCAATGTCAACCTCGCCTACAAAGGCTTTGACCTCGCCCTCGTCTTCCAAGGGGCGTTCGGATTCGAGATAATGAACCTCATCAAGCCATACACCCATATGTTCATGTCCGACAACACCACCGCGGCGATCTTCACCACCTCCTGTTTCGGCAAAGACAACACGACGGTCACCAACGACCCGCGCGTCGGATTCCTCAACGAGCATAACTCCGTCATCGGGGACGGTGCCGCCAACAGGAACTACTCCACCGTCTCGGGTTATCTGGTGGAGAAAGGCGACTACCTCAAACTCAAGAACCTCTCCTTCGGATACACCCTGCCGCAGAAATACAGCCGGAAGGCGAAGATGGAGAAACTGCGTGTCTATTTCTCCGCCCAGAACCTCTTTACCATCACCTCCTATTCGGGTATAGACCCCGAGATAGGCGGCAACTGCCTGATGTATAACGTGGACCACCAGAACCGCTACCTGCCCTCGCGGCTCTACAGCTTCGGTCTGGATATCTCGTTCTAACGTAACCCGTAACCCATAACCCGTAACCCGTAACCCATAACCCGTAACCCGTAACCCGTAACCCATATATAGAATTATGAAAAATCTCCTTCGTACATCGTACATCGTACCTTTGTACTTTATTTTGTCCCTTAGCTTGGTTGGTTGCAAGGACTTCTTCAATATCGAAAACCCGCAGACTCTCTCTTCGGCTAACTTCCCCGCCACGATGGAGCAGGTGGACCAGCTCGTCACAGCCGCATACGCCCAGGATCATGCCATAGGAACCTATGCTTTCTATTGGTTCCCGATGGGTATCTATCTCTACGACCATACCACCGATATCTACGGTTCGTACGACGAGCGCGCCACCTCGCAGGACAACTACACCGCTATCGACTCGCGGTATATCACCACCACTTATACCGACCTCTGCAAATGGGCCAAGTTCGCCACCACCGCTATCGAAGGTATCGCCCACTATCGCTCGCACGGAGCCAAGACGAACGAGCAGGAACAACTCGACTACATGCTCGGGCAATGCTATTTCAACCGGGCGCTGGCGTACTGGCACGCGCAGATCTTCTTCGAACTCCAGCCGGACGACCTCGGCTTCCCGATCATTGACTCCGTCATCTCCGATGTGGAGGGGCTCAAACTCGCACGCGCTTCCGTCAAGGACACCTGGACCTTTATGATCCATGACGCACAGGAGGCGGTACGGCTTCTTACCGGCGGACCCGCGGACCCCTTCCGCGCTACCGAATGGGCGGCGAAAGGACTGCTCGCCAAGATATACATGCAGTCGCTCTATCTCTTCCCCGAGAACGAAGAACCGGCTAAGAAACTGCTCGAAGACATCATCCTCACCTCCGGCAAGACTCTCGCTCCGTACGACGTGTATGCGGACATGTTCTTCGGCAACGAAGCGAACGAACATAACATCGAGTCGCTCTACGAACTGACCATGACCTCCAATTACAATCAGGACGGACCATGGGAAGGGTATACCACCGGCTCCGGAATGCCTATGGTCTATGCCCCGTGGTATGTGGATCTGGATGTACGTTTCCGCAAAGGACGTGAGGACCAGACCGATCCGCTCACGCAGACACGGGATGTCATTATCTCCAAGAAATCCTCGCAGTGGGGCAATAACTTCATCCATGACCGGAATATCGCCCGCTTCGGGTTCGGCAATTTCTACGGCGACACGCTCCCGCGCCTCACGCTCAACCCCGCTTATGACTTCGACGCTCCGCGCTCGCTCGACAACTACCCCTATAAGATCGCTACGCCTAATTACCGCGCAGAGGCGCTCGCACTCAAGAACGACCCGTCCAAAGTGGACCCGAGACTCAAACTCTTCGCAGGACAGCCTTATGTCGATCCGTATATCGATGCCAAAGGACGGACCACCGTCTATGACCGCTCCTCCGAAGCGAACAACAGACCCGACCGGCTCGCATGGGCGCACCGCAAATATACCAACATCCGCGGCGTGGAAATGGGACCTGCTCCTTACGGCAAGAACGAGTCCTCAGACTGCAATATCTTCATCATCCGTATGGCGGATATCTACCTTCTCTATGCCGAACTCATGGCGTCCCGTGACCCCGCTACGGCACTCGAGTATGTCAATAAGGTCCACCGGCGCGCATACGGCTACGCTCCGGACGGCGCTTCTCCCGTGGACTACGCCTCACTCTCCGACCGCACCAAGACGCTGGACCCGTCCGATCCGCTGGCGAACGACCCGCTGCGCTACGAACGGTGGGCGGAGCTCTTCGCCGAAGGACAATGGTGGTTCGATATCAGACGGTATAGAAACGGAGACTCCGAGGCTGCGTACTACAAAGAGACCTCACACGGACCTATCACCTGGAAAGGCGAGTGCTCCTACGTCCAGCCTATCCCGCAACTCGAACTCGAGCGGAACCATAACATGAAGCAGTCCGCCGGCTACCCCGGTATATAACAAAAAAGCACCCGCGGGTGCTTTTTTTGGTGGAGTGCGGCTTCGCCGCGGTTAGCGCTTGCGGCGGTTAAACAGCGAAGCGCTAAACAGAGCGGAGCTTGCTCAACAGCAAGCCCCGCTTGCGCTAAACAGCGGCTTCGCCGCGCTTAACCGTTGTGGGCGGAATCATATTCCTGCCCACAAACGTACCACAGGTACGCCGTCATGGTCTTTTTGCCGTTGGCGGAGTCCTTCTGGGCGATGAAGTCCAGTTGGTCCTGCGAGATCTTGTTCAGATCCTTGCGGCGGGTCGCTACCATCGCGCGCACCTCGGTGA
>CALEPS010000050.1 GCA_937910305.1 uncultured Bacteroidales bacterium | reverse complement strand
CTACCTATTCCGGCTGGATTGATCTCTTTGGATGGGGAACGGGATATAACCCCACTTTCGCTTCCGTCGATGATCACGACTACACCTCCTTTACCGACTGGGGCGTGAATTCGATTCGTTATGGCAATACCGTATATGGCGCTCATAGCTGGCGTACATTGACTGTGGACGAACTGGAATATCTGATGCAACGCAAAAAAAGCGGTACCACGATGTTCCTTTTCGGAATGGCGAAAGTCAATGGAGTGCTTGGATTAGTCCTCTTGCCGGATGACTGGACTTTCTCCTCCGAGTTAGTATTCATTGCAGGCACTTTTGTGGCAGGCAATTATATAGTGATGAAGGAGGTTCTGGAGACCAACAACTACACCTTTGAGCAATGGCAAGAGATGGAAGCCAAAGGTGCGGTATTCCTTCCGGCTGCAGGTGACCGGCTGAACGGAGAAGTAAAACACATCTCGACGAAGGGCTGTTATTGGACTTCTACCTCCGGATTCGACACTCCTACTAATCTGTACGCCAAACAATTGATGTTCTTTTCTTCCGCAACGGAGATAAGCATTTTCCCAGCTAACTCAGTACGTGATGACGGCTGCTCCGTCCGCCTCGTACAAGATATAAATTAACCAACCCATAAAATTATACGATTATGAAAAAACTAACTATTCTTTTTTCGATGGCTTGCATGTTTATTGCGATGCAGGCTTACGCTTCGTGCGAGAGTGTTTTAACCCCTTCTGAGGCTGCCGCTAAGGCTGCTAATGGTGACCAGGGCAGTTATTGCATCGAGGGGTATGTGGTATCCACCGTGGATATCTACTGCAAGACCTCCAGTTATGAAAACCAGTCGTTTATGATGTCTGACCAGCCGGGTGGCGCACCCGTCTTCGAGGCGTGGCGCGTCGTGGGAGTGGACCATACCCTCGCTCCCGGTTCGTATGTCCGTATTGTCGATGCCACGCTGCAGATGTACGGCGAGACAGCCGAGACCAAAGCAGGCTTTACCGTGCAGCCCATCAGCGAAGTGGTGCCCGACCTCAACCTGCCCGAATACGGCGCGCTGCTCACCGCTGCCCAAGCGGAGGCGATATGCCTGAGTCTGCCCTACCACGACACGCCGACCGAAGAGGTCTATGTCGTACACGGATTTGCCAATGACGTCTTTACCATTGACGCGGCAAACGGCATCCAGAGCGTCTATATCGCCGATGAAAAAGGTACGGGATACTACTTCCAGGCATGGGAGTGCCAAAACATCAAGAATATCAACGGAGACTATATGCCGATAGAGGTGGGCGATGAGGTCTATATCACGGGCCATCTGAGCCGCTACAACAAGAACGCACAGATCAAGGGAGGCTATGTCTCACGCTATGCGGTCGATCCGTTCATCGTACGCGCTGACACCGACCCCTACCGAGGCTATGTCACCATCAGCGGACAATATGAGTTTACCGTACTGGATATGATGGACGTGCAGGTGACGCTGACTGCAACAGCTGACCCGGGCTACAAGTTCCTTATGTGGATTGAGCCGGGGATGGTGGACCCGACGAACCCGGAGATGAGTACGGACGAGAAAGTGGCGGAGTATCTGCTGGAGCAGTACAACGCTATCAAGGACCTTTCCGGCAATGAGTTAGGGGAGTATCTGGCGGAGCACGAAGTAACGGAAGAGTATTTCCGCAACGTAGTGGTCATGCTGGAGGATATGCAGAAGCCGACGGTGACGTTCGATATAGTAGATTTAGGGAACTGGGTAACCATGAACTACGACGAGGAGGTCCATGTCCTCCGCTTCCGGGCGGTCTTCAGAGAAACGAAGGAAGACATCGACCAAGTACAAAGTGACCAAGTACAAAGTACGAAGGTGCTCCGCAACGGCCAGCTCTATTTGATGTACGAAGGACAGATGTACGATGTACGAGGCGCGAAAGCCAAATAATATTAACCCCAATCATTTATCAGTATGAAAAAGTATTCATTTCAGGTCATTGCATTGCTGCTGTGCGTGCTAATGGCAGTACCGTCGTATGCCCAGTTCGGCGGTAACTTCGGTCGCATCAAAGGCGCTATCGAGCAGGGCGCGAAGAAAAACGAGATCGAGAAAGAGAAGAAAGAGGCAGAGAAGAAAGCCGAGGAAGAGGCTGTCAAAGGTCAAGGCGTAGTCTATTACGTGTCTGCTGCGGGTTCCGCACGCGCGGACGGCAAGTCTCCGGACAAGGCGAAGAAAGACCTGCAGGCGGTGCTCAACCTCATCCGTGACAACGGCGAGAACGGAGCCGTCATCCGTATCGCAGAGGGTAACTACCTCGGATACATGAACTCCGGCTATGTGGAGATATATAATTTCGTCACGCTGGAAGGCGGCTGGAACGCCTCTTTCACGGAGCGCAACCCGCTCAAATACATCACAAAGATGGAGCCGACCCAGGAGCAGCTGGGCTCGAACGGCTCGAAAGGCGTCATTCATACCAACCGCGCGCTGGACGACGTGATGGCGAAGAAACCCAAAGGAACACTCGTCATCGACGGTATCTTCATCAACCTCGGATTCGAGAACGTCTATAAGCCTGCAGATCCGTCGGACCCGAAGTTCGGCTGCCCGTCGAAAGCGTTTGAGACCGGGCGTATCGAGGACGCTATCCCGCCCCAGGTGGAGCACCAGATCTTCCATTCCGACGGCTGGATAGCCGGCAATGTGATCATCCGCAACTGCGTTTTCGCCAACGGAGTCTATTTCGCGCTCCAGTTCGGCAGCCGCTGCGGCGAGGTGGAGATTTGCAATAACGTGTTCATCTCCAACCGCTACGGCGCTTGCCGTATCGACGGAGGCGACAAGAACGGCGAGGCATGCCATGTCAATTTCCACCACAACACGGTTGCTTTCTCGTGGTGCCGCGACAAAGAGATGGCGGATATGGGCTACGGCTACGAGTGCATGACGAAGATCAACTGCGATATCCACCATAATATCTTCGCCTGCAACAACATGGCGGCTATCGCCCGGACCCACGTCCTGAGCGGACCGGACAAGCCTATCGAGGCGAAGCGCGTGACGAATATCTACGACAACGCCTTCTTCATGAACGCAGCCGACCTGCAGCTGCCTCCTACCGGCGGCGGTAAATGGACCAACGTCAAAGTGGCGCAGTTTGAGGACCTCGACGAGAGTATCATTCCGAAGGTGGAGGGTAATTTCGAGCTCAAAGAGGGCGACTCGTTCATCAAGGCGCTGGACCAGGATTACCTGAAGGGCTTTGCTACGCTCAAGGTGGTGAGCAGCAGTTCGTTCGACCGCAACTCGGCAGCGAACCAGTTCCGCAACGCCCTCGGCATGAACATGCAGGGTTCGGAGACCATCCGCGTCTCGATGTACGGCAACCGCTATAACTTCGGCAAAGCGCTGCAACTCTTCGGCGCCAAAGCCGGCTACGGAGCACAGAAATTTTGACCTCCTTTGAGGCTGTTTGAACAGAAAAAGCGCACAAAAATGCGCTTTTTCTTTGCTTAAGCACGATTAATCTTCGATTTTTCTTGTATATATGCAGAGCCAGATCAGATGCGTGTTTGGGTGAGCTCTTCCTTGCACGCTTTCAGCAACGCCGTAGCTTCAGCCGCCAGGCGTTTGTACTCCTCCATGGAGATTGCTTCGGAGGCTTCGAGCTGAGCTATTATAGCCTCGGCTTTCTTTATGTTTTCGTCGTAGTTCATAAGCCGGTTATTTTCCTTTTCCTCCGATTATCACGCCTATCGTGAAGAAGAGGATCTTGAGGTCCAGGAGAAGGGACATGTTTTCTATATAGACGATATCCGCATTGAGGCGCTCGATCATCTTCTCCACCGTATCGGTATAACCAACGCGTATCGGTCCCCATGAGGTGAGTCCCGGACGCACTTTGTACAGCAGGCAGTAATACGGAGCCTCTGTCATGATACGGTTAATGAAATACTGGCGTTCGGGCCGCGGTCCGACGACAGACATCTCTCCGCATAGGATGTTCCATAGCTGCGGCAGTTCGTCCAGACGGTATTTACGCAGCCAGCGCCCGATCTTGGTGATACGCGGATCGTCATCTCGGGTCAGTTGCGGCGTCCCTTCCTCGGCGTGCTCGATCATCGTGCGGAACTTATAGATCCGGAAGGGCAGACCGTAACGGCCGATACGCTCCTGGGAATAGAAGACGGAGCCTTTGGAGGAGAGTCTGATCTGCAGCGCGATGATGGCAAACAGCGGCGAAAGCAGGACAAGACCTACGGCAGAGACGGCGATATCAAATGCCCGCTTGATACACAGTTCGGCATCCGTCATGTGATAATCGGTGATACGGACGAGCGAAGGCCGGTCCAGATGTCCGATACGCGCCGCACCCGTTAGCATATCGTACACGCGCGGAACCATACTGATCTCGCATGAGAGCGGGTACAGGCGCGCGATAAGCGCATATAACTCGCGGTCCGTATAACCGTCCGGCAGGTCGATAATCACTTCGTCCTGTTCCCCCGGATGCAGTTGCTCCGCTTCTGCCATCGAATGAACCGTCTTCGTGCGCAGAACACCACGGCGGCGGGAGAGAAGAGTGATCGTCAGACGAGGGATATAACTCAGCACGAACTGCAAGCTGAAAAGGACAGAGAGAGACACCAGATAGTGCTTGTAGTTCTCCGTCAGATCGTCGATGATGATGATAAAGAAAAACAATAACGCTATGACAGCCGCAGAGACAATAGTCCTCAGGAACTCGCGCCAAAGCGGTTTCTGGAACGGCCGCAGGTAATAGCCGGAGAGGTAATAGACCGTGAGGCAGACCAAAGGATACGCTATCAACGGAAGCCGGAAATCGAAGGCGGGAA
>CALEPS010000049.1 GCA_937910305.1 uncultured Bacteroidales bacterium | reverse complement strand
AAATGGTAAATGACCAAATGGTAAATGACTAAATGGTAAATGACTAAATGGTAAATGCTATGCCTTTTTCAATGCCTATGTTCCGTGACTGGGTGCCTCGCCGCATCCAGCCGTGGATATATATCCTCCAGGTCTTCTGCATCCAGTTCTCCGGCGGCGTTTATCTCGGCGCGTTGGAGGCGGTGCGAGGCACAACGGCACTCATGCTGGAGGACCTCCTCATGCTCCTCTATGCCGGACTCGCAGGCATGGCGGTTTATTTCCCGTTGCTGTTCCGGATGAAGTTCCGATTCACGAACCAGCAACTCCTCTGCGGAGCCGCTGCTGTGATCGGCGTCTGCAACCTCATCACCATGTCCACTACCAACATGGCAATCCTCCTTCCGGTGTGTTTTATTGCCGGTATGGCAAAGATACAGGGTACGTTCGAGTGCATGAGTAATATCCAGTTATGGATGACACCTACCCGCGATTTCGGGATCTTCTTCCCTATCCTGCATATCGTGCTCCTCACCGCCATCACAGGCAGTGCATGGCTGGGTGCGGTCTTTGCTTTTCATTTCACATGGCAGATGATGCATGTCTTCACGATCGCTACCATGTGTCTGGTCATCCTTATCCAACTCACGCTCTGCCGGCCTTTCTGCCCTATGCCCCAACGAATGCCCTTGCGCGGAATAGACATCTGGACCGGGCTCTTGATCAGTCTGCTCATGCTCTTGGTCACGTATTTTCTGGTCTATGGCGACTATCTCATGTGGCTGCGAACCCCGCGGTTGAGATGGGTTCTGGCGATAAGTCTGATCCTGCTCGCCTTCATCATGTATCGGCTCAAAACGGTTGAACGGCCCTATATCTCGCTGGAGGTCTTCAGATACAAGAATGTCCTGCCTATCCTGCTCGTCACGGTCATTGCAGAGATCATGTTAGGCGCGGAACACACGCTGGAGGAGATCTACTGGGCGGAAGTGATCCGCCTGGAGGAGCATACCAAATGTACGCTCTGCCTCTGGGCGCTGCCGGGGGTCTATGTCGGAGTACTCATCACGCTCTTCTGGCTGGGACGTAAGAAATGGAAGGTCTGGAAACTCTTTGCCATCGGGTTCGGGTGCATCTTCGGGTATGCCGTATGGATGTATTGCAATCTGGATGTCAATGTGCCGCTTTCACAATACCGGGTGGCACTTGTCCTTCGCGGCTGCGCTTATGCCATCCTGGCTTCGTCGCTCATGTGGTCGCTCCATGAATCCGTACATGATCTGGAGCATTTCTTCATGGCGCTTTTTGTTTTCAATATCATCCACATGTACCTTGCCGGAGGAGCAGGATACGGACTCTACACCACCCTCTTCAAACATCTCCTGGCGGACAACATGTCCCGCTATGGCGCCTATATGACCCTCACTTCTTTGAGCCCGCAGGGCGGTCTTTCTACTTTGAGCGCAAGCGGTCTTTCTACTTTGAGCCTCCAATCCATCGCTATCTCGCTCAAGCAGATCTTCGGTCAACTGGTATGGGCTTCCGGTTTTATGACGCTGGCGTTCCTGCTGCTCGATATTCCGCGTGTCCGCACCGGCATAGAGAAAGTACCGTATTGGCCTGTCTATGGCATCAAGATGCTCAGCCGCTACCGTAGGCTCAATCCCGCCACCTCTCCGCAACCTCGCCGCGACCTCTCCGCAACCTCTCCGCGACCTTCGCGAAGGTTTTAGATAGGTAAAAACGTCCTCTTGGGCGTTTTTTTATGCCTGTTTTGTGCTTTTCTTGTGCTTTTTCATTAATTTTGAATTTTTAATTTTTAATTTTGAATTATTTGTTGTATCTTTGCACCGAATTTCAATTGTGCAATAATCGTGCCCCCTGGAGCTAAGAATTTTTAATTTTGAATTTTTAATTTTCAATTGTGCAATAATCGTGCCCCCTGGGGCTAAGAATTTTTAATTTTTAATTTTTAATTTTTAATTGTGCAATATGCTCAAACTCAACTACAAAGCGAAAATCACATTGCTTATTATCGCCTCCACCATGGTCTTATTGCTCCTCTGCCTCTTTGCTATCCGTCTCTTTCATCCGGGCGACGAAGCGGCAGTAGGGATCGTCTCGATTGCGGTCACATTGGTCGGTACAATCTTCATCGCGGTCGAACTCAAAAACGGCGCTGAGGTCACCTGCAGCCAGATGCTCATTGATCTCAATAATTATTTCCATGACTCCGACCGCCTCTTAAGTGTCTATCAGGCGCTTGAACTATGCGAAGCGGACAAGGATTATTCCGATCGTCATTGGCAGGGAATCTCGTCTGTTGATATTGCCCAGTTCTGCACGTTCTTTGAGAACCTCTATCTCCTCTATCGCCATCATATTGCGACCATTGAGGACCTCGATGATCTGTTCGGTTACCGTTTCTTTCTCTTCATGAATAATCCCTATATTCAGGAGAATTATATCCTACCTACGTCCTCTTCCTATGTCCAGATTTTTGAACTCTATACCGTCTGGATCCGCTATCGGAAACGCTATATTCCCGGCAGCGAGTATGCTTTCTCGACCGACTATCTGACCAATAAATGGTATCTCTGCGACGATGGTCTGGAGCGGTATAACAAAGAGATCGGGCGCTTCGACGCAAATGGTCATTCGCTCGTCCTTCGCCAACTAGGTTTTGACTCCCTGCAATCTCTGCTGGCGCTCCAGTCGCGCATCGTTTCTACCCTCAGCGATCCGGCTATCTACTGCCCTCTCACGCGCGACGAGTTCATCGAATCGCTCCAAATGGATTATGCGGCAGGAGTCTTCAATGACCAGAACCAACTCATCAGCTTTGCAGTCTTGGTCACCAATCGCGCCACTCCTCGTTCGCTGGCGAAGGATGCAGGCCTCGCGCCCGACCAATGCTTCACTTTCGATGCCGTGTGCACGGACCCCGAATGGAGGGGGCTGGAGCTCCAACAGCGTTTTATCCAATGGACGGAGACCTTGGCGAAGGAACACCATGCCGCCTATATCCTTTCTACTGTCTCCCCTGACAACAAAACCAGCCAAGACAATTTCACGCGTCAAGGCTTCTCCGCTCTCAAAACCATCACAAAATACCACGGTCTCACCCGCCTCTTGATGGCGAAACATAGTTAATGTCTTATACTGTCATTAAGCTTCCTTCGGGTTGCCACCGCGACCTTCGCGAAGGTTTTAGATAGGTAAAAAAACGTCCTCACGGGCGTTTTTTTTATGCCTGTTTTGTGCTTTTCTTATGCTTTTTCATTAATTTTGAATTTTTAATTTTTAATTTTGAATTATTTGTTGTACCTTTGCACCGAATTTCAATTGTGCAATAATCGTGCCCCTTGGAGCTATGAATTTTTAATTTTTAATTTTGAATTTTGAATTTTGAATTTTGCAATAATCGTGCCCCCTGGGGCTAAGAATTTTGAAATATGAACGAACTCAAGCAAGGTACGGAAATCGGTGACTATGTGGTTCTCTATTCGATGACCAACAAAGAATATACGCAGACCTACTGCGTCGCGGACAAGAATAACTTCCAGTTCTTTATGAAGGTCTATGACATGAGACATACGCCTGATTTCCTTTGCAACGGAAAAGACCCCCAGGAGCTCTGGGCATATAGCCGCCTCGGGCTGTGCGACTACCTGCCGCGCCTGCAGAACTACGGCAGAACGACGGTCAATAGGACGGAGATAGTTTATCTGGTCACCAAATACTTCCGGGGCAAACTGCTCTCGCAGTATATCGAGGAAAACGGACCTATGACGCAAGGCGAAGCGCAGTCCGTCGCACTCTCGCTGGTCAAAGCGGTCAAACACCTCAACCACCGAGGCGTATGCCACCTCGATATCACGCCCCAGAACATCCTTCTGGAATCAAACAGCGACGGCTCCTTCACACCCAAACTGATTGATCTGGAATATGCCTGCGAGTGGCCGCAAAACGGAGAAATGACGCACAAAATGCAGCGGTTCGAGAAAATCAATCCGTATTACTCGCATACCGAACTGCTGGCGAAGCAGAAAGTGAGCGATTCCGACGACCTCTTCTCCATAGGAGCTATTCTATATACGATGCTCACCGGCAAACGCCCTTGGGCGGACTGTCCCATCACCTCGGACATGCCCGCCGCTGCACGGCATCTCAATATGGTCAACTGGCGCAAGGAACACCCCCTGGAATCCCTTCTCGAACCGCTCGATTCCGTCCATCCGCCGCTCGCAAGGGCGATGGAACTCACCATGAACGGCTATGTCAAAGCGGAGGAACTGGAGAGCCTACTGCAAGTCACCATGGGCGAGGAAGGACAGGACTCACACGTCGGCTTGGGACAGAAGTCACTCCATCCCGCCCTTATGACCGGATTTGCCGCCATAGCCGGATTGGACGAAGTGAAACAGAGTATCGCCCAGCATATCATCTGGCCGTTGAAACACCCCGAGAAAGCACAGGAATACCGACTTACCTTGCCTAACGGCATTCTACTCTACGGACCTCCCGGATGCGGGAAATCCTTCTTCGCTTCCAAACTGGCGGAAGAACTCAGATGGAAGATGGAGTTTGTCAGCACCTCCTCCCTCGGCAGCAAGTACATACATGAGACACAAGGAAAAATAAAGGACATGTTTGACAAAGCCGCCAAATCCGGCCACTGCGTACTATGCATTGACGAGATCGACGGAATCCTCAGCGTCCGCTCTTCCGATCCGGGAGAGCAGAGCCATAACGATGAGGTGAATGAGTTCCTTGTACAACTGAACGAATGTCATAAACGCGGTATTCTGGTGGTTGGTACCACTAACCGCAAGGATATCATGGACCCTGCTGTACTGCGCGCAGGACGGTTCGATTTCCAGTTCGAGATCACGGCGCCGAACACGGAGATGCGCAAACGCTTGTTTGAGATGTACCTGAGCCATAGACCCTTGGCGGAAGACTTGGACATTGCCGAACTGGCGGATATGACGGAAGGCTATGCCTCGGTGGATGTGCCCTTCGTGGTCAACGAAGCAGCACTGGTGGCTGCCATTGCCGACCTACCCGTCTCCCAAGATCACCTGAGGAACGTCATCCGGAACCATCCCTCCTCCCTCGCCGTCACCCGCCCCAATCCTATCGGATTCAGATAAACAGATATCCCGTATGAGCAAAAACCGAAACATAGTAGTCTTTTGGATTGACGAAGCACCGCGCGAAGATTTCTTAACCCGTCTCCGGGACGCCGGGATACAGGCATTCACGGCGGATAACTACGTGGATGGAGTTCTGTGGCTTTCCAATCCCAAGAACATAGAGATATGCGATGCCGTCATCCTGGATGTGAACTGCAAGATCCGCCATTCCGACGAACATGAATCCACCGACTCCTTCCGCGATTATGCCTATCGCGTCTTGAGCCGTTGCGAAGAAGACGACAAACATATCCCTTGGTTCGTCTTCACCACCGGAAGCGGCTATGACGAGTCTCTGCTGAACGCTATCCCGCAACGCGAATGGACACGCCGCCGGTTCTACCGCAAAGACACCGACCAGCAGCAACTGATCAACGACATCCGCGAACTGACCAAGCACTCCGGCAATGTAGCCTTGCGGGACAGGTACGACGGCATCTTCGAACTCTTTGAGGACGAAGGAAACACCGCACGCCTCTATGATATCATCAAGAAGATGGAAGACCCGCAGAACACAACCGACACGACGGTCTTTAACGCCATGCGCAAACTCATGGCGTTTGCCGTTTCATACGGCCGTGAGCATGGACTTTTCTCCGAGGATGTGGATTCTATCCGTGCGGCAGAGAAACGCCTGGCGGACATCTACGAACTGGCGCCGCAGATTGTTCCTTCGTATATCCTCACCAATTTCCGCTCTTTGTCCGACACGGTCAATAATGGCAGTCATAGCCGGTTAGAGGAAGAAGAAGCCGGCTCTTTGGCGGTGGATGCGGACGTCCTCTCCGGCAGGGCGCCGTACCTGGCACGCACGGCTTTTTACCAACTGATGACTCTCTTGAACTGGTTGCGGAGACTGCCGGTTGATCCTTCTAAGATTGATACCTTGCGCGAACGGATTGATGCCATGCTTGACAATCCGGTGGAGATGTACGAAGGATGCGAGTGTTATCTGCAGTTTGATAACGGCGTCTGGCATTACGGCCGTTGCGCCGTCCGTCCACGTCCCGGTCATACCGTCACCGGACAAACCCTCATCCGCCTCAAAAACGTCCAACCCAACAAGAACTACCTCACCAAAAAACTCTACCCCTTCTTCGCCCAGTATGATGTAGTAATGACGAGGTTGTAATCCTTGCTACGGCATTGCAGAAGCAATCCCCCAAAAGCAGTACCTTTGTAGCCGAAATAACAATACTCTTATGAAATATTCTTGGTGGCAAAAAATAATCAACTACGCGGATAAGATCAGTACTCGTCCGAACGAAGTGTCTTGGCGGTGGAAAGGTCACATCTCTCCACTGACATGTGTTACGCTCTATGCCATATATATAGCACGCACGCTTTCGCTACTCCAGCATTGCAAATTCTGGTTCAGAACATGGAAATCACGGCAAAAAGAAATGGTCTCCATTGACAAACCTTCTACGCGGGTTAATGTACCGCCTATTTTCGACGAGATCTATTTTGGATGTTGGTGTGTTCTTTTATTTGTATTGCCTCAAGGATGGCTCATTACCCGGATCGCAGCCTGTTATTTCATGGCGGAGTCATTAGTCTGGCTTCTTTATTATTTCTTTTTCAGACGTTTCTACGAAGAGAAATATGCCATCATGCATGTGCTGGAATATATCATTTTGTTGCCGGTACTTATCATTACCCAAGTACAATGCGTAGCAATAGTATATGACGATATATCTTCTTTTAGCGTCGCGTTGGCTAATCTGTTCTATCCGTCCCCGGAGCATATTCATGTCTATCTCATCTTGATGAGTATCATCTATACCGCCTTGATTTTTGGTATCTTCCTTTCTAATCTACCTATCGAAAGAGTAAAAGAAAAGGGCGACTACCACTATCATATAGCCATTATTGGAAACGGGCAGATAGTGAAAGAGAAAGTGATGCCGGCAATCGCGCACACCATGGATCCTAAAAATATTGCTATTTTCGATAAAGCGCTGCCGGCTACAGATAGTTATAGCACGACAATGGGAAATGCCCATTTTCATTATTTCCCGATAGACGATTTTACCGAGAAAAAGATCCTGAGTTCCAATATCTTATGGATTGCCTCCCCTTCCTTTGCGCATTTTGAATACCTGACGCATTATATCAATCAGGTGTTTATTGTTCTTGAAAAGCCGGTCACTTCTAACAAATTCGAGTTGGAGGCAATCAAAAAACTTCGTGGCACCTCCGTTTGGAACAAGGTTTTCTGCTTGAGTTATTATTACCAGGAAAAAGCCTTACCTCTTACTTTCTTGTATAATCCGTACTCTTTTTATGAGAAATATCTTCGTTTCTTCACCTCTCGGGACGAAACAGTGAATGTTTTCGGAAGGATGGGTGATTTACGCAGTGTCTCGCTGTTTTTGCATGAAGGAGAAGATCATCGGGAATGGTTGTCGTCGGACAAGTACGGCGGGCAGTATATAGAAACATTCCTTCATCTTGTTGTGCTTGCCAGAATGGTCACCTCGACGGACAAGCAGTGGCTTACCGGTAGCTTGACAATCGAGGAGTATAATGGCCATTCGGGCTGTAGCATCTTCTATCGCGGCAAGACGGCACAAGCGGGAGCGGACATCACGCTGTCCCTGAAAAAGTTTGCACCCGTAAGCGAACAGAAACGCGGAGGAAAGATAGTGTATGAAAACGGATATATTACCATCGATTTTAATACCTACGAACTGGAGATGCATTACCTCCCGACAGACTCTTGTTATAAGATGGCGCTGAAAGAAGAATATGCTTTGCCGGACAGAAAATACACGGTTCAATTGGATATGGCGGAAAGATGTTTTAACGAGAACACTCCGCCATGCATGATTGACGGTATCGACTTGCAAATTGAGTCTCTGGAGTGGCTCTTCGCGCAAAAAAGAATCTGAAATCTAAAAACAAAAGCATACAATGGAAAATACATTTTTCTCTACAATTACGTTTATTATCTCGATCGTAACGGTCATCGGAGCCGTAATTTATGCGGTGTATAAAATTCTGTCGGATTTCTTTGATTTCAAGAATGTCAATATCCGGTGGGCGCAAGAGAAAGATTCATTGAGTACTATTATTGCCGGACTTTCTCAAGAGAATCCGTCCTCACGAATTTCTTCGGCTATCATGCTCCGGCGGTTCTTGAATACCAAGATCAGCAAACGATTTCCGAATCTGCAAAAAGAAGCACTCAACGTCATATCTGCCACATTGAAGATTTCTCCGTCAGGCGTCTTCCAGAAGACATTGGCAGACAGCCTCGCCTATGCGATCGACCTTACTCATCTGGACTTGCAAAAAACAAATCTGCAGGATGCATATATCGGACGCAAAGACGGTCAGGCGGTTGTCATGGAACATACGGATTTCTATCTCAGCGACTTATCCTACGCGCTTATTGACAATGCTGTCGGCAGTCCTATTTTCTATTACGCAATCCTCTTTGACACCCAAATCAAGAATTGCCATTTTGAGGGAGCAAACTTCTGCGGCGCGGATCTGGCATATACGTCTTTCAAAAATGTATTCCTTGACGGGGCGGATTTTACCAATGCAAAAAATATCCCGCAAGAGATTATGCAACACCTGGAGCGAAATGACAAGGGACAAATGATCCTCCATTCAGCCGAGCCCATAACTGTCCGGCCTGCAAAATCAAACAACGTGGTATTCTTCTCTATGCCGAGTGTCATGACCAAGGAAGAAGAACTGCTTACCAAAGATTATGAGACATACCTCCAGAACAAAGGCATACGCGTCTTCTATTACATCAAGGATGACTACCCGCAATTCGGGCAACTCAACCAAGTTCGGGAGAAAGTAATGGTCTCCATCGGTATGATTGCCTTCGGATTCAAGCAAACACATATTCAGAAAGCCACCTATCGGCCACAACTGACCGGAGAAGAAGTTTGGGAGAACAAATGGCTCTCAACCCCGTGGAATGAGGTCGAAGTGGGAATGGGCATGATGAAAGGGATGCCTATTCTGCTGGTTAAAAATCCGTCTATAAACGAAGGTATTTTTGACGAACACCTCAGCGAGTGCTTCGTCGCCACTATTTCTACATCCGAAGACAGCCGGCAACTGGATACCAATACGGAAATGCAAAAATGGCTCGCAAAGCTTAATGCATAATCTGTATATTTTACCATCGGATTTTGTTTGTGGCAGATAGAATTTATCATGCCATAAAAAAGTTGTATCTTTGCACTCGAAAACAAAGCTGTTTGACGAGGGTACCTGAGCCCGTTAGTACTACATACGCCCCCTATAAGGGGGGTATGTATACGTACTAAGGGCGTCAAGCGGTATCCTGTCAACCGACACACTTTTAGCGGTCTTTTGAGGGCCATTTACATTACCACTTCGTTACCACTACGGTACGTTTAAGCGGAAACATCTTTGTTTTTTTCTGTTTTTTCTTGCATAGTTCAAAAAAAAGCAGTATCTTTGCAACCGAATAAAAAGAATAGTAGCAACTTTATCGACGTAGCATATATGCGCTATAGTAAATATATGAATAATCTTAAAAAGTACCTTTCTTATGCAATGCAGGTAATTCTAATCATTGCTATTGCATTGCTCGCTTTATGGATTGCCAAAGAAGCATTTGATTTGCAATCTTATTGGACACCGATAATAGTGGCGGTTCTATCCACATTAGTGTCGCTTGTATTAAGTATCGGAATGGAAAAACGCAGAAAACATCTTAGAAAAGAACTATTGTCAAACACATTTGTGAAAACAGAAGACATCAATTTCGGAATTAATGGTTTTGCCTTTTATGACCATGAGGATTGTGGCTATTTGGATGATTTAATTACTCTGCGGTTAGTGGAAGGAACCTACATCTATGATTTCACAAAATCATTCTCGGAAAATGCGCGGACTTTCCCGAAACTACTGAAGATTAAGAAACTATTTGATGAAAAAATAAAGACATCCGGTCGTGAAAGGGAAAACTTAGATCACTTATTTGCACGTAAAATAAAGGAATTTCAATTGGACCAATTAGGGGAAGAAGACAATCAGCCCACCCTTATACTGAATTCAATTGCGAAAAACCGTGAGGATGTTGGTGAACGGTTAGAAGCTTCTAATCTTAAGATTGAAGTTATTAAATCCAATGTAAGCACAAAAAAACTCATTGATGCAGTCTATACGTATGTTAAAAACAATTACCCAGACATCATAGAGGCTTCGTACAAAACAAATTCCAAACCAGAAAACAAAGAGAATTTCATTGATGATTTCGTATGTCTTGCATCTACAATTGGACTTTATGGTTGTCTCATTAAAAATATCGGGGGTAACGATAATCAAGCAGAATACTACATGCATAAAAGCATACGCCCTTATGGGATACGTTTAAATTTAACTTTGGAAGATGTCTTCAATGATAGCACAGAAATACACTACGACACCTTATCTGATTTAATTGACAACCAACTGAACCAATCTGTTGGTATACTTCCTGAGGGGAAAAAGCATTTTACTGATGTTATATTTGAGTTTGACGACGAAATGAAATGCTATCTTTTATACTCTACACAACCGGAAGAAATCGTCAACTATCAACAAGATTTTCAAATAATTTATGCCGACAAGCAATTTACACCGAATTTTAAATCTTTAATAGACTCTTCCAGAGAAGATCCAAAACTGCAGTTTTATTTGTGTTACGCGCAATCTATAGTCCGCAAATATATTAATAAACGTTTTAAACAATAAATATCATTATGGAATATTCTAATTTCACAATATGGTTACTCATTGAGGTCTTGCTATGTGGTTTCGGAATTCCTTGGTTCATTACTGCTATTGATCAAAAAATAAGAAAGGGACGTCGAGAAAAAATCAAGGCTGCGGGGATAACTGATTTTAAAAAGAAATTTAGTGAATTTGACGAGAATAATCCTCACTATGACGTTCTTTGCAGGAATGAAGATTTACGGCAAAACTATTTTCAACACAAAGAGCAAGATGGGCAATTTGTCATTCCTTTCCCAGAGAGCCAAAAAGATGAGTTAAAAAAGTACGGCTTTCATCCTGCAAAACCTTATGGAGGGGAAATGAGATGTAAAGGCATTGGTAAAAAAATATTCGGTCAACTAAAAGAGCTATTAGTACTTAACGGCATTCCTGAAAATGAAGTTGAGGCATTTATTACCAAAATTGCAGTAGACACCTCTAAAAAATTCATTACAGACATTCAAAGTGGTAAAGTTCGCTTTAACAAATACTTGTATGGTGTATATGAGAGGCCGAAACAAACTGATAAGGGGTGCACCATCAATGTGTATGAATCTGACTATTTCACCTTTAAAACCACAACGAATATTTACAATGCATTAAAGAAACTAAATGGTCACGTAGAGTTAAACAATCACTATGCGCCATTCTTAAACTCTATAGGTGTCGGGGGATTCGTTATTGTTAATCGAGGAGAAGAAGATGAACTAATATGGGGATACCGCAGTTCTAATTGCCAAAGTGGAGGATACTGGCATTTCTCATATGATGAGACCTTTACGCATGATGATGCAGAAAATCAAGATCAAGCAGCTACGCTTTCTGCATGCATAAAGCGAGCATTGGATGAAGAGTTGGGCATAAACAGGAACGAAGATGAAAAGTGCCTTCCAGAATCTCAAATAACTATTATTGACGGCGGTGTTATTCACACAGACGGAAAGGACAATCGATATGAATTTGAGTTATGTTCTTTTGTTCGAGTATGTTTTTCTGAAAGTTATACTTTCGATGATTTCATTCAGAACTACCGCTTCGCAAAAGATGCAGAACTTGAAACCCGCTGTTTGAAACTAGTCAAAATATCTGAGGTGGATAAATTTATTGAGGAGGAGGAGAAAAAAGGAAGGATTTCTCCTGAGTCTAAAGCATTAGCTATGAAAATCAAATGTCTGGCTGACCTTACGATTCTGCCTACTGATGATGAGGGGTTCCATGAATTATTTCCCCTTGTAAAAATATAACACTTTTACGACTCATTTACGACTCGTTTAGCGGTCATCCTCGAATCATTATCGAACCATCATTATCGAACCGTTTTCGAGAGATAGTAGGGTATCTCGGAGGCAACGGAACAAAAAAATAAGAATATGAACACTGCGCGAAACATAGCCGATGAGCACTGGTGGGGCAATCCCGCCATGCCGGAGGGGATGGAATATCCTTATACCATCGGGGACAATCCCATGACCCTCATATGCCAGTTCCATCTGGGAGAAGGGATGGTCTATGTCTTTGCAGACCTCGATTATTTCTTCGGTGACTACGATGTTCATTGCGGCGGAATGGGGGAATGGCCCGACTATTTCTACAAAGTCCTCTACTCCCCTACCCGTAAGAACCTGCATGAGCACGAAGTCCTCTATGAGGACGGCACTTCCGCTGCGCCCGATCCGCAGGCCATGGACGAACCGGCCAAACGGGGAGAGGAATCGGATGTCCTTTGCCGTCCTACTAATTTCGGGTATGAGATCTCCCGTGCTTACCCCGATTATGAGGTGCTCCTTCAGTTGGACGAATGCGAACCGCTCGGTCTGCGTTTCTACGACTGCGGCACGCTCTATTTCCTTATCACACCCGAAGATTTGGAAGCACGACGGTTTGATGATATCAAGTGTGTAATGTATTCTTTTTAATAAAAAATAAACTTAAAAAAAATAAACGGCTATGGAATATAAAATCAATACTATCGGAGTGCTGACCTCGGGAGGTGACGCTCCGGGAATGAATGCTGCTGTGCGCGCTGTGACACGTGCGGCTATTGCTAATAACATCCGCGTGAAGGCGATCTTCCGCGGCTATAAAGGTCTGATGGACGGCGAAGTACAGGAGTTCACCACCCAGGACGTAAGCGGCATCATTCAACGCGGAGGTACAATCCTCAAATCCGCACGCAGCGAGGAGTTCAAGACGCCGGAGGGACGCAAACGGGCTTTTGAGACGATCCAGCGCGAGCAGATAGATGCGCTCATCGTTATCGGCGGAGACGGTACGTTCACCGGTGCGCGCGCGCTGTCGCAAGAATATAATATTCCCGTTATCGGTGTACCCGCAACGATTGATAATGACCTCTGGGGCACGGACTCTACGATCGGTTATGACACGGCGCTGAACACTATTGTCGAATGTGTGGACAAGCTGCGCGATACCGGCACGAGCCATGAGCGTCTCTTCCTCGTGGAGGTCATGGGACGCGATGCCGGTTTCCTGACCCTGAATGCCGCTATTGCCGCCGGAGCGGAAGCAGCAGTCATCCCCGAACGCGCTACGCTGGAGGAGCAGTTGGAGGCGGCTATCGGACAAGGAAGACGGAAACACAAGAACAGCGGCATCGTTCTCGTACAGGAGCATGCTATCCCGGGTGGCGCACAAGCGGTAGCCAAAGTCATTGAGCAGAGTCATCCCGAATACGGCACGCGTGTCACCATCCTCGGACACTTGCAACGGGGAGGTTCGCCTACCGCTTTTGACCGGATCCTCGCTTCACGGATGGGGTGCGCCGCAGTGCAGGCACTCATGGAAGAGCAACGCTCGATCATGGTAGGGTTGCAAAACGGCGATGTGGTCTATGTGCCTCTCTCCAAAGCCATCAAAGAGAAGAAAGACATCAAAGACGACAAATGGCAAGCTCTCCAAGTGCTCAGCCTGTAGAACAACAATAATAACTATGAAACCATCATTCAAAACTACTACTCATATTGCCGCTGTCGGCATGATCGTTTACACGCTGTACATCGCAGCACGCTTTCTTATTCATCTTATCCATCCCATGCCGTACCACTATGTGCTATGGGAGGATATATGCGAGCGTCTGATACTTGATATTCTGCCGCTCAGCCTGATTATAGCAGGCATTGGTTTGTGGAATCCCTCAACGGGGGAGGCCCCCCAGCCCCCGAAAGGGGGAGTTGAGCCCGTGGAAGCCAGCAAGCCATTCCGCATACTGACTCTCTGCTTGCTCTGCGGATTGGCAGGAACAGTCATTCTTTCTCCTCTTTATGTGTTTTCCATAGCCGGTGCGACTCCTCTATTCCCGCCATTCCTTTGGCGTTTCGTCTTAGCCGTTGCAGGAATAATCTGGCTCTTCATGCTCGGCAACCGGACACCGGGGGAAAGCGTTTCCCTTCCGTTCCGCGTGACGCTGGCTATTGCGATGGCATTACTTGCATTGCCTGTCATTTTAGAGGCAATCTCGGGAATAGCTCTGCTATGCGGAAATGAGACGGTCCTTGGTCTCCGCTCCGGTGTCCTCCAGACCTGGGTCAAATACATTGCTCCTATCCTGCCATTGGGGTATTTTTTTAGATAAAAGTGTACCCAACTCTTGCGTATCTCAAAAAATAGTAGTAATTTTGCGGCGAATATGATGTACCATTATGAAAAATAAGTTTTTTATTCTTTTATTGCTCTTATCCTTTTCCGCGTGCGATATTGATTATGGCGTAACCATCGGCTGTGATCCGCAGACAAAAGAAATGGGATTGGCCGGCGGCTCTTTCACTGTGAATTTCAAATCGTATGTCAAATGGTCCGCCACAACAAAAGCGAACTGGTTGACCATCGATCCCGAAGCTGGCATGAGCGATACCATTGTCACTGTTATCGTAGATTCTACTTCTGTAAGCCGCAAAGGAACGATAACTTTTGATAACGGATATGCAACCACAACACTTACCATTAACCAAATCTACCAAGAGCCGGAAGATAGCTTACAATTGGAATGATTATGAGAAATAAAATAGGATTTTTGCGATATGTCTTCGCGCTGCTTTTGTCCGCCGGGCTATTGCTGACCAACCATGCGGCGGCACAGACTGAGAGCACAACCTTTGTCCTCCCGCAGCCCAGTTCGTTTATTCTTTCGGACGAGGGAACAGGAACGCAACTGAATGTAAAGGTGGAAAAGCGACCGTTATTGCAGCGGTACTACGACCATTCGGGACATAGCATGATCTCTATTTTGAGTTTCGGATATTCCACCTTTTTTCTGCTTCCGGCTCCTGGAGTTAATACGACGCAGTATTTCGGTAAGCGTCATATTCTCAATTTCGAGATATTCGAATGGCGTGCAAGACTTTTTGGTATGTCCCTTTTCAGTTTTGAGATGGGTGCCAATACGCCGCATGCCTATCCCGGAGACGTCTTATCCACGCTTCTGCGAGGAGGAAAAGAAAAAACAGATGTAATCAAAGCGGAAGGAAACACAATGTGGTTTGCATATAAACCCGGCGTAAAAGTGTATATTCCGATTGCCCCATGGTGCGCCGCAGTGGTTTACGGGGGTGTTTCCGTCGATCTCACCAGATTATGGAGCAAAATAGCCACAAGCTATTACAAAGACCATCCGGAGGTTCCGGAGCAGAATTTCTTTCTGGGGGCATACGGCGGAGCTGGCTTTTCATTCACCCCCTCTGCCTCCCTGCCGATAGAGGTAAAAGCAGAGTATCGCCATCCCCTCACAGGCAATACAGCATTGGTGCCGCAAGGTATCTATTTAACCGCGCAACTTCATGTAGGAAATCCTGTTCGCAAGAATAATGATAGCCAACAAAAAAACTAATACAATGAAACGTATTCATCTCCTACTCTTTTCTCTTTTCCTGTCTCTAACAGCCATAGCGCAAGTGACTATTGTTGAAGAAGAAAGTCGCTATGGTATTTATAACTCCCACAAGAAACGTTGGGAGGTTGACCCCGCGTACTTGGAAATACGCGAGATCGGCATTTACGACGGTCGTCAATATTTTGCCGCATGCAGTGCCAAAGACCGCAAATGGGGCATTATACGAAGCGATAATTATAAACGTTGGCACCTACCCCCTAATTTTGAGGACGTGAAGTGCTCTACGAACTTCGATCTCTTCTCCGCTATACCTATCTTATGTATACGGGAGAAGTCGGGATGGGGAATCATCGAATTAGGCTCCGGCAAGTTTTGGTATATCCGAGAAAGTCTGTATAAGTCTATCCAACCGGATCCGACAGAGCGGAAAATTTATTGTCAACATTGGGACACGAACAAACAGGACGAGGTATTGACCGATCACGACTTGAAGAAATCGTATGATTATGTGCTCAGTAAAGTCAGCCAGCAACAGGGAACGCCCGCAAAAGACCCCAAATCCTCTTCCAAAACGCACTCCCGGAGAGGGGAAAATCCTATTGTTAAACCAACCTGTAAGATCCTTTCACCCACGCCCGGAAGTACCTATTCCACGAATACCATTCGCCTGCGCTACACCACCAACCTCCGTCCTAATAATTACATCGTCTCCTTCTATATAAACGGTCCCAAAGTAGAACCGATTTCCATCGGTACAGAAAAGGGTGTTAAATTAGAACAAGGCACAGAGGTGGAGTTACCAATGCCTCAGAATATAGGCGAAGAAGCGTGGATAGTTGTCCGCATTGAAGATCTCAATGGTACACATGCAGACCCGCAAACCATTAATGTGAAGTATGTAGGTGAAAAAAAGAAACCGGCCTTGCGTATCTTTGCTGTAGGAATCAGTGAATATCCTGCTGCAGATCTGCAAAATCTCAATTATGCAGCCAAAGATGCGCAAGACTTTGTACAAGCTGTATCTCAGTCTGATTTGCAAATGTATAGCAGTACGCATTCTGTTGTCATTCTCAACCATGATGCCACGACATCAAAAATTAAAGATTCGTTGACTGAATTCTGCAATGATGTCAACCAAGACGACGTAGTGATGCTCTTTTTCTCCGGACACGGGTACAATGAAAATGACGACCAGTATTTTGTAACATACGATGTATCTGCAGCAGAGAAATCCTATAACGGACTAGCATTTTCCTTCATTCGCAAGCGTATGCTGGATATGGTTAATAAACATTGCCATGTCATCGTCTTTATGGACGCATGTCATAGCGGAGCTATGGCAGGGACCAAAGACGCAGAGACAAAAGGTATCATCTGGGCTATGCCCGGAGTTATTGGCTACTATTCCAGCACTTCCGCAGAGAAATCGGCTGAATTAGAGAACCTCGAAAACGGCGTGTTTACCCATGCACTGCTGGAGGCAATCAATGGAAAGATCGCCAATGAGAATGGCGAAATAACAGCACAGACATTAGGGAATTACCTCCAAGCCTCTGTTCGCGAACAAACTAAAGGCAGACAAACTCCTATCGTAGAGAATAAACTCGGAGAGTACGTTTTGTTGCATACCAACAAGAAAAAATAATCCATGAAACGCTTCTTCTTTACCATAAGCGCTTTCTTTGTTGCCGCATCCGCTATGGCGCAGTTGTATGCTTTTTCCTTGAATGGCAAAGCACAGATACAACGAGAAGATTCTTTGCGCGATGTGTTTGCTGCCGATCTGCTATTGGAGGATGATCTGCTGACAACAGAGGAATATGGTTATATCGTCATCTTAGACCGAAAAAACAATAAGAAATATTCTTTACAGTCGCCATCCCCTCAATCCATTCACTCGCTCATCGTGTCGCAAGGGGGAAATGCGAAAACCCTTCCTAAAGAACATATCCATCGCCTGTATCTACTCCTCATGGGGAACGATTCGGAAGATACGTTTGCACTGCTGGACGCTGCAGGTGTAACCTATCGTAGCGAAAACATTGACCTCACCATAGCGCATACCATGGCGCAAAGTGCGACGACAGAGATAGTTGATTTTCAATTCCTTGACCAATTTACACTCCTACCCGTTCCACAAGTAGAAGAAGGACAAAACGTCATCATACAAATCGAAAATCATACAGACACGCCCCTCTATACGAATATCATTGATAGCGATCCTACCGGCGGAAAATTTGTCCTCCTGCCCGTGAATACCTTAGATTCGCTCTCCGATGTCTTCATTCCTCCGCATTCCCGGATACGCCTCAAATCAAACCCTATCTCTTTCGCTCCGGGTGGCACATCGGATGAATTGACCTTAATAGCACATTCCGAGCCTTTCAACATATCCAATGTGATTCGTCTTATCCATTCCGAAGCGCTGGAAGCTGCAACAAATGAGGATGCAGCCGATAACACGTCTCATCCGGGATATGTCAATACAAAAACAATGGATATTTTAGCGGTCGGACACCCCTAATACAATGCGTAGAATCGTCTCCTTTTCTTTGTTGGCTCTCTGTTTATGCCTTTGCGCGACGGCGCATGAGAATCTGCCTCTCATACGCCTAGTGCAATGTATAAACGATAGCGAATTTCTCTGTGCAGCGGAGGAGTTGAACTCAGTTGAGGACTGGACGTATCGGGTCAGTAATGGCAAATCATTTGTGAATATCAATAATGCACTCGTTTTTGCAGACTGGGCGAACGCAAGAGGGGCGGAGAGATCAAAGATTCAAAACCTGTGTCTGTACGTAGCACAACAATGCGATTGGTTTGCTCAGTATGGCAGATCTTCCCGAAAATATGACATCGCTATTTCCTATTCTATTTATAGCGCAGAGATCCGAAAATCCATTTTAGGCGAAATGCATCCGGACTATGCTTCCTCGCTGGATAATATAGGACTTCTATATAGTGAGGTCGGCGATTTTTCGAAAGCCGAGCAATACTATCTCCCTGCATCTTATATATATAAATTAGTGTTAGGAGAGACTCATCCTGAATATGCTGCATCGCTTAATAATTTAGGGAATCTGTATCGAAATATCGGTGACTATCCCAAAGCGGAGCAGTATTATCTTCAGTCTCTGGCAATCCTAAAGACCACAACAGGGGAGAATAATCCTGACTATGCGTCTGCGCTCAATAATTTAGGGAATCTGTATCGAAATACCGGCGACTATACGAAAGCGGAACAGTATTATCTCCCATCCATTGCAATCATGAAATCCGCATTTGGAGAGAGACATCCCCAATATGCTGCTTTGCTCAATAATTTAGGACTTTTATATACGGATATGGGAAATAATGCGAAGGCAGAGCAATATTATCTTCTGGCAGTAGATATTTACAAATCCGCTCCGAGAGAGAACCACCCGAAGTACGCTATTTCGCTCAAGAATTTAGGAAATCTATATCGGGACATCGGTGACTCTGCAAATGCTGAACATTGTTATTTTCAGTCCATAGCAATCCTAAAATCCGCATTCGGCGAGAACCATCCTGATTACGCAACTGCGCTCAATGATATAGGTCGCTTATACTACAAATGTAAGGACTATTCGAAGTCGGAGTTGTATTTATACAGTGCACAGGAGATCAGCAAATCCGGCTTTTTGCAATCGCTCAACTATATGTCGGAGCAACAGAGAAATTCCTATTGGTCCACAATAAAAGACCGTTTCGAATCTACATACCCTCTATTCACATACAGTTTCTCCTTTGAAAAGCCATCTATAAGTACTTTTGCTTATAATAACGAACTTTTTACAAAGGGTCTATTGTTAGCATCTTCTAATGCCATCAAGAATTCTATCTTGGCGAGCGGAGACACGACGCTGATCCGGCAATGGAATGAGTTGACGAGGAAGAAACAACAGATTATGGCGTTGGAGGAGAAAGATCCGCAAGCTGCTTATCTAACTCAAGTAAAAGAAGAAGCAGAGACATTGGAGAAAGAGATTACACGCAAGAGTGCGGCGTTCCGAGAAAATTTGCGGCAATGGGCGATCACATGGGATAGCGTACGGGCAGTGCTGAAGCCGAAACAGGTGGCAATCGAGTTTATGCGAGCACCGCTGAATGAGGATAGTACAATGTACTGCGCTTTGCTGGTGCGGGATACTTGCTCGTATCCTATTATGATTCCTCTGTTTGAGGAGAAAGAGGTGAGTTCGTTATTACATCAAACTACCGCAAACAAAAATAGTATCAATACCACTTATGCCTACGATCAAAACGGAAAGCAATTAGTGCAACTTATATGGAATAATGTGCTGCCATATATTAACGAAGGTGAGGTGGTATTCTTTGCCCCTACAGGTATCTTGCATCAGATTGCTATTGAAAATCTGCCATTTGACGAGACAAGCACTATCGGCGACAAATACAATATTGTACGTCTGTCCTCAACCAGAGAATTAGCAATCAGCGGGCCGACTATTCCACATCAGACAGCAACGCTCTATGGCGGCATTTTCTACGAGCCGATGGATAGTATTATGCTGATTGCTAATGCCAGTAAATATCGTAGCATGGAGACAGCAGAATCGAATACATATGCCAATGATACTACACGACGCTCTGTTGCCAAGTACCTGCCGGGATCTAAAGCAGAGATTGATTCGATACAACCTATTTTGAAGAAAAAACATATTGCTGTTACAGTATATTCTAAAGATACAGCCTGCGAAGAGTCGCTCAAAGCTTTGAGCGGGAAAAAGCCAAACATATTACTTCTTTCTACTCATGGTTTCTTCTGGCAGGATTCCACAGCAAAGCAAACGCGCTATTTCAGCCAACGCGGCATGCTATTAGGAGATGGAAACGACGTTAGTAAGTTCTCCGCCACTATTGATCCGTTGGAACGATGCGGCCTTCTTTTCTCGGGAGCGAATACGGCTCTATCGGGTCACAGTGAACGGCTTCCTAAAGGCGTGGACGATGGTATTCTTACAGCCAAAGAGATCTCTGCTTTAGATTTTCGAAGTACCGATATTGTGGTAATGTCTGCTTGCGAAACAGGATTAGGTGATATCTCCGGTGAGGGAGTATTTGGTCTGCAGCGTGCATTCAAGATGGCAGGAGCCAAAACGATTATGATGACTCTTTGGCAAGTGAACGACCGTGCTACGAATCTCTTTATGACTTCATTCTTCCGCCATTACAGCCAGGGGATGAGCAAGCGGCAGGCATTCCGAGCCGCGCAGCAGGAGGTAAGGAACTACACGGCGGAGGGAACATCTTCCGGAAGCAGGTCTTCCCTGCATGAGAAATATAAAAACAAAGGAAAGCAGACGGGTCAGGCCCCCCACCCCTCTAAAGGGGGAGTTGAGTCCTCGAAAGTGAGCAAGCAGGCTGCGGAAGTGAGCAAGGAGGGAGGCGAAGTAAGTCATCCGTATGCATCGCCCTATTACTGGGCAGGGTTTATATTGCTGGATTAATAAATACATCAATGCATATGAAACGGATATTATTTATTCTTGTTATGACTGTCTGCGCGAGTAGTTCATTCGGACAGACAGATGCGTATTGGACATCCTTACAGACGAGAGCGGATCAAGCCATTAAGGATAAAAATAACTCTGCGCTGATGGAGATAGAGCCGGAATACGACAACTACTTCAGCGATGCGACCCATCGGACTCCGGAGGTAAAGTTTGATTATGTGCGTTTCAAAATACATCTGGGGTATGCTTATATTCAGAAGATGGAACTGGACAAGGCGGAGGAAGCTCTGCTAACCGCCATCAGTCTCAGCGAGAATTTCCCCAAAGCCCGAGTATTGGCATATAGCGGTATTGAGCACTGCTATTCTTACAAAGCAATGGAAAAAGAGGCCCATGATAATTATAACGATGCCATCCAATACTCCCTTCTGGCTATCAGTTATGCCGAAATGGCGGTCAAAGCGAAACGCGTAGTTGAGCAATATATCATTCTTGGTCGCGAATACACCTATACTCAACAATTTGAGAAAGCCCGATCGGCTTTTGCGGATGCGGAAAGACGAATGCACGAAGTGCCGGATTCTATGGCTCTATGTGCAGGTTTGTCCAGCGAAAAAGCCCAGTTAGAGATCAAGACGGAGAACTATAGTGCCGCTATCCAACTATTGGAACAAGCTTATACTCTCTATTCCCAATCCAACGCGCTCAAAAAAGAGACTCGTTTGGCCTCCGTCGCCAGGAGTTTGAGTAACACCTACCGTTTTTACCTTCATAATGAAGAAAAAGCTTCTTATTGGGATGCAGTCATTGCCCAGAAGGACTCCGAGAAGACGGACTACCCCACTACAATCAACCAAGGATTTCTCGAATCCAAGAAAAAATACATGCGAGTTATCCAGTATTTTTCGGAAGGCAAATATAGCGAGGAGATCGCAGGTCTTCAAGAGATTCTTCAAGAGGTGGGCGATACGCACACTGCAGACAATCAAATACTGATGGCGGAATGCTATTACAATATCGCGTTATGTTATCTGATGCAGAAGCAATATACAAGAGCTATTTCTAATTTTAGTTCTGCGATACCACTCTATCAAAGTGTCGGAAACAGGCCTTCGTTGGTGGAGTGCTACACCTATGCCTCCTTTGCTTATTTTCATGCCAATAATGTAGATAGCGCACTTATTAGTTCTCAACAAGCACTATCCTATGCTGAGAGCATCTATGATGACGAGAGCGTAAAGTTAGCCGAGTGCCATAATAACATAGCCAATATCTACGCCTTTCACAAGGACACAGCGCTCGCCAAAGAGCATCTTCTAAAAGCCATAGAGACCAAGGAGAGGGATGTTAGGCGTACATTCTCTTTCCTTACCTCCCAAGAGCGAAGTAAGTATTGGGACAAAATGCAGCGGGATATTATCAATTACCAACCTTTCATGCTTCGTTTCCAAGAGACTCAATCCGAATACACGGATGCTTTATACGACATTCAACTGCTGACCAAAGGATTGCTGCTTCAATCCGATGTTGAATTGCAACTGATAGCCAATAGTTCCAGTTCATTGCAGCCGCTGTTCAAAGAAGTGATGGCTATTCGCAAGAAGCTCCAGCAGGATGATTTACCGTTAGATACTATCACTCTTTTGAAACAGAAAGCAGAGAAGATAGAACGCGAACTGACAACCCGCAGCAAAGAAGCAGGCGATTTTCTCCATTTCTTAGATATAACGCATGAAGATGTAAAGCGCCATCTCTCTTCACGTGCGATAGCAGTTGAGTTTGCTACATTCAAATATGGGAAAGACTCTATCATGACCGCAGCCTACCTTATCAAAAAAGAATGGGAACATGTATTGGTATTGCCTCTTTTTGAAGAAAGAGATATAACCTCATTGATTGATTCAGAGGGCTATACAAGATCTTCCATCAATAACTTATACGACTATCATAGACACGGTCAGAGACTGACCCAACAGATATGGGGCAAGATACAAAAACATATCCATTCCGGCGACACGGTCTATTTTGCGCCATCGGGATTGTTGCACCAGGTAAGTTTGGAGTCTCTTCCCTATGACTCATCCCGTTCGATGGCGGATGTCTATAGTATGGTCAGAGTGTCTTCTACACGTGAAATAGCAAAGAGGAAAAGTACCGTTCCTAATACCAAAGCTGTGTTGTATGGTGGTATTTACTATAGTGCCACGCCTGAGGCGATGGCGATAGAGCATGAGAAATATAGCCGTGGAAGCCGTGGAGCAAACTATCTTCCCGAGTCAAAAGTTGAAATAGACACCATCCGTCAACTCCTTGAGGACAAGAAGATAAGCGTGGAGATATACACCGCCTCAGCAGCGAGCGAAGAGTCCTTCAAAGCCCTCTCCGGCAAGAAACAAAACATCCTGCATGTTGCAACACATGGTTTCTATTGGCCGGACACGACTGCACAGCAGCAACAGTATTTCAGCCATCACACATCAGTTTCCATTGACCCTCTTAAGCGATGCGGATTGCTTTTTGCGGGTGCGAATACGGCCCTCTCGGGTCATAGTGAACGACTGCCGGAAGGAATCGAAGATGGTATCTTAACCGCTCAGGAGATCTCCACGTTAGACCTGCGCGAAGCGGATATAGTTGCTCTCTCGGCTTGCGAGACAGCGCGTGGAGATGTCAGCGGCGAAGGAGTGTTTGGTCTTCAACGGGCTTTTAAGATGGCAGGAGCACAGACCTTACTGATGGCAATCTGGCCGGTGGACGATAAGGCAACGCAGTTATTGATGACATCTTTTTATCGAAATCTCAATCAAGGCATGAGCAAGCGGCAGGCGTTCAGGATGGCACAGCAGGAAGTGAGGAGTTATACGGCAGAGGGAACATCTTCCGGAAGCAGGTCTGCGCTGCATGAGAAATATAAGAGCAAAGGGAAGATGACGGGGCAGGCCCCCCAGCCCCCTAAAGGGGGAGCTGGGTCTTCGGAAGTCAGTCATCCGTATGCATCTCCCTATTATTGGGCAGGGTTTATATTGTTGGATTGATAAAATATAACAGATATGAAAAAACTATTTACCAGAATCTTCGTTTTATGTTTTGCCGGAATTATTGCCGTATCTCCAGCAGGTGCAGCCGTCAAAGAGAAGGCGTTTAGCAATTACCAAAATCAGTTGCCGGCTGAAATACAAAAAGATATCAACAACACCAAGAAGATTGGGAAAATCGTTGATGATATTATTGATCATGGTGACTTGGATCAGTTATATTGGCTTTCCCAAGAATGGATTGGATTAGACATCAGCACTATTAATAGTTCCTCACTTTATACTTATTATAATTGGGGAAGAAGGATCATCTGCCAGATTGTTCAACAAGACTCCATTTTTGCTTCTATCCATGACGGGCGCAATGTTTTTAGCACTTTCTATTCTTCATTCTATCCCCGAAGCGACACGCGCACTCAATTGATTGAAGAGGCAGAAATGCTGAAAGTGCTTATGAATTTTCGTCAGAAAGACCAGATGTTACAACGCCTCTCAGAACCTATGCTGACTTATGCACGTTCTATATATAACGAAGAGAGACATATCCAGATTCATCTAGTGGAGCGAATGTTATTTGGTAGCGATCGCTATAGTTGTGCCCATATCAGTCCGGCTCCTAATGAACAAATCACTAAGCCTATAGCCGATTTATTGGGGGAAGAGGTTCTCACAGATCCCACTCGTTTACCAGAAAAAATATCTGCACTGCCGGAAGACAAAGATAATGCATTACTTGCGATATTGGAGAACATACTGATTTATGAATCGTATTACTTATCTTCATACGATCAAAACGCGATATTTCAGCGTATAGGCATCGCAGCCACCCGGCAAGGAGTATTAGAAAAGACTGTCAACGGCGTTTTCGGATTCATAGAACGGTTCTTTCCATCCCAATACAAAGTCCGCTCCGAACAGATGGAAGATGTTAAATCCAATATAGGAAAAGGCAATGATATGCTGAATGAGTTTATTGCCTATCAAGACAGTCTCCGCCGGAATGGGTTTATGTTTGTTGACTATCCTTTACAAACAATGCCATATGAATGGCAGGAAGGCAAGGAATGGGATAGATATTTAGAGCGTTACTTGCGATTGGGTTACGCTTTATGTAAGGAG
>CALEPS010000048.1 GCA_937910305.1 uncultured Bacteroidales bacterium | reverse complement strand
TGACAAGGGTCCCATCCTTGTCGTAAAGGTAGAGGTTGGCCCAGCCGTTTCGCTCTGACCACCAGATAATCTGCTTTCCGTCCTTTATCAGGAACGGCCTCTTCGTCTCGATGTAGGTGTTGGACCTTTCTGGAATGATCACCTTGGCGGAATCGGAATTGACGCCTACCCAGCAGAGGTCGACTCTTTTTATGTCACGGCTCTGGCGGGTGAGATAGAAGCCGCTCTCGTCTCCCATCCACTTGTTGGAGAAATAGTCTCCATAGCTGTCCTTGGCCAGCCTTCGGGCGCTCTGTATGCTGAAGTCCTGGTCCTTGAAGGCATCGACGTTGACCTGTTTGCAAGTTGCGTCCGTGCCGTTGAGGGTAAAGACAAAGAGGTAGCCCTTCGGGCCGGGTTCTCCAGGCATCTGGTACTTGTAGGTCTCAAGTTTCGGACGCTTTGAACTTACTGAATTGATGACCCAGAGGTCCTCCAGTTTCCTGGTGTCCCACTTGGTCACAGCGAAATGCTTCGAGTCGGGCGACCAGGCAAGCTCGCCGGGATTGGAACGACGGGTGGTGTCTGTTTCGGTGTCTCCCGAATAGTTGCCGTAGCCGAAGCCGAACTGTTTGATGCCGTCAGAGGTCAGGCGATGCTCCACGATGGTGCTGTCCTTGGGATCCTTAGCGGCCTTCCTGAGATTGGTCGAGTCCATGATCCAGAGGTTGGAGTTCTTGGCATAGACACCGACAGTACCGTCAGGGGAGATCGAGGCGAAGGTGGGGTACTTCTTGACCTCATTCTCCTTCTCTTCCGTTACGTCCTTCAGGGTGCGGGTCGCGAAGTCATATTCAAAATGGAAGACCTTCTTCTCGGCCCTGCCAGGGGCGGCTCCTCTTGGTCCTCCGGTCGTTCCGCCGCCTTTTTTCGCCTTGGTGGTGTCGGGTTTCTCAACCTTGTCCTGGGTGCTGCGGATGTCGAAGGTGAACACCTTGTCGTCCATAAGCCTCAGTCCTGTTATGGGAATATGCTGGGCGTCGAAGGGATCCTTTGTGATCTCGGTCAGTTCCATCGCAAGCCGCTCAAGGTCGAAGACTTCGGTCTTTGTTCCCTTGACGGGATCCACGATGTAATAGTCAGTTCCCCTTGGAGACTGCCATTCGTACCAGAAACGGTCTCCGTCCTTGAACCACCGCGGCTGTACCCTGGTGGAGAAGACCATCTGGTTCACCCTCTTGGCAGAGAACCTTTCTGCAAGGCCATAGTTGGCCTTGGTGATCCTCTCCTGTCCTGCTGCAGCAATACACATCAGAGTAGCTGCTGCAATCAAAATAGTCCGTTTCATGTCCATAATAGGCGTATTTTGTAATTTATAGTTTGATTCTGGTCCGTCCTTTTTTCAGTCCGTCGGACGTGGTGGTCACGACGATCTTGCCTTTAGCCCCGGGCTTGGTCTTGATGATGACCGAAGCCAGGCCGTTGAAAGCATTGATGCTGTCGCTGCGGAACGGAGTGAGGCAGGTCGGGTCACAGGCATCTAAGGCCAGTATCTCGCCCGGGCCCTTGACGCTGAATTTCAGTTCGTTGCCGGCAGTCGGAGCAAAATTGCCCTTCTTGTCAGTGATCTTCACGTCGACGTAGAACAGGTCTCCTTCGCCGAATCCTTTTTCAAGGTTTAGTTTGATCTTTCGGGCCAGGCCTGCAGTCTTTATTGTCTCTGTGGCAACCTTCCGGCCGTCTTTCCAGCCCACAGCCTCTACCTTTCCGGGCTGGTAGACCACGTCGTCCCAGCGGAGACGGTATTGCTTGTCAGCGCGCTCGAGCAAGCCCTTTGACTCTCCGTTGACGAAGAGTTCTACCTTGTCACAGTTGGTGTAGACATGGACCGGGATCACCTGGCCTTCCTTGCCTTCCCAGTTCCAGTGCGGCAGGATGTGAAGCACAGTCTTGTCGGACCAGCGAGCCTGGTAAAGCCAGAACCGGTCCTTGGGGAAGCCGGCCAGGTCGATTATTCCGAAATAGGAACTCCTGGACGGAGTGGAGACGGAACCCTTTTCTGCCAGTTCTTTCTCTGCCTTGGCACGGGTGGCCGGGTCCTGGAAATTGTCCAGTATTGTAAAGTCATTGTTATAAGGAGTAGGCTCTCCGAGATAGTCATAGCCGGTCCAGACGAATTCTCCGAGGCAGCTGGGATTCTCATCCTCATACTTCCACTCCTCTTCGGGGACCTGGCCCCAGGGGACTGTGTGAAGGTCGTAGGAACTGATCTGGAAGTCCTTTTCGCAGAATTCCCTGCCTCTTGGATTATCCTCGATCGGGAAGAAATACACTCCTCTTGTGCTGATGGTTGAGGCGGTCTCGCTGCCGAGGTAGAGCTTGCCGGGGTTGGCCTCGTGGAACTTGGCGTAGAGGTGTGGCTTGTAATTGTAGCCAAAGATGTCCATCGTGTTCCGGAAATCCTGTTCCGAAGCCCAGGCTATGTTGGAACCGAAGGTCGTAGGCCTGGTCGGATCCTCGGCATGGCAGACATCCGTCAGGTGCTGTGAGATGTAGTAGAGGTTGGGGTAGCCCTGCTCGTTCGTTTCGTTGCCGATGCTCCAGAGGATGACCGAAGGGTGGCTGGTTGTTCTGCATCTCCGTTGCTGAAGAGATCTGATAGGTTCCGTTCTCCGGGATAGAGATACCCAACGGATAGGTAGCGGTCTTGCCTACCGGAGCGGTGGTGTTGACACAGAGTTTGGCATTATAGCGGTTCACCCACATCTGCGCTACCTTGTTGCTGACACCAGCCTTCGCGAGATCGAGACCGATGACGTAACGATCCTCCTTGTCTTCCAGAGTCTGGAGATAGATACGGTCGGTATATGCCTCACCGGCAGAGATATGTACCTCGTAGTACGCATTATCCACCCGCGGAGCACGGCGGCGAGGAGCAGCAAAACTGCCGTTGGTAGTCTCTGCTACTACATTATCCTTATCAGCCTCTACTTGCACGAAGACAGGCTCGCCAACAATCAGGTCTTCTTCTTTCATATTGATGCCATCATAGCGACTTTGAGCAGGTATATATTTCTGTCCCCAGTATTGTTCGTGAGCAGCATGGTCTCCATAGTAGGTATCAGCATTCGCATTGATAAAGGCATGGAAGAGAGACGGGTTAGCGATACCATTCCATCCGGCATCGATGTCTGAGCCGGTTGTAGAAGCATAGGAATGGACACTAAGAGTTGTTGTCAACACATCTGCTCCTGCTTTCTTCTGGAAACGGATCTTAGATGTCGGATTAGCCAGATAAATCATATAAAGCGTACCCGGATAGAGCGTCTTATCACCTTGTTCTGCAACATATTTCCAGTTATTGATTCCCGCTCCTGTACCATTTGCGGCACGGGATGCACCATCGTAATAAAGCACATCGATATCCGTTACGAGACGCAGAGGCGAACCATTCACGATGATACCGTTTGTCGCATCTACCTCCCAAGGCACAGCCACTGCATACCATGTGAGAGCGTCCATCTCCATCTCCAGATCGAAGTAAGCATCAACGGCAGTTATGTTCGCTGCTCCGATAACTTCGCCGGAGTTGGTTCCGTTGGACTCGATGATAAACTCATCTACTATAGCAGAAGCAGTAATCGTCACTTTACCATCCTCGTGAACAATAAGGCGGTCAGCCTCCACAGGATCACTAATCGTTACTTCGTCTTCTCCTGCGCCTCCAGCCTCTATGAGCGTCTCCTCTACAACAGGTACAACCGAAACGGCATTGAAATGAGCATAGAAAGCCGCATTACCAGTGACAGTAGCCGGCAGGGAAACGACATCGCCGCCCTTGCTGTCCGCCCAACCATCGAAGGTATAGCTATACAGAGCATCCGGCGATTTGGTAGGAGTAGCACTGTTATACTCTATCACAGCACCATACGGCTGGTTATAATCCACCTCAATATCCGCACCGTTCTCGTTCTTCCAAGCGACGGTATACTTGCGTACCTCCTCATTGAAATAAGCGTAGTACGTTGCATCACCCGCAGCCTTCGGCGTCATACCGTTCTTGTAGATCGTTCCGCCACCATTAGCAGCCGTTGACCAGCCGTAGAAGGTGAAGGTCTTGTCTGCTGTGGCTTCCTTGGTCGGCGTAGTACCGGTAAAGGTAGTAGCCGTACCGGCTTTCTGACCTACTTCCTTATAGGTTGTATTACCGTCTTCGCTCTTCCATGTAATCGTATAATCCGGATTTGCAACCTCGAAGTTAGCCACAAGACAGATGTCACCGGAGATAGTGGCAGGAAGAGATGATACTATATTACCCTCTGCATCCGTCCAGTTAAGGAAGGTATAGCCGCTGTTATCCGTTCTGGAGATAGATATTTGTGTACCATACTCATAAGAACCTGCGCCCGCGAACGTACATGCGCCCGAAGGATTGGCTTTGAGGGTAACGGTGTAGATATTATGTTCCGGCGTGAAGACAGCCCTGTAGGTAGCATCACCCATCACCGTCTGTATCTGCGGATCCCATGCAAATTTATAGGTATATTGCACATCAGCCGTTTTGGTAGGAGTTGCAGAGCAGACTGGTGTCTCACCGTACGCATACTGATTCGACTCGATCTTGTTTCCAGGCTCATCAAGGAACGTAACCGTATAAGTCTTCGCTACCTCGCGATAAACAGCGGTATAGGATTTTGGACCGTCGATAGAAACGGGTTCTACATCCGGTGACCAATGATCGAAGACATAGGTGAACTCGTCGGTAGCCGTTTTTCCCGTGGGAGTTGCCGGTTTTTCGGGTGTCTCGCCTACGTTAACACTGTCTTGCTGTAGAATCTCTTTACCATCATAATCGAAGAAGGTAATCTCATACTTCTCGGGAGCCTCTTCCAACCATTTGGCGGTATAAGTAGCCTCGCCGGTTACTGCAGCAATAGCAGGTGTCCATTCCAGAGTATGACCTACTTTGGTAGGCGCATTCTCGCATACAGGCCATTCATTGAGAGTCAGGAACTGACGCTCGATCTCCACACCACCTTCGTTAAGGAAGATGATGGTGTAAGTACGCGGTTTTTGAGTATAAGTAGCCGTATAGGTAACGTCACTCTTAACCGAGTCAAGAGCCGGAGACCAACCTGTGAAGTCATAGGTATAGTCAACCTTTGCTTCGCGGGTCGGGTTGGTACCCAAGAACTCTGCCACTGTGCCGTAGGGCACTTTGTAACTGTCATGCAGGGTTCCATCTTCATCAGCCGTTTCGATAATAGTACCATCCCAGTTTTTCCAAGTGATGTTAAAGCGTTTTTCTTTCCATTCGCCTTCATCAACACCTGTCTCTTCGTTAATATTCGATTCCCATTCGTAATAAGTATCGTTTTGCGGATGGATGCAGTGGTAGAGGTTATCTTTTTTCTCCACTTCCCACCATTGGCAGTTATCACCAACACGAATAAAGAGTCTTCCTGCTCCGTCAGCATCAGAATAGGTATGATCGGCATTGCCTTCGACACTCTCTGCATAGGGGTGAGTTAACTGAGCCGAGAAATACTCTCCGTATGCGGTTACTGCTTCTTCGCAGAGGTCGTAGTTTCCCTCCTTTACTCCTTGCGCATATTGTTCTCCAAACTCATCCACAAACATATCAAATTTCGCATGTACTGTGCCTGCTATCTCCACCCACTCTTGCGGTTTGATTAATAGTTTCTGTACAGCCGGCCCTAAATCGTAACCTGCTTCTTGGAGAGCAGTAACTTCTTTTGCTATGCTATACTCCTCATCATAATGCGCTTTATTCGACTCATAAGTTTCAATACTTATTTCCTCATCAGAGCTTGCAGCCACAACCGAAGCCATCAGATACTCGGCGATATTATCCGGCGCATGGTAGATGGCTATTTTCAGCTGGTTTTCCTGATGTTCCTCATCTCCTATAATCTCCTGATATGCAGCCATACTGATCTCCGCCGTATAGCAATCCATATTAAACGTAGCGGTTCCTGCTTCCTCGTTTACCGGCTCTTGCCATTTGCCATCGCGATAGATGAATGCAAAGCCCGGAATAGCACTCGTTGTTGCCGTATAAGAAATATCGCTATCATCGCTGTTCTTCAATTTGGCGCAAGTGAAAGTCAGGGGTTTATAATGGCTGGTACTATTTCCTAATCCTTTTATTTGATACACAGTTCTTTCACCTGCTTCGCTTGCTGCATTATTGAAGATGAAAGTTCCAGCGTCTTCGTTATTAGAGAAGATGTTTGCGCCTGTTTCAGAGGTATATACATAGCCGTCTTTGGTATTGAATGTACCATGCACATTGATTTTAGCAGAAGCAGGTTTTGAGTCCTCTTTCCTTATGGCAGGTTGTCCTTTGGCACTCGGCGTATATCGAACGACTTTGGTGTATGCAGGCGTACCCGGACTTTTTGCCGATCCGCAGAACGCGTATTGTTCCCATTGCGCTTGATCGTACACATACACTGCACCGGTATGCTCCGGATCAGAACTATCTTTGGAGATGGAGACCGTAGATTCTTTATCCACTTCTACTTCCGCTCCCGGTAACAAACTCGTATTTTGTTCAAAGTCCATTCCGCCTGTCAACAAGTGGATCTTCATATTGGAAGTGATAGGCAGGTCAAATTTAGCCGAATTGAGTTTTACAGGAACAGAGATGTTGCCCAAACTCAATCCTCCCATATCCAGTTCCATCGAACCGATATGTGCACCGGAGTTAATATCATATACTTGAACATCATTCTCTGCGTCGTACCATTTGCGCACCCATGTGTTATCCGCATCGGCAGCAATATCCATGAGGAAGATAGCCGAATCCTGACCACTGACACCTACGATAGCGATATCCGTTGCTGCCATAGAGATACTCATACCCCCCACACCTTCAGACACTGCTGCTGAGGTTGAGAGCAATGCGCCCGGATGGTACTTGACGGGAGATTCAACATTCTGGATAAAATACTGGGTAACAGGGAATATCTTATAACTACTATAATCAGTAATACCAAGTGGTGTTCCCATTCCGGTAATCATGACAGATGTCATAGCACCTTTCCAGTCGCCCATCTGGAACATCTCGCGGACGGTAGCACCACGGCGTGCGTCCGTCTCTCCCTTACCGGTCATGAATCCCCATGCGCGGAGTTCCGATTTGTCCATTAAGGTCATGTGGCTACCTTCTTCCATCACCAAATGGCCATACGCGCCTACCGGCTGACTGGTGTATGCCTCATTGCTCTGATATTGCGTACAGGTCAATTCAATCTTACCAAACACATCCATGTTCACGCCTTTAGCGAAAGTCAAACAGCGGAACTCAGACGGGATATTGTTGATGTATTTATTGGCTTCTACATCATTTACATCATTGTACACCAAACGCGGTGCTGTCAGGTTAATCTTTGCCTGCTCATCGCTCATCGGCACTACCAGAGTTGCCTTGGCGGGCAAAGTATAATAACCGGCGGGAAGCGTATAGTGATTCGTCATGAAGATAACCAACTCTTCATCCGGTTTGTTGTTCGCATAAGCGAGCGCCGCCTCCAAGGTTGAATAAGACACATCCCCGATGCGGCAGACGCCGACACCGTTAGTCTTACCCGTTTCAGAGTTACCTAAGAAGAAACGATAGCCTTCGTTATACTCCACGCCGTTGGTGAGTTGCATCCAGTCTTTGCCTGCTGCTACATTCGCAGCATGCGCCTTGTCTTTGAAATAACCGGAAGTGAAGTCGATCGTACCGTTCAGCGCCCCATCAAACTTACCGCACTCGATGGTCAATGTACCTCCGGTTTGTTGTGCAGAATATGTTCCTCCCTTGATAGCAGCCAGTTTCTTCACCGTAGCCGTACCGTCGTCAGTGACTTTCAAACCACATGCTGTGCCTTCGATGGTACCGCGGTTGATCGCAGCCGTTCCACCGGAGATTGTGATGGCAGTCGTTCCTCTAAACTCGCCGCCATTAAGGACTAAGCTATTCGTAGAAGTCAGACCTGCGTTGAACAGACCTTCATTGGTAGTCAATAT
>CALEPS010000047.1 GCA_937910305.1 uncultured Bacteroidales bacterium | reverse complement strand
TTTTTTCCCATCACCCATCTTATGTGTGCAAAGCATGTAGCATCCTTGAAAAGCAACCTTATCCTGATCTGTTTTTGTGGATACTAAAATCGTACGAGCATTTGAGAGTTCATAATATGCAGCTTTTCCAAATCCATATGAACCTCCAGCACCTTCTCCGTCTTTATGGGAATCGCCTATGGATTGCAGAAAACTATGAAAACCGCATTTGGTATTGGGTGTATAATCCATTCCCTTTGTGTTATAGTCAGACACTCTTAAATAAGAAATGGGATCCATGGTATGCTGATTTAAATAATCCACCATTCTTTGGTAGGTAGAACTCTCAGGATAAGAGGCGAAACATGCGCGTACATGATCTTCTATCTCGCGGATGGAATTGGATAAATCTTCCCCAAGATGTCCTAATGCATATTTTACTTGTACCGGTTTAGATGAATCTAAAAATGCATCTAAAGAGTTTTGGATAGACTCACGAACTAAAGAGGAAAAAGCATCTCGTGACTTGAAATGCTCCGCAGTCGCGTTGTTAGGACCTTGCTCTTGTCCTGTTTGCTCCTCAAATTTCCATTTTGTCATAATACTATTATTTTTCTTTTTGTGAAAAATCAAAAAATCGAATTATAATTTTATAACTCTCGTTTATTTCTTTGTCTTAGCGTACTTTTTTAAAAGCGGGACCTTTGGACATTATAAGGTATTTACCACTAAAAACATTATCTAGCAATATCAAATGTCCAACCTAGTGCTTTAGCGATGCCAAGTACATTAATGATATTATTTTTATCCCACTCAACACAAACCGCAAATTGCACTCCGTCACTACTAATAAGTATATCCTTCTCGTCCAAGAAATAATGTATGTGATCTTCTCCAAGTTCTTTCCATTTACGAGCCGTTTCTATGTCTTCTTGCAAGAACTCATATTGTGCGAATCGTCCTAAATAATCTCTCTTAAATGTGGCTTTTAATTCTTCATATGTAGTCTCTGGGAATTGTCTAACAAACTCTTTCACTATACGTAGTACCATGTCACGTTTAGAGTATTTCCCTTCTCCGTTAAATGACAGTTTAGTGTTTCCTTTTAAATCCTCACTTGTAAACTTGATTGGTACTGGCATTACTTTTGCCTTTGTTTCCAGTTCTGGTGCTTTGTAAACTATTTTTTGACGTTTTTCAAACACATCACAACCAATAAATTGAGCAAGAAATAGTACGTAGTTAAAAAATTTGTCTGTCTTTCCCTTCAGCATTACATTCATGTGTGGGAGTTTAGGGCTCTGAGTATTTTCTGAAAGGTTATAGGTTTTGACATCTAAGGCTTTATTGTATGCAAGATATTCCAAATATTGGACTTCTGTTTTGCTCAAAGTATCTTCGTTGCTCCCAAGAAAAACGAGCACCTCATCCCAAAACTCCTTCTTTGCTAGATGCTGGATGATTCTTTTACTAAAATCATCTGTTTCTCCTATATATGCTTTGCGTGCTTCTTTATTCAACAGAATATACAATGCTGGCTTTTGCAAATCTTCATTGAAGTCTCTTAGGAAAGTAGCATCGTTGCGTTTAATATTGTAAAGCATGCACATGCAGTCATCCATCCTTACAATGCGTGAGCCTTTTAAATCGTCATGATGCAAATACGTGTAGATAGTAGTAGCCATATCTATATTTTTTATTATTCAAAAATCAAAAAACCGAATAGCAATGGCTATCCGGTCGGGTATTCTCGGGAAGAGAAAAAGCACAGGCAAGCGGGGTAAAAGACAGAGTCGGCAAACTTGTGGTAATACCCCGCTTACCCATGCCAAGACACGGATAGCAGGGACATATATCTCCTTACCACATTAAGTTTTGCCGACTTGTCTTTAAAGGTATATGCCTGTTGCGCTATGTGCAGTATTTATATATGTATTAGTTTATATCTGTTTTTTATTTTTGCTTTGTCCCTCGGTCGTGTCCCGGTCACCTTAAAATAATGATAATTGAGACGGGTCTTCCTGTTTAGCTTTTTGTGGAGCAAAGACGCCAATGATAACAAATGGATTTTTTGCTCTTTTAATATGATGCTGATACTGAGTGCCTAAAAATAGATAAATATCATGTTTCGTAATGTAGGTGTCAAAATATTTCTCTTTCACCTTTTGGCATGCGACCTTTTCTGAACCATATGCTTTTAAACAATTGAAATATAGTTCTTCGATTTCCCAGTCTTCTATCATTAACGTGCTTTCTCTGCCTTCGTCATCTATGAAAACATACGAAAAACGATAAGGCATTTTCCTTGGAATGCTTCTCTTAATTACCTGTTCTGGATTATCAAAATTTAATTGATATTGCACAAACTGTGCTTTCCATTTCTCTTTCCATTCTCTTTCATCTTCTTCGATTAGAAAATTAATAATTTTAGCCGGTTTAAAAGTCGCAAGAGATTTATTTGTCGGCGCTTTCGATTCCTCTATTAGTGTCGTTAAATTTGTATATATGTTCTTCAAACACCATTTTTTACGTTCTGCCCAATTATTTTTTGTATCAATATGTTCTAAGAACCGAACATCGGTAAAATCATAATGAACTGGCGAATAACTTTCGGGTCTAAAGTCTTTTTTTGAATCAGTGCGAGGTACAACATCGAGTTCCATCCATGTGTATTTACGTACTTTTGTGACACCTTTCAGTTTTTGCTCTCTTAGATAGCTTAATGGCATTGGATATATTCGTATCCATGAACCATCCTCGCATATACCGGCTGTACAAACCAACTCATCGTAGGTGCGCGAAGGAAGCGGATAGGTGGTAACAGTTAATAGGAACTTTTTTCGTGGCATGGGATTACAGATTCTTCAATGAATAATTAGCCTGAGGCAACTTAAGTAATGCTTTTGCCACTACATATCTATGGCACTGATTGGGGTCTTTCTCAAAACATGTCAATGCAACTCGCTTCTTTTGTTGAATTAAATTATATACATATAGAATCGAATCTGTGTTTTGAGCTAAAGTGGAGTGTGCATATATCGCAAAAAGGCGGTCGTAGTCTTCTTGTGAGTAAAGATGTTGTCTTTGTTCAGATTCTATACCTAAAGATGGAACATGAATATATTCAATCCCAACCCCCTGACATGCATTTTGCAATTGTGACTTCGAAAAGCCGAATTTCTGGCTGTATGCATTTTTTCTTACATCACATAGTACACGGACATCATTGATAATAAGTGTTTTTATATAACTTTCCAATGTGCGTCCCTCATATCCTATCGTGAACAGTTGTATTTCAGTAGAATGACGACGTTGTTTATCGACCTTTTCAAGTTCTTCTGCAGTCAGTATTTGATTCGCAATTGTGCTGTTAATCGCGTAAAATGGGTAATGAGTATATGTATATCTTATTAAATCTCTTGTAGATAAAGTCCCAAATTCTTCACATACATTTCGAACTGCTAGTTGATCAAACATGTCTAATTCGGAAATGTATTTCCCATCTTTCAATAATGAGATGGTTTTTTCTTTGTTGTCTGCTACTTCTACATATCCATATTTTGATAAAGTGAAAATGTCTTGGTTCGCCTGAAATGAAAAACCACCAAATTTGTATGGAACGAACTCAAAAGCGATATTGTCTGCTTGTTTCCGAGTAAAGAGAAAGAGGTATTTTTGCATTTGAATAGCGGATAAACGCCCTCCTAGTTCTTCTAATAATGCTAATAATATTTTCCTTCTATAGTAGAACATTTTCGTACAATTTATGCTATTTTACAAATTTGGGCGCAAAGGTACAACTTTTTTTTGATATATGCAAATTTATTTGCATTTAGGGATGGGATTTTCGGTTCGCAGGCGGGGTGGGGCTTGGCAGCCTGCGTCTTTTATCGCCCATGCATGGTCGATACTATGGAGAAAAGACGCGGGCTGTATGTTTTGAGAAAAACGCGGGCTGTATGTTCTTCAATGGGCGGACTTCAGGGTGGAGATGATGAAGCCGCGGAGAGTGGTACAGAAATGGTTGTTCGGCTTGGGGTTCTGAGGGGTTGGGGCATGGTGGCGGAAATGCTTGCGGTAGTCCGCATAACGCTTTTCCCACTCGGCACGAAGGGCGGGGTCTTTGAGGATGGCTGAGGCTTGTTTGACAGCCTCGCCAAAACTGGTGCGTGTCGCTCCCTGTTCCGCTGAGGCCGTGCCACGGAAAGGGTTGTCCAGCGCGTAAGCATGGGTTTGGCCGTTCCGCGTACGCAGAACGATACGGCTTTTCCGGCTCAGCTTGCCGCTGAACGAATCGAATTCAATACTGGGTGTGACTTTAGACATAGGGCAGTTGAATTGTATTGTTTAGTTGGTTATATCGTGCGTATATCCTCCGTATATCGTCCGTAAATGCTACGTAAATGGTACGAAGGATAGTACTAATTCGGTGCAAAGGTACAATAATTTTTCGATATATGCAAGAGGAAGGGGCGTTTTTTGGGGAAAAATCAGGGAAGGAAGGCGGATACGGGAGACGGGTTCGCAGGGCGGGGTGAGGCTTGGTAGCCTGCGTCTTTTATCGCCCATGCATGGTCGATACTATGGAGAAAAGACGCGGGCAGGCTGTTTTGGAAAAAATGCAGGCTGTATGTTTTGAGAAAAACGCGGGCTGGAAAATCCGGAGAAAAGGAACAGGCGGATACGGGAGACGGGTGAGGAGGCGGGACGGGGCTTGGCAGTCTGCGTCTTTTATCGCCCATGCATGGTCGATACTATGGAGAAAAGACGCAGGCTGGGTGTTTTGAGAAAAACGCGGGCTGGAAAATCCGGGGAAAAGGAACAGGCGGATACGGGGGCTCGCGGAAACAGCCTCGAGAGCTAGACAGGAGGGAGAGGACGGGGCTCGCGGAAACAGCCGCGAGGGCTAGACAGGAGGGAGAGGACGGGGGGCGCGGAAACAGGCGCGAGGGCTAGACAGGAGGGAGAGGACGGGGGGCGCGGAAACAGCCGCGAGAGCTAGACAGGAGAGAGAGGACGGGGCATAGGAGGGAACATGAGAGAGGCGGGGAAGACAAATATGTAGCTTTTGGGGACAAAAATTTGCGTAATTAAAAAAAAAGTACTAAATTTGCAGCGGATTTGAGAAATAGTCGAAAGTCGAAAGACCGCAGGCGTGCCTGCTCAAAGCAGAAAGCTGATACATTAAGCCGAAAAATGCTAATACAATGATACACCTGAATGAAGAAGCCGCACGGTGCCTGTTATGTTACGATGCGCCCTGCGGGGAAAAAGTAGCACGCGCCATTCGCGCAGCCCGTTTTGATAATCTATGGACTGCCGTAGAGTTATTCAACCAATTAAGCGAGGAAGAGTTGGTACAGGGCGAGAAAGCCTGTATCCATTATGACAAACCTATTCGCATAGCGGAGTTGGCGAAGGAAGTCGAAAGTCAAAAGTCGAAAGTCGAAAGCACTTTGCGTTCGCTGACCGCTACGCTGCAAGACCGTCCGGAGGACTGTAAGACCGCTAATGCTATAAGACCGTCACAGAGTGACTGTAAGACAGGGACAGAAGCGTTGCCGAGTCTGGAAATCAATTTCTGCGACATGGTATGCGAGAACCCGTTCTTCCTTGCCAGTTCAGCTATATGCACGAACTACGAGATGGTAGCTCGTGCGTTAGAAGCCGGTTGGGCCGGTGTGTTCTACAAGACGATCACTAAAGGTGAGATCCGCGAGGTGTCGCCGCGTTTTGACGCCGTGCGTAAAGAGGGAACGCCGTTTGTGGGATTCCGGAACATGGAGCAGTTGAGCGAGAACCCTTACACCAAGGATTTCGATATTCTCCGCCGGCTGAAAGAGAACTATCCGACCAAACGTATCATCGCGTCTATCATGGGCCAGACAGAAGAAGAGTGGATTGAGTTGGCGAAGATGGCAGAGGCGGCAGGATGTGATGCGGTGGAACTCAATTTCTCCTGTCCGCAGATGAAGTTAACCGGTCTAGGCAGCGACATCGGTCAGAACTCGGAGTTGGTGCTGTTCTACACCCATTTCGTAACCGAGGCGGTGAAGATACCCGTCATCCCGAAGATGACCCCGAACGTAAAGACGCTGACGACTCCGGCATTAGCAAGTTTCTTCGGCGGCGCGAAGGGTATCAGCGCCATCAACACCATCAAATCCATCACGATGAGCCACGAATCGGAAGTGAGCGGCAAGATAACCGTGAGCGGCTATTCGGGCAAAGCCGTCAAGCCGATAGCACTGCGCATGGTTTATGAAATAGCAGACAATCCCGTACTACACAAAGCCGGAATAGAGAAGCACGTGGATATCAGCGGAATAGGCGGCATAGAGACATGGCGCGACGCGCTGGAGTTCATCCAACTGGGTTGCCGCAACGTACAGGTATGTACCGCCGTGATGCAGTACGGCTACCGGATCATCGACGACCTGAAAGCCGGATTGCAGCATTACATGGCCGACCGCGGTGTGACGGAACTCAAGACACTCGTAGGGGAAAAACTGCCGAATGTCACCATGCCGTCCGATCTGGACCGCGAGACAATCGTCTATCCGAAGTTTGACAAAGAGAAATGTATCGGTTGCGGGAGATGTTATATCTCATGCATGGACGGCGGACACCAAGCAATCAGTTTTGAAGTACCAAGGGACGAAAGCAGAAAGTCGAAACGGGACAGAGCCTGTCGAAAGCCGAGGATCAACGGGGCGAAGTGCGTAGGATGTCACTTATGCCGGTTGGTATGTCCGACAGGAGCGATAGGCATAGCCAAACGTATTCCGAAAAAAGCAACCGTCTAAGCGTTTAGAACGGATAGCCGATACCGAAGTTAACCCGGATAGCATCCAGCGCTGAAGGGATGTTGAAATAGGTGGTGATCGGTTGTGTTGTGTCCGGTTTGCCTTCTTTGTCATACCTAAAGGTCTGGTACGGCGAGTGGATTCCTACACCTATATCCAAGCGGACGACGAGTCCGTCGATATCGAGCCGCAGTCCGGCTCCCGTACCGAGCGCAATCTGGCGTGCGAAATCCGGGTTATTGTAGATTCCGTCATAGAGGTTCTCCGGCAGTTCGAGCTGCGTGATATAGTCTCCATACCCTGCCGCCTTATATAAATCGACGGTAGAATACCAGTTCCATACGTTTCCTGCATCGACAAACGCGGCTCCGTAGAGTTTCCATACGATGGGGAACCGGAGTTCGAAGTTCGCTTCGAGTTTGACATCTCCGGCGTGGAAGAAGTTCTGGTTGTATTTAGCGGAATAGAAGTTACCGGGTCCGTAGGCATACGGCGACGCGCTTCTCATGCTGTTCGGTCCTCCGGCGTAGAACGCTTCTGAGAGCGGCGCGAACATCGAGTTGCCGAGCGGTATATTCGCTCCGGCGAAGAGGCGTGTAGCGATAGAGACTTTGTCGGTGAGGTTGAACTTATTACGCAGTTCCGCAGACAGTTTGAGGAACTGATTGAAGGTGATATTTCCCAGTTTCTTAGGGTCATTCCATTTCTGCCCGAACGCGCAGTAGATAGCGTTAATGAGGTTTCCAGACTCTTTCACCGCGAGATCCAGCATGGTGTTCACGGCTCTTTTGTCGCGGTAGTCATTGTAGGTGAAGTTATACGCGACAGAGGGAACAAACTCGTCTCCGGCAATAACTTTGATGAGTTGGGGGTATTCGGCGGCTTTGTCAAGCAGGTTCTCCGACTCCGCCTTCATCATGACGACCGAGAGCGAGAAGGGCGTGAAAGCATGGGTGATATAAGGGCTGTTCGCCGAATGGAAGAAATAGGTGAAGGAGCCAGAGAGTTTATGCACTCCATATCCTCCGGCGATATTCTCATACTGGTATCCCGCCATATAACGCGTGTCTCCCTCGGGGTTGTTGTCTCCCGCCCAATGGAGATACGGGAAGATAAGAGACGCATTGACTCCCAGTTTGTAAGTGTCGGTTTTCTTTGGGTCTCCGGGATGTCTGTTACGCAGCGCCCAATAGTAAGCTCCGTTGCCTTTGAGCGTGAAAGACTCGCCTTTACCGAGGAGGTTCCGGAGCGTATATTTGAGCGTAGCATCGGGTCCGATACTGTTATTAGAACGGTACGCCAGACCCGCATCCGCAGCGAGGCTGTGAGTCCGCCAGAGCGAATCGCCGCGGAACAGTTCGCGCCGCTTCCAATCCTTGGTATAACGGATGCCGAGTCCGGATTTATTGAGTTCTCCCTCGAGGATGTTGTTGTAGTCCCGTTGCGAGAAGAGACGTAGCGACAAAGCAGGCAGGATCCGATAGTCGGCGGTAAGCGAAGAGAGGAGTCCGCTGTTCTTGTTGATCTCGGGGTTATCGGAGATGGTTGATCCGATGGTTATCCGCAGGCGGTCCTTGAGGAAGGATTTGGAGATAGCGATATTCATATCGTTAGACTTGCCGGCGGCATGGCGTGTCTGCGCGGAGCTGATATCCACCTCCATGAACTTACCTATCTTTGAGTTCGCCATAGCGGCATTGATACGGCTGTTGATGATGGATGAGAGGGCATATCCTTCCCTTTGCGCCGCCACATTCGATTCGCCCACGTACATACCCGTAGCAAGTAGCGTAGCCGCCAGTCCTTCTCGTGTTCCTTCATCGACGGAAGCCAGTTCGCGTGTGACGGCTTCGTCCGCCGGCGCTTCAAGGAAGAAACCGATCGACTCCAGTCCGATAGAGTCCAGTTCGCCGTTGACGCGTACGCCGGTACGGAAATCGACACGTCGTGTGTCTTCTTCCTCAGACTCCACATCGGCTTTGACCTGCTGCGAAGCAGAGACATTGAGTTCGGTCTTACCGATAGGTCCATGGAAAGTGATGTTACTGCCGGTATCGACACGGAAAGGCATGACGGGATATATCTTAGGCGAATAGCGGATGACGCCGTCGTCCACATTGATTCTGCCTCCTAAGTTGAGTTCTCCTTCCGCCGTGCCGTACCGCACGTTCACGGTACCATGCGGTTTGACCTGAGCGAGGTTTTTCTTATCGATAGGATAGGTGATATCGGTAGTAGGAAGGATGGTCAGATCCACATCCGCAACGATGCTGTCGAGCGGTCCTGTGACGCGTCCCCGGATGTCGGTAGCCAATTCTCCATACACAGGCAGCGGTCCGCCCTGCGGCAGTTTGGCAGGCGCGAAACTATCGGCTTTCAGGGCTACATCAATCATCATGCTATTGAGATCCAGACCGCCTGTGAGAGCAATGAAAGTGCTGTCTGCACCATAGACGGGCAGTCCGTTGAGATCGACATGGTTATGCTCCATGATGATAGGTGTCTCTCCGAGGCTGATACCAATCCGGTAAGGCTTGTATTCGGCAGCCACTCCCATCGGTTTGACCTGGGCGGAGATGTCTGTCTTTCGCGGCAGTCCGTCCACGGAGGCATTAGCGATGACAGATCCTTGCAACGCTATCTCTTCCGGCAGTTGGACGAAACTCTCCACTATATCCAGCGGTATCTCGTCCAGTTTGACATCCGCCCGCAGCGCATGATCGTATTCCGACGAAGGCGCAAGACGTATATCAACCGCCCTGTTTCCCAAGTCCATATCTCTGAAAGCAAGACTGTCCGCCGTGAGTCGTCCTTCTCCGTGCAGTTCGTTAGCTTCGCGGATGATGTTCATCTTCAGAGCCGCATCGGTACACAGTCCTTCCACGTTCATCACGCCGTCCGTGAGTCGTGTGTCTGCATTCAGCGCGAGGTCGGTTCTTCCTTCGGTCATGTTGACCTCGAGTCCTGCGTTGGCGTTGATGTTGAGAGACGGAGAGGGGTCTGTCTCCCGCAAGGCAGCGGATAGCGCGATAGTGGTCAGGAGCGAATCGGAGGCGAGCGCCAGACGGCTCTCATGCAGGTTGATACCGGCAGAGTCTATGAAACGCTGCACGGGGCTTCCTTTTCGCAAGGCGATGTCGGCATGGAGCGGCGGTATCTGACGGCGGAGAGTATCAAGCATGGTCAGTTCCTGCAACGAAGTGATACCATACAGGACGGCAGAATCGGAGACGGTCTGTACCAACCGCTGAATATGATCAATGAGCGGGAAGAGAGGCATGGGCGAACGGATATCCGCGTCCAAGCCTGTAGCAGCTAAAATAAGCAAAGTAGCAGTGTCGGTAGCAAAATCTATATCCGTACCGCTGAGGTCATACGTGTCGTACACTGCTTCGTCAAGGTGCATCCTGATGCGCGAAGAGAGCGGTTTTTGAGGATTGATGCCTTTGCCGGAAGCATAGATATCTCCTGCGAGAGTGAGTGGGAAAGGAGTATCGGTTTCGGGCGAAGGGTTGATGAAAGGCGAGAGGTTGACGCGGTCGATATGTACGGACGCATCATAGGCTTCGTCGTTGATGTCATACGATCCTTTCAACCGGGCTTTGCTGCCTCTGAAATCCGCATCGGCAGTGACATCCACCCGCATAGAGTTGAGATTCATCTTCGTGGCTTGTATATCCGCCGTTGCACCTATCTCGGACGAGCGCACATGCAGGCCGTCGCTGGTGATGATATTACGGGCGATATCTGCGCACGCACTGCCGTAGATGGTGTCTGCGGGAATACGCAGTTTAGCGAGCGTGAGTTCGAATCCGCCGACATTGAGTCTCCGTGCGTCGTAATTGTTAGCCCCAGCATCCACCAGCGCGTTAGTAGAGAGCGTGCGGGTAGCGATACCCAGTCCCAGCGGCGTGAGACGGAAATGAATATTACGCAGTTCTCCGTCCGGCAGATCGAATGCGAGACGGAGAGGCGGGACGGAATCGGTTACGGGCGAGGGAGGAACGGCTACGGGACGGAGATCAATACCTACATCCGCGTCGTGGATCCGCAAACCGTGCAGAGGGTATAGACCTTCCGCGATATTGATCTCCGGACTGGAAGTCTTCAACAGACCTACGACCACATCGACTCCGACCGTAGCTATCAGGCTGTCGGAATGGAAGGTAGTGTGGTCCAGGAAGAGAGTGTCCACCCGGATGAGAGGAATAGTGCTACCGTCTGCGGGGAACGGGTGATTAGCGGTTTTGATGACGGCTGCAAGACGGAGAGAGCGGGTATAGACCAGCGTGTCTTGTCCGCGGTGGCCCACAAAAAGGCTGTCGATAGCAATACGGACAGGCAGATCCTCTTCGCCCTTGTAAGCGCGATAGAGATGTTTGGGCGAATGATGGAAGGGCGAGAGGTATATCTCTCCGAGGTCTATATCCCAGTCGGTCTTCTCGTTAGCGACAGCGATTCCTTTCTGCAGCACCGCTTTTCTCGCCGAAGGAACACAGACCCCTACTGCTACAGCAGTAAGCAGCAACAAGACGACACCCACTATGATACCTGTGAGCGCCAGGGGAATCTTCCATATTAACTTAGCATTCAGCATTCAGCATTCAGCTCTCTCAAAAGCTTTTTTGGACACCGAACCGCAAACCGTATAGACCGGGTGTGAACTGGTTGGCAATGAGGTTGCTCAGTTTGCCGGAGAAGATGATGACATCGTTGGTGTATTCGCGTCGGTCTCCGTAGAAAAAAGCGGTTCCGCTATAGCCCAGCGAGAGGATAGAGAAGAAGATCTGGAAGGTACTCTTGGGGTTGAACTGGTAGGTGATGACCGGCGAGACCTGAAAACCATAGGTGACGCTATGGCGTAACCCGTCATAATCGGTGTGCGCCGTGTTTCCCTCTGTGACGCGCGGGAAATCCATCCCGGTATAGAGGTGCGCTTCCAGCCATATACCCACTTTGTCGTTGAAGAGCGATTTCATCTTGTACCGCATGTATGGCGCCACCTCCCATGAACCGTGATGGACACGCAGGTCGGCTGTGAACGAGGTATCAATCTCTGTGACAAGAAACGATAATCTCGTATTGGCATAACTGCCGCCGAAACGCAAACCTAAATGCACTTTCTCCGTCAGCCTCCAACCCAACTCCGGTGTCAAAGCAAAGGACCATCCGTTCTCCCGGCTGTCCGCCCGCGAGTCGTGGTGGAAATAGATATCGAAATTATATCCGTAATAGAGTTTCTGTTTCCATAGCGGGACGGGAGGAACGGTGACGGGCGGCGGAGTATTGGCGGAGTCGCTGTTCTGCGCTTCCACTGTTTTCGTTTCTCCGGCGATGGTGACTACGGAAGCGAGTCCGTCGGCGATATGGTCGTCTTTGGACTGCTGCGCTGATAGAGGACAGAGATGAAAGGTGAATGGAAGAAGGAAGACCACCCACAACAGGTTATTTCTCATTTTCGCTTTCATTATTATCATTCTCACTCATGTTCCGGAAGAAGAGATCGACGACGCGCTTGGTAACGACCGTCTTGCGCACGGCGTGGCGCACCTTGTCAGCAGAAGACGGTCCTTCATCCTTTGCAGCCTCCGAAGCCGCTTTCTCCGCCTCTTCCACTTGTTTCTCGCGTGCATCGATCTTGGCTTTGAGGCGCGGAGAAGCATGGTTGTAGATGAAGTTATAGCACGGTATGGAAGCCTTCATGATATAAGGCGTAAGGAAGGTGGTGAGCACAGACGCCGCAACGATGATAGGATAGATGACCGGGTCTGTAACGCCGAGTTTGGAACCGAGCGCAGCGATGATGAACGAGAACTCGCCTATCTGCACGAAGGCAAAGCCGGTCTGCATAGCGTCCTTGAGCGTCTCGCCTCCCCACCAGCAACCGAGGGTGCCGAAGAGAATCATACCGAGGATGATAACCAATGCTACATAGAGGATGGAAGACCAGTATGTTACAAGCGAGGCAGGGTTGATCATCATTCCGACAGAGACGAAGAAGATAGCGGCAAAGACGTTCTTGAGCGGCGCCATGAGATGTTCGATACGGTGCGCCTCCTTGGTCTCCGCAAGGATCATACCCATGACGAACGCGCCGAGCGCGGCACTGAATCCGGCTTCTTCGGCAGTCAGTACCATACCCAGGCACAGACCGAGCGAGAGAACAATGAGAATCTCATCGTTGAGATAAGACCGTACCCACCGGAAGAGCGTAGGGATAATCAGGATTCCGACGACGAACCAGACGACGAGCGTAACAGCCAGCACGCCTACTTTCTCCAACAGGACAGAGCCTTCGAAACTATTCTTGACCGCTACGCTGGAGAGCAGAACCATGAGGACAACCGCCACAATATCCTCGAAGATGAGGATAGAAGTGGCACCCTTGACAAAACGTGCTTTGGACAGTCCGGCTTCGTCCACCGCCTTCATGACAATAGTCGTAGAAGACATACAGAGCATGGCGGCAAGGAAGAGCGAGTTCATGGTGTTCAGTTCGGCGGATTTACCTACTCCGAAGCCCAAGAGCAACATACCGATGACGATAGTAGCAACGCCGATGAGCGCGACCTTGCCGGACTCGAAGAGGTTCTTGATACGGAACTCCAAGCCGATACAGAAGAGCACGAAGAGAACACCGATGTTGCCCCAAGTCTCGACGTTCTCCATCTCGACGAGTTTCTCTCCGAAGAGGTGCGGTCCGACCAATACTCCGGCTACGATGTAGCCTAAAACAACGGGCTGCTTGAGCAGCTTGAACAGCAGTGCCACGATGCCTGCTGTAATCATAAGAATGTAAAGATCATGTACCATAGTTGCAATGGTTATGTATTGTAGTTTATGGGTTACGGGGTATTATAATTCAACAATTTTGCGCTGCAAAATTACTGCTTTTTTTTGAAATACGCAAATTTATTGGTCTTTTGTTTGTATATTTCAAAAAAATGTTGTACCTTTGCG
>CALEPS010000046.1 GCA_937910305.1 uncultured Bacteroidales bacterium | reverse complement strand
CTCTGCCTGCGAGACCGGACAAGGTGATTTGGAAAGCGATGGCGTATATGGTTTGCAGCGCGCCTTCAAACTGGCTGGAGTACAGACCATCATCATGAGTCTTTGGAAAGTGAACGACGCAGCAACGCAGATGTTGATGACTGAGTTCTATTCCAATTGGATAGTCAATAAAATGAATAAACGTAAAGCATTTGAGGCCGCAAAACAAAAGGTTCGCTCGACATATCCCGAACCCTCATGTTGGGCTGGTTTTATCATGCTTGATTAAAGGATATACTATGACACCATTGTTAATCATATGCGCAGCATGCTTGGCACCCGTCTTGTTGGTGTGGTACATTGACAAGAAAGACAAGTATCGGCACGAGCCCAAGAAGGAAATCTGGAAAGCATTCGGATACGGCGTGTTGGTCGCCATCGTCTGCATGTTCGTAGAAGCTTTCATGAGTCTCATTGGCCTCGTTTCCTCAAACCCGACTTCCTTTGGTACATCTATTTGGGATGCTTTCATTGGTGCAGCCTTTCCGGAAGAAGCAGTCAAGCTACTCTTCCTTTGGCTATTCATCCGCAAGTGCAAGTACTTCGATGAGAACATGGATGGCATTGTTTACGCAGTTGCCATCGGAATGGGCTTTGCTGCCATTGAGAACGTGGGCTACCTCATTGGCAACCTCGATCATTGGCAAGGCACGGCTGTTGTACGCAGTTTGTTGGCCGTCCCGTGTCATTACATCTGCGCCGTGATAATGGGATATTATTACTCCCTAGCGCATTTCAAAGGACGCACGAAAGACCTGTGCTTCATGTTCTTGATGCCTTTCCTTTTCCATGGTGTATATGATTCGTTTGCATTCATGATGAAAGTGGGCGGCGACACCATCCTTTTGTTGATGCTGTTGCTTCTCGCACTCGTCATCTATTTTATGGTGCGCACAGGCAAGATCATCTCTGCGCACCTTCAACGTGACCTCGAAGAATATATATTATCCATCACACCTCCGGATATTGTTTGTACCGATGAAACAAAAGAAACCGAAAAAGAAAATACAACTCCGCTTTCCTGATATCCAAGGAAAGACATGGGAGAATAACGCACTGCTTTTCACTACGCATGTAATCTTAATTACACTCGTTGCGTTATTACTAAGCCGCTTTATGCTAAGCGACCTGTCCGGCATATCCGCCTTTTCGCCGGTTGAGAAAGTGGCAGACTATTCCATGTCCGACATGTACAACGCTGTTGCCAATCGTCGTGCAGTGCGCCAACTCAATCAAGACATCGTCATCGTAGCAACCGACGGTTGTTCACGTGCTGAGATAGCCCAACTCATGACGTTTGTAGATGCTAACTCTCCTGCTGCCGTCGGTCTGGACATCTTCTTCCCGTACCAAACAAGTGACGATTCACTTCTATTGCATTCCTTCTCTTCATGCACCAATCTAATCCTACCGATACAGATAGCCGACTCTGCTTATCTGTCCAACAACTACTCTTTCTTCGATGGTGCTATTGATGCTCCCTACGGCTGCGTCAATCTCGAACTGGCTGACATCCGAAGCACCGTTCGCACTTTCCGTCCTTACTACATCCACAATGGCGACTCTATTCTCAATTTTGCAGCCGCTTTGGTGCAGCAAACTCGACCGGAAGCCATCAAACCACTCCTTGGCAGATCCAACGAGACGGAGATAATCTTTTTCACTTCCATTGAGTTTGAAACACTTTCCGGGAAGGAAATCCTCACGAATGGTGATTTGATTCTCGACAATCTCACTAACAAAATCGTGCTCCTCGGTGACATGCGAAATATGAGCGATTCGTATCTCACTCCGCTGGACGCAGCTGTGCCGGGTGTACTCATTCACGCGTACACCGCGTATACTATCCTCTCCGATAAGTATATCTCCGTATCAGCAAATTGGCTGAACTGGCTCATCGCCATTCTTGTCTGCCTTCTATACACGGTCGTAAACCTCTTTGCAAAAAAATCATTCAGCAACTTTGGCAACTTCCTGATGCGTCTGCTGCAATTCTTCACTATGTACGTGCTCTTCGTTATCGGTTGTCTCGAATTTGCATACCACGGCTCCTATATCGACTTTACACCTTCCATCCTCATGATTGGTCTTGGCGCACTTGCATTCGATTTATGGTATGGCATATATGCCGGATACATTAAAATAAAAGACTACGCACAAAAACGAACAAAGAAATGAGATCGGTTCTAACAATATTGCTCTGCGCGTTAAGTATATCCGCTTCCGCGCAATACAAGATTTACACCGCTACCGGCGATGTCAAAGTCAAACACACCACGTGGCAAAAAGCCAAGAAGGGCACCGAAGTGCTCCTCTCGGACTCCATCTGTATAGCGAAAGGTGCGCATGCGCAAATTCTCAACCAGCAGACCTCGCAACTCTTTGAATCCACAGGAGAAGGTGTCTTTACCATCGTTAAGTTTATTGCCAATGCCCGCAAGCAATCGGGGCGTGTCATCGCTGAACTCAACAAAGAGATGGCGCAAAACGTGCGCTCTGATAGTAACCGTCCTGTTACCTTTGTCGGAGCCAGTACGCGCGGCGACATGGAGCAATTCACCGATTCGCTCCACGCTGTCGTTCTATCAGATTTTGCCCAAGTGGAATCGCTTTCCAACGACTTCATCGTGTCCACTAAGCGCCAAGGAAAATCCTTCTATCTCACAATTGACAACCGCTCTGACAAAGGCTATTTCGTCAACATGCTCATCGTTAACAAGCAAACAGGCGAAAGAACGTGCGCCTTCCTTTCCGATTCATATCAATCGGAATTGTCTTGTTTGTTCGTTCCGGCTGGTCTATCCCTTGCTTTGAACCAATTCCAATTCATTGTATCCAAAGACTTTGAATATATCGTTTGGGCGACGATACAACCCTTTGATTCGAACCATCTCCAGAACTTATTATCCACCTCTGCTGCTGCAAATACCGCAGACTTAAAGGGTATAAAAGTGTGGAAACAAAAAATTTTGAAGCCATAAAGGTTACTTTTTGCAAAATTCTCTCATTATGGGTAAACAAACAAAATGTTTAACCAAATCAAATTAAAATTATGGAAGAGAACAATGCTAAAATTGGAAAAGTCATTGCAATCATCTTCGCGGTCTTAATCGGCATCGCTGTGATCTTTGTAATGGTGGTCAAAGACAAGGAAGGAGGCAAGTCCTCATCGTCCATCTCGTCTAAGGAACAAGTCTATGACAAACACGATTTGTCTTTCACTTATCCGGCAGGCTTTGTAATAACAACAGATGACTATGAAGATGGTATGCAAGATGTCGTGTGTGAAGTTAAGGGGTCTGATGTGGCGCAGATCGAAATTACCTGCGTTTACAAAGAGGAGCTAAGCGGAATGCGTGAGAGTGAAAAACGCGAAATGTGTTCTGGCACTTTGAATTCGATGGAAGACAACCTCCGAGGTAATTACATGTTTAGGCTAGCGAAGTTTGAGCCTTTTGCCAAACAAGGCTATATGGGCAAGTTCCCGTGTTACCAAAGAAACTTCTCTGTCTCCGTTTTCTCTGAAAAATCGGAGGGTGTCATCAAAATGGCTATTACGGATGACGGTCACATGCTGATGACAGTTGCTTTATACGAAAACGACTCGTATAAGAATAAGATTGAACAAATTGAGAACTCTATTAAATTGCAATAATTATGGCTATGTTTTATTACTATATTGATTTTGATTACGCAGGTAAAGAGACCAAGAAAGGTCCATATACCCTTGAAGAGTTACGGGCTTTGAATCTGCCGGTTGATACACAAATTTGGAGCGATGGATGGGAAGCAAACAAAACTATATCCGAATGTCCTGAAGTAATGGAGTTCCTTACATTGACACCACCTGAGATACCAGCAACTCCCGAAGAAATTCCTGTTGTTGAACCGGAAGCAGAAATGATCGCAGTCTACCCGGAAATGCATTGGATACCGAAACTCTTGATGTACTTTGGCATTTTGGCTGCAATTCGGCAATTCATCTCCGCTTTCGCTTTGAATGATTCGGCACTCGCAATGGGTATTGACATTGCTGTTACAATTTGGGGTGCAGTATCTATCTTCGGTATGTTGGATAAAAAGAAATGGGCTTTGATTAGTTATTTCGTATACCGTTTCTTCTCCTTGATAATGTTAATATGGATATATGACATGGGTATTTCCAATGGCGATGATTTCGTTAAAGATTTCATTTCCCTGTTCTTAATCATTGGCATCTTCTTTATCTCCAAAGATGGACACAATGTATATGAACTACTTTGGAACAACGGTGTCTTCTATGTAAAGAGAGCGAAACCTATAGAAGAACCGACTGAACAACCCGAAGAAAGCAGTACCGAAGTAACTGAATAATTGTTATGAAAATAGTATATTTCTACGCAAAAGATGGTAAGAAGATTGGTCCGCTCAATAGAGAACAACTGGATGATCTTCACTTAACACCGGACACTCTCGTTTGGCACTATGGCTTATCCGGCTGGATTCCTTACAAGAACCTGCCCAAACAGGCGGTCAAAGAGGATGAGGAATCACCGTTTGACAAGTTCTGTGCATGGCTGAAAGGCAAGAAGAAAACTACGGTAAAGGCAGAGACTCCTGCTAAAACAGGTGTAGAAAAGCCGGTCGAGCAAGTTGCAGAAACAACGGAGAAACCCGCTGTGGATAAACAAGAGGTGGTATCAGCACCTGTCGCGCAGAAATCTGAGGAGAAAAGAGAGAAAACTCGTCGAATACTTAAGAAGATCCTCATCGGCTTTTTAATCTTCATAGGAGTTGCAGCAGTTGCTTTTGGAGGAATCTGTCTTTATGGCTACTTAAAATATGAGTATATCCCAGAAAAACGCTTAAATGAGGCTTGTGCAGATTTGGAAACAAAGTGGGCGGAAGCGGACTCATACGAAAAGAGAGCAATGGCCGTTAAAATACTTTCTAAGAAAGCAGAATGGGGCTATGAGGATGTACCGGATTCGGACATTGATCAGAAGTTCTCTGTCCCAAAACGCAAAGCCGCATTCAAACTCATCGAAGATGGAGCATATCGAGGCGATTCCTGGTGTCAATTCCAAATGGGACAATTCTACGGCTATGAGGACACATATCATGTAACTATAAATTACACCAAGGCAGCTTATTGGTGGAAGGAGGCTGCAATGAATGGTCATTTAGGTGGATATGATAATTTGGGCTGGGCATATGAATATGGACAAGGCGTGTCAAAAAACATGACTAAGGCCATAGAATGCTATCGAATCTCAGCTGAAGGAAACGACGATTATGGACTCTATAATATGGGTCGTTTGTATGAAACCGGCGTTACAGTGCCCAACGGCTATCATTATGAGCAATACCGTTCATATCATGGCAATGGCCCCAAATATTCCGGAGATATTTTCGTGCGTTCCGGATGGGACGATTGGGATAGTTATGAGGTCTATAAGCATAGAGTAACAGACTACAAAGTGATATTGCCCAAAGATATGAACAAGGCGCGAGCATATTGGAAGAAAGCGGCGGCATTAGGTAATGAGAATGCCAAAGAAAAACTCCAACGCGTTTTTGAATAAACATTACTAACTTCAAATTTTGACAACAATGAAAAAGATATTTTTAGGTGCAGCAATGATGCTGTGCATGGTGCTCAATGCACAAAATAACGATACATGGACAGAATATTCATTTGGTGATATATGCTCATTGAGCATACCTAACACGATGGAACTTAGAGATTTGTCGTCCACTACCGGCAAGTTCTTGGATAAGGGAGTGCGGCGTTGTTCGATCAAGTTCGGTGTGGAAGCATCCAGTAAAAAGATTGTCTTCCAGCCGGAAGGATTAAATTCAGATCTTCCAGCATTAGTTCATGAAGCTACGGAGAAATACGCTCGTGTTATTGTGGAAATGATTTCATCAAATGGTATAACGGCATCTGACATAGACAATGCTTCTGCTTCCGACATCTCCGAACTTAACACCATCTTCTACGAAAGCTATTCGGCTGATGTCAAGAAGATGAGCAAAACGCCGGAGCAATTCCAATGGTTCCCGCTCAAACGCCAGAAGTTCTCAGGCAAGAACGCCCTTGTACTCCATTTCAAGCGTCCGGGCGTGAATGGTTTAGTGGATGTCAAAGAATATCGTTTCTTCTTGCGTGGACAACAATTGCGCATCGTGATAAGCTACCGTGAAACGGCAAAAGACACCTACGCAGTTGATTTTGCCAATATCATGTCCACGCTAAAATTCAAATAATTTTTCATTTTTAGGGTTACTTTTTGCTTCTTTCTCTCATTATGGGTAAACAAATCAAAATTTTACCATTATGAAAGAGAATGAAAAAGAACAAGAGTCCAATGGCTCATCGATGATCACCTACATCATCATCGCAATCATCGCTTCTGTATTTATCGGCATCCGAGTGTACACCAAGTACCTCGAAAAGCAAAACCAAGAAGTTATCGAGCGAATCATGCAAAAGAACATGGAAGACCATGGAACACCATTTTTTAACCACTAAAAATTAAGAGTTATGAGTAAACCGGTAAGATATACGTTAGCAGTTTTAGCTTGTATCGCGTGCTACGCAGTTTGCATCTCATTGATGCTTGCAACAGGTATTGGTGGCGTTCTCGCAATGGTTCTAATGTGCTTCGCTATCAAACATGTATGGAACGCAGTCGTCCACTACGGAGAAGAGGACGAACTGGAAGCGGAACAGCAGTCAAAAGAAGATTCCCAAGAATCATGAAACGCAGTTCCTTGTTAGAACGGTTGGCTAATGAGCAATTCGAATGCTACTATCGGAAAAATGGGGTGGACTACGATTATGACGGCAGCTTACGCAACTTATTCCTAATCGCAGAAAACCCCACCACACAAATCCGAGAATTAGCATTGCCCGGAGAAGATATGCTCACTGTCGAACTTCTCACCCATTCCCTACAGACCATCATCACACTAAAATTTTATGCTTTATGAAAGCACTGCATATCATCCTGACAAGCCTTGTGGTGGTGAGTTGTGCACGTGCAACTGACACGACCAACCAATCGGCAACAAACGACACTATTGAAGTAAGTAACAAACCTATTGCAGACCCGACTTATGTTGGCGAGATCATTGCGCCGCAGGGTTACGAGCGCGTCACTATTGAAGACACAACTTCGTTTGCATACTACCTGCGCAGACTACCCCTCAAACCGCTTGGCACTCCTGTTTATACGTGCTATGGCGATGTTTCCGGTTTGACTGATTGTGCCTATGCTGTCATTGACGGAATAGACACCGGAACGGAAGATATTCAGCAATGCGCAGATGCTGTTATCCGTCTTCGTGCGGAATGGCTATATGCGCACAAACGCTACGATGATATTGCCTTCCATTTTACCAACGGTTGGCTCTGCGACTATAAGCATTGGGCAGAAGGAAATCGTGTTTCCATTAAAGGTAACCACACCTCTTGGTATCAAGCCGCACAGCGCGATTATTCTTACCCAACCTTCCGCAAGTACCTCAACATGGTCTTTAACTATGCCGGTACGCTCTCATTATCCAAGGAACTTAAATTCGTGGATCTTCGTGATATGGAAATCGGTGATGTCTTCATCATTGGTGGTTCACCCGGACATGCAATCATCGTCATCGATGTAGCTGAAACTCCTGACAAGCACGACAAAGCTTTTGTCGTCGCTGAAAGTTATATGCCCGCGCAGGATATCCATATCCTCAAGAACTCCGGTCATAACGATAAGCCTTGGTTCTTCGTCAATGATTTCCTTGAGATGCAAGGCTGTAATTTCCCAACCTATTGGTATAGCACCGATTGCTTAAAAAGGTTCTAGAAACGACAGGTATATACACAATGCAGGCATTTATTGCCCTGACCGTTGACCGTCACTGGCCAGCGGTTTTTCTTTATACCTACCTACGGTCTACCTCTTTCTGTCACGTTTGTTCGCCCTGGACTAAACAGCTGCGTCCTTCACTCTACCTGCCGGTGGCTGCAACTACCTCCGGTGGATGACTACAGCCCTTTGCTGTACCGGCTGACATATACACTCTGCGAGCGTTCTCCCGACGGAACGGGAGAAAGTCCGTGACCGCTCCGCCTAAGAGGGTTCTAAAGAACGGATGTGTCTCTTTACGGCTTGACCTTCCCTAACCCCGACTCCATTCTTCTTTTTCTTTTTGCTTGTCATTTGAGGGCTTGGTTTTTCGCCCTCGATACCGAAACTGTCTGCTATGCCAGTATATGTTTCTATACGAATACATTTGTCCGCAGCAGATCCGCGTTTATCTGATACAATCCTTTCCGGTGCAAAGTTAGTTACCGCTACGTTGATTTGAAAGGTCGGAGCACGTTTCGCCGCTACTTTGGGCGCTAAAAAAATCTCCACACATTATTCCGGCGCAAGACCTCCCTTCGGTCACTCCTTGCATCGATGGTAGTATTTTGTTACGAAAACCTTGCAAACACTCCCACGGAACACTTGTAAAGCACCGTAAAGGTTATATCAAACGCTAACTGCTTTATACGCAAATGTTAAATTCTAAAACACATACAATCATGGCACAGCTAACTATTTCATTTGGTATCGATTTCGAAAGCCGCTCAAACAACAATCAAAGTTTTGTAAAGGTTGCTCACCGCTCCAGCATTACCGCAAATGAAGAAAGCGATTTCGGAGATATTTACGAGGAATATGAAGATTTTCAGTACACGAGCCAAGTTTGGCACTAATTAACTAACATTTATAAACAATCAAAATTTTTAGAGTTATGAACTACAGAGAACCATTAACCAAGAACGAAATCCGCGAGCACGCTGCACACTATGAGAACAGCAACCCGGCAGTCTATTGTGGCACCTATGCCAAGTATAACAACGGCAGTCTCTACGGCATGTGGATTGATTTGTCCACCTTTGAGAACTACCACGATTTTATGGAGTTTTGCTACCGCTTGCACGCCAACGAGTCAGAGCCGGAACTCATGTTCCAAGATTACGAGCACTTCCCGTCGCAGTGGTATTGTGAAGGCTGCATGGGCGAAAGCACGTTCGATAAAATCAAAGAATATGCCGCCCTTAGCGAGGAACGCCGCGAGGCTTACGAGGCTTATCTGAGCTATTGGGATGAGGGCACACTCGAAGATTTCGAGGAGCGCTACGAGGGCAAATACAATAGCCCCGAAGATTTCGCCGAGTACCTATGCGAGGAATGCGGCTACTTTAAGAACTTGCCGCAGTGGCTCCAATGCTGCATTGATTATTCGGCAGTATGGCGCAATCTCGATACGGGTGGCGATTACACCGAGGTCGATGGGCACATCTTCCGGAATTGAGCAAGGGCAGCGCAAGCTGCTCTTTGACTTAAAATCGGAAAAGTGCGCAGAAACGAATGGGATTTTATAGGAAAAGTGCGTTAATCTGATTAAAAATTTATAGGAAAAGTGTATTTTCTCTTGCATAATTCAGAAAAAAGCAGTATCTTTGCAGCGGATTTTTAATCGAAAGCATTTATGCTTGAGAAAAATCGGTTATATTAGCGATTTAGAATGACTATATGTTACAACGTAAATTTACAACGGAATTGTCCCGTTTTTTGCATGAGGAACCGGATAAGATTATGCTCGTCAACGGAGCCCGCCAGATTGGCAAGTCTTACCTTATTCGCTATGTAAGTCAGCAGCAATTTGCCCATTACATTGAAATTAACTTGCAAGCTGACAAAGAAGGCGCACGGACGTTCGCGAACGTTCATTCTGTGCAGGATTTCTATGTGCAATTGGGCATCTTTGCCGGCAATGAGTTAGGCAGTCGTGAGGACACTATCATTTTTCTGGATGAGATACAGGCTTATCCTCATTTGTTGACAATGCTCAAGTTCCTTAACCAAGACGCACGTTACCGCTATATAGCCAGCGGTTCGCAGTTGGGCATTGCCTTGAAGATGACTCCATCCACTCCGATGGGCAGTGTAGCAATTAAGCAAATGTATCCGTTGGATTTTGAGGAGTTCCTGTGGGCTATGGGAGCCAACTCGGAGTCCATCTCTGCTATTCGTTCGCAGTTCGAGCAACGCGAGATGTTGAATGAATCGCTTCACGAATATGTAATGAGGCTATTCCGTCTCTACCTGATTGTGGGCGGTATGCCGGAAGCGGTTAATCAGTTTGTGCAAGATCAGAACATAACCAAAGTACGTGCCATCCAAAAGGATATCATTGAGTTGTATCGTGTAGATGCTTCGCAATATGATGAGGAGCGAAAGTTGAAAATACGCACCATTTATGACCTCATCCCGTCGCTATTGGAAAACAAGAAGAAACGCGTCGTTTATCGTGACATAGAGCACATTAAGAGTAAGCGCTATGAGAACTACGAGGAAGAGTTTGATTATCTGACGGCTTCCGGCGTAGCAATGGCTGTGCGTGCTATCAGCAACCCGCATTTCCCGCTGAAGGAGAGCGAGCAGAAGAACCTGCTGAAGTTGTATCTCAACGATGTGGGGTTACTGACAAGCTTACTGTACGGGATGAACGCAAATGCCATCTTGGAGGACATCAAGAGTATCAACTTGGGAACGGTGTATGAATCTGCTGTTGCTCAAGAGTTGCACGCACACGGATGCCCGCTCTTCTACTATGATAACAAGAAACTCGGCGAGGTGGATTTCATTATCGACGATTATTCAAACTTATCTGTACTCCCGATAGAGGTCAAGTCGGGCAAGGATTACTATGTGCATAGTGCATTGGATAAGTTTATCTCCAATAAGGACTATTCGGTGAAGGATGCTATTGTCCTTTGTAATCAGCGTGAAGTAAAGACGGACAAAGACGGAGTATCATACATGCCGGTTTATTATTCGATGTTTATCCAAGGGAATAATAGCACTAAGGATGTTATTCTCCCTTTACCTGAAATGCCAATATAGCAACGCAAAAGAGACGACCTCGCAAAGGTCGCCTCTTTTCACTAACTCACTAACTCATTCACTGGGGTCCCCGATGTAACTCATAGAGTTGCAGTGGGGAAAGCGCGGAGCGTCCTTCCGTTGAAGCGGAAGGAGCGGCCTCCGCCTAGGATGGGTAGTCACGCGCAGTTTAGATCAAGCGCGTCGGTGCTTCTCCACATGGTAGAAACCCAGCGTGAGGATCTTAATAATGATCTCAAACAAGACTTTTACCCAGTCTTTTTCTTCGCTTTCAGTTTTCATATTCGATTGTAATTTTAATAGGTTCATTACTTGCATGCAACGCAAGCCATTTCGCTGTGAGCTCTTGCTCCATTGCGGCACTTACCAAGATGCAACCCTTGCTGTGCTCCGGCTTCGTGCCTCTATGGATGCGTATACCGCTTCGTCCGGGCACGTTACCGATAAGCGGCAGCATACGTTTGAAGCGCGGTGAGAATGTGACCGAGACCGGATAAGTTCCTACCGGTATAATGTAGTCCGCATTTTCGAGCGTTGCGATGTCTCGTTCTCCCGCTCGCATCGTCCCACGTACCGCTTTATTCTTTCGGCTCGTTCTGATCAGGTGGATGGTTGCCATACTGCTTGAATTTATACGTGTAGTCTATACCGAATAGTGCCCCTGCGAAAGTTGCTACCTCGCCAAAGCCAACTAACAGGCTCTCGTGGATCTCGCCCTGCGGAGTGATGTACACCCCGCAGAACAAGAGCACTAATCCGCCAATCGCCAACACAGCCGCTGTGATAAGTTGAATGTTAGCTTTCATGGCTCACACCTCCTTTACCCAATCGTTTTCAACCGCTCCGGCATGCTCACCGTGTTCGTGCTTTCATCGTAGCACTTCCAAGCCTTGCCGAACAGCCAACCTTTGTAGGTCGTGTATTTGAAGTTCGGACGGGTCTTCTTTTCCTCGATGAAGTCTATCTGATCGTAGGTCAGATGCATCAAGTCCATCGAACGCTCAAGAGCCGCTTGGCGAACAACCTTGAACTTAGCACGTACCTTCAGTTCCTCAGTACTTGCCGGAGTGGTTCGGTCGCCATGTACGGACGTGTACTTGCGGTCGCTCCACTTGCGGTAGTTGTAGCACGTGCGATACTTGCGAGAAATCTTCCCCGAGATATGATGTACGGGGTCTTCAAAAACAACTTTTCCCATAATAATTAAAATTTAGATTTATTAAAAGATAAATTTTGGGGTCCCCGATGGACGCTAACGTAGTGCATCCAGTGGGGAGAGCGGAGCACATCCAAGTATTTACTACTAAAACGGGGTTTTGGTACATATACGAGGATAGTGCCCGCGAAAGATTTAGGTTTAACAATAATTTTGTTTTGTGCTCGGGGCGTCAGCGCCGAGAACCACCCGCAGGTTCAGCTCTCGGTGCTCTCCCTCCGAGCCTGTCATCAAGCGAACGTCGGCTTCACGTACACCTGTTTTACCACGTACGCAAACAGACTGCGAATCTTGTCTTGGCGCGCAAAATCCGCCTCATACGTCGCTCGCTGCGTCGGGTCTGCCAACGCGGTTTTAGCCGCCTGAGCCGCCGTTTTCAGCGCGTTCTGACATGCCACGTTTTTCGTTCCGTTAGCTTTACTCGGGTTCAAAAGGTCCATCGCCATTTGTTCTTTGCCACACGGACAGCCTTTGAAAACAAGGGATTCCGAGCGATTGAGCTTGCCGCGAAAGCGCGCAAATGCTCCAGTCAATTGTACTTTACTCATAGTTAAGATTAATTTTTGTGACCGCCCATAGTCTATCGACCATGCTTGGGCGATCAGGTTAATAATGTATGTTAATTTTCCGGCATTGTATGCCGGTTTTTATTCAAATGGTATCTCCATCTGTCCTCTCATCGTCCGTTCGACATACTCCTCATGCTTCTGCCGTCCGTATTTCTCCGCGAACTCCTGCCGGTTCAGCGTCTCCGCCTCACTCGCCACATGCCCGCTCCTGTCGGGGCGAGCCTGTGCAATTTGCATGAACCCGCCGCCGGACTTTGGGTACCGCCTGAAATAATACGGATCGCTTCGTATCAGCATCCCCGTCAGATATGCTATCGGGTGCTCTAATTCTACTTTCGCCATGTCTCTTCATGTTTTCTTCTATTATTGGGGTCCCCGATGTAACTCGTAGAGTTGCAGTGGGGAGAGGAGGAAACGTGACAACTACATTTGTTACGCAGTAACTTAATCGTTGATCACCGTTTCCGACGACAAAGATAGTGTCAAAACGATTTTAGTGTTCCACTTCATGTGAAAATTTTTGCAAAAAATCGTATTTCTTCCGTTTTTTGGCTTCGTGAAAGAACCAATCCAGCGCATACCGCACACCAATCGGCTGCGTCTCATGCTTTGCAGCCACCTGCCTTCGCGCCTCGTGTGCCGGAACACCCTTGTCCCTCGCTACGAAATAATCATCCACCACCGCTTGGTTCCTCACCTCAATCTGATGCCGTTTCTCCGACATCCGAAACGCATTCGGGTCTCGTACCAACCACGGTACATCATATAAAGGATAACTTTTTTGAATCATTTTTGATAATTTTTGACTAATAATATTTCGTTTATTGTACCGCCTGAGAGGCGGCGTTTTCTTTGTTCATTAGCCCGGCATCCCATGCCGGTCCTGTATGTCCGTTATTGCGGAGCCGTTTCTGCCGCGACCATAACGGGACCATGTCCCGAGACAATCCCGATTCAAGGCAACTCTAACCCGAACTTCTTCACATCCTCCATACTGTACGTGCCCCACTTGCCGTTGTATTTCGCTGTCACGTACTGCACGCCTTGTTTCAACGCCCGTCCGTTCATGTCTGTCGGCTCAGCGCTTTGCGGACGAAAATCAAGGATGAAGAAGTACGGATTACGTTTCTTGTACGCGCCATGCTGCCTCAGCCAAGAGATGATCGCCTGTTGTTTGGCGGCAGGCGTGTTATCCCATGCTTTTCTCGCGGCCTCGAAGCGGTTGAGGAAGCAGGTATCGGGACTAAAGAGTTCCCAAAATGTCTCAAAATCCATAATCAAAAAAATTAAAAGTCCGTCCGTTTCAGTCTGTCCCGTTAAGTCCCGTTTTGACCGTTTAGTCCCTGTAAGGACGGACTGAAAGGACGGACTTGACATTTTCTTTATTCTTTTGTTAAACTTTTCTTTTGTCTTTAATCAAGGCATTTCAGCGTCTTCTTCACCTCATCCGGTTCGATGTTCGGGTGATCTTCGGGGAAATTATCCATGATCTCCTTCATCTTGCGCGTCAGTTTAGCCGATTCCTTCTTGTACTCAGCCTGTTCTGCCGCTTTCTTGCGGTACTCCACACCTTCCGGCATCGTGTACTTCTGCGGCTTGCCAACGATGTCGAACACCTCCGTCACATCCAAGGTGTAGTGATGTCCCTCGTGGTCGAACTTGCCGCTGGTCTCGCCTTTCTCGACCAACTTCTGCTCAGCCAGTTTCTTGGCTTCCGGCTCCAACTCATCCACACGCGCTTTGCACGATTCGATCAGTTGTTTCAACACGCTTGTTTCTACCAGTGCATCTGCACCGTTGATATTTACATCATTTGCCTCAATGAGGGCTTGTCTCAAATCTATTGCTTTCATAATAATTCTTTTTTGGATAATTTTGGGTCATTTTTGACCGATGATAAAAATTGTTTTTTGTGTTTATCTATGTTTTTGTTTCATAGACTTATTCTTCATACACGTCCCCTGCTACATTGTATGCGTTGAACAACTCCAGCAATTCCGCGCTCGTCATCCTCTCCGGCAACTTGCTCGGATCATTGTCCTGCCGCGCCACCATTATTCGTGCCCGCAGGATTACCCGCCTCTTGGCATTCTCCTTGGGCGTAACGTGTTGCAGGTTGTACGCACGGTTATCCGTCGAAACGCCGTTGATGTGATCAATCTCCGTCTCTCCTTCTTGCGCCTCGTCCAACCACACCTCCATCAGCTTATGCACGTTCCCATGCACTTGCCGTATGAACGCGTAGTTCCCGCATCCGCCTGTGTGCCGCCAGTTTGGACCGTGCATACACGCTTTGATAGGATGCAACTCGTCGCCGTACAGGAGATAGAATTTCGCCTGCGCGGAACAGTACAACTCTTTCTTTGTCTTACAGCGCAGCAGGACGGTACTTGCCTCGTCGTGCAGCACAATGATTCCGGAATGCCCCACCAGATAGTGGAAGTTTTTTCCTTTCTTCAAAAAATCTTTCTTTGCCATCTTTGCAAAAGTTTTGTGCTTGGCTTTGATTGAACGGCCGTTCCTGTGCGCACAAGTCTCAAAACTTCCGCAAGTTAATAAATATGTTTGTTTATCCATCGGGACACAAACCAATGGAATGTTTGTGGACCGAAGAGGAGGAAACGTGACCATTACATTTGTTGCAGCGCAACTTAATCATGGATCACCGTTTCCGACGACAAAGGTAAGGCTATTTTTCCACCTGTCCAATTATTCCGCGCCCCGATACACAACTCGATTCACAACTCACAAAACTCGCTACAGAACTCACGACATAACTCGTGCTTTTTCTTCAAATTTCTCTATTCGACGACTTCTTCTATGTTCATTGTCCGAAATGGTATTTCGGTGTGCTTTCTTCGTTTTACAGGGCAATCAGATTGCCCGCCCAAACCACCCCGCCGGTCTAACTCTCGCCGCTATTCCAGCGAGCAAGCGTTGTCCATTGTCCCGGATACTATCCGGATTTGGATTACGTCCCCGACAAGGAACGATAGCTCCGCCTCTTTGTCCATTAGCCCGGCATCGCATGCCGGTCAGTTTCGTCCGTTGATTCGGCATTCTATGCCGCTTTTTTGTGCATTTTTGTCGCATTTTTTGTATCATTAAACATTAAACTTTCAACCTTCACTAAAAATCACAGATTTTTCTTGCATATCTCAAAAATTTTGTGTAACTTTGCGCGATTTTAGTGTGCTAACTTATAACGAAAACAACAATGGAAGATAAGCAAAATGTTGATATCATTACGAATGAATTGTTGAGACTTATTCCTCTTTCATTTATTATGTCTAAGGAATTTGACGCCGCGTGTAATAATAGTCGCTATAAAATGCCTTGGATGTTTTCGCAGATTACGGGTCCTAATGTCGCAATCCTTGATGTTAGAACTGACGAACAAAAGGCTGAAGATAATTTCATAAGATGTTGCAATACTATATCTTCGAATGGACTTCGAGCATTTTATTGCTTTGTGGTATTTATAATTAGCCTATATCACAATCAAACAAATAAGAAAATTGATGTAAAAATACTGCGGTCTGCATTCAAAGAGATGGGAATATCTGATTTCTCAGATCTTAATCAATTCGCATTGGATATCCCTATATCTGTCATCACTGAGGATGAGGTGTTAAATTGGGATGATATTAAGGAGGACGTTAAGAAATTGGAAGCAGATAGTTATAGAGCAGAAAATACTATTGACTATCAAAATATCGGTAACTCTTGCAGGGTACTTCTTATCATGGTTGCCCAACTTGTATATGATAAAACACTTCATGGCGCCTTGAATAAAGAAGGCAAAAAGATAGGCCCCTCTGATACGGTTGGTATGCTAGACAACTATTTCTCCCATAAATTATCTGGAGCTAAAAACGAGAAACTTCGTGCTTATGCGAAAAGTACTAATGCTTTAGCCAATGAATTGACACATAAATCTACAGCCACGAAACAAGACATGCATATCGCTTTATCTGCTACCATTCATTTAATATACTTTATCGGGGTTATTGAAGGCAAACTAAGTTAAAATTATTTCTCTTTCTTCCGTTCCGACGGATTTAATCCGCCATTTAGTACGTCCCCTTCAAGGAGCAAAAGCTCCACCTCTTCGTGCATTTTTGTTGAATTCTTGCGGCAATCCGCCTCATTTCCCCCCTAAATTATGCAAAATAATTTGCATATGTCAAATATTTTGTGTACCTTTGCACGCATTTTACGTGCTATGAGATTTGATAGAAGATGAAGATACCACAAAATATAGAAGAAATCATTGAAGAGTTGATGGACCAATATCTGGAGGACGACCGATACAATCGCCCGTGGATTATTGGTTTCAGCGGCGGCAAAGACTCCACCGTTCTCTTAACTCTGACATGGTTGGCCTTACAACGTCTTAAAGAGCAAGGAAAACCCTTGATGCGACAAGTGTACGTCGTCAACAACGACACACTGGTTGAAAATCCGGTCATTGAAGAATACGTCACCGGTGTACTCGACATGATACCCAACGCAGCCAAGGAACAAGGACTTCCTGTCTCCGTCAAAGTGACGACACCGGCTTTGGAAGATACCTTCTGGTCTTGCGTTATCGGCAAAGGCTATCCTGTTCCAAATAACTCTTTCCGTTTCTGCACAGAGAAGATGAAGATTAAACCGACTTCGGCTTTCATCACATCCCAAGTTGCAGCCGACGGAGAAGCTATTGTACTCGTCGGAACACGCTATGACGAAAGTCAACGCCGTTCCCAATCCATCAAGCGCCACGAGATTAAAGGACACCGCCTTTCCAAGCACCCGTTGAACGCTAACACCTTCACTTACGCGCCTATTAAGTCGCTGATGTTGGAAGAAGTTTGGTGGATTATCAATGCCATCCCCTCACCGTGGGGCTTCGATAACCAAATCCTCTTTAAAATATACGCAGATGCCTCCGCAGACGACTACGAGTGCCCGACGGTTGTAACCGACGATTCCCACCGCTCTTGCGGTCAAAGTCGTTTTGGCTGTTGGATATGCACGGTTGTCAAAGAAGACAAATCCATGACCTCGCTCATCAAGAACGGCATTGAATGGATGAAACCGCTTTTGGAGTTCCGCAATCGTCTGTCGGACAACCGCAACGTCTCTGAACTCCGCTGTTCAACCCGCCGTAACGGTCAAACAGCTATCGATGAGAACGGACATAACTTGGGCAACTACACCATGGAGTACCGCATTCAGATGCTCCGCGAACTGCTCCAAATCCAACGCGACACGCAGCAGTATCGCTCCAGTATCAATCTCATCTCCAGCCAAGAACTGATCGCCATCCAAATCATTTGGTATCGCGATGGTAACTTCACGACGACCGTCAACGACATCTACAACGAGGTATACGGCTACGACATCCCTAACGACAATATCAGTTTGCAGGAACGTATACTGTTGGAGAAAGCGTGCGGCGATAACCCCAATCACTACAAACTGATTCAGGAACTCCTTGCGCTCCAGAAGAACAAAGTTCTGCTAATGAAGAAGCAAGGTTTACAAAACGATTTAGAGGCTCGTATCGATGCCTTCATAAAAGAGCAATAACATGCGCATACAAGATATAACACTGACAAACTTCCGCCTATACCGAGGCGTCAATAAGATTTCTTTCCCGCAGGATGCTCAGGGTCGGAACATCTATTTGATCTCCGGTGAAAACGGCTTCGGCAAGACCACGTTCTTGCACTCTCTGTTGTGGTGCTTGTATGGACGCTTGATGGCTGAGATAGACGACACCGCACGCAAGGAAATCAGCAATTGCGGTGGCTATGGACCATTCCTAATCAGCAACCTCAATAACAACGCCAAGCAGTACGTCGAATCCATTGGAGCCGATACGCTTGCACGTATCAAACGTTCCGGCTATACACCGGATGACGAGGACATCCAAGCCAACGCTGTCTATTCCATCGCAATCACTTTCACGGATATATCGATTCCGTCTATTCCGTGCCAGAAGATAACCATCATTCGCTCGTACGATTTTATCAAGCAAAGCGACAATATCGAAGTGCTCATCGACAATCAGAAGAACGAGTTGGCACAATCCATCGGCAACGATGTCTTTATTAACGACTTCATTCTTAACAAAGACATTGCTCGTTTCTTCTTCTTTGACTCAGAGCGCATTGTCGCACTTGCGGAAACCAACACAGCTGAAGACCGTCGCCGCTTGGCATCTGCCTACAACGAGGTACTTGGTGTGAAGAAATACGAGGACTTGAAGCACAATCTGGAAGCCCTCCGTCTTAAGTTCCGTAAGCGTACATCCGATATTGAGAGCCGAAACAAACTGAATGCACTTCTCGATAAGAGCGAGAAACTCCAAGCCGATTTGCAAGCGGTTGAAGACACTATAGCAAGCAAAGATGAAACCCTGTCCGCTCTCCGTCAGAAAGACAAAGAGTATCAAGAGAAACTGCTTCGAGAAGGTCAGGGAATGACAATGGATGAGTACGAGCGTCAGAAGGCAGTGTTGCAAAAGACACGCGAGAACGATGCCATCATCAAAGAGAAACTCCGTGGATTCATTGAGTTTGCTCCGTTTGCTATCGCCGGTGACCTCTTGACGCAAACGATGGAGGAAATCAGAAAGGACTATAACGCAGCCAAAGCCGCGCAAAACATAGCCAACCAGAATGGTTTACTGAAAGAGATCTACGACAAGTTGGTCGGAGAACTCGTCCCGCTTGCCGGTACAAACGGCACAAAGATGCAAGCAGCCGTTCACAGAGTGCTCGACAGCTTCAAAGAAGAAGAGATAACGCACGAACCATTGCTTAGCGTCAATCGTGACGAGTACAACGAAAGCCAATCCATCTTCTCCAACCTCACGACCACTTATCGTGTGGAGTTTGAGCACTTGGCAGACGACAACAAGAAGAACAAACAAACGATGAGTCGAGTTCAGCAAAAACTTGCGTCCATGCAGGCCAACGAATCCGACGAAATCATTAAACAGATACGCGCAGAGAAGTCTGGCATCGAAATGCAGATCAAGAAACTCGAAGAGGAGATTCGTGGTTTGTATGTTCGTCACGGCTCTATCTCGCAAGACCTCAACATCTGCAAGAAACAGATTTCCGAGTTGAGCAAGAAAGTGAGTCTCGACGATAGCGATGTTAAGAAAGATGCACTCGCCAATGAACTTATAGGCAGCCTTGACTCCTTCCTGCGTAATCTCAAAACGGAGAAGAAGATATCGCTGGAGCGTCGTCTCAAAGGCATCATGAATGCCCTCATGCACAAAGAGGACTTCATTGGCAATGTAGCAGTGGACGTACAGGAAGACGGTCTCGATATCGTGCTCTATTCTCCTTCTGGCAAGCCTATCCGCAAGGAAACACTCTCCAAGGGTGAGCAACAATTATACGCGACTTCGCTCCTCAAAGCACTCGTTGAAGAATCCGGCATTGAGTTCCCGGTATTCATCGATAGCCCGTTGCAGAAGTTTGACAAGAGCCACTCCAGCAAAATCATTACCGAGTTCTATCCGTCAATCTCCAAACAGGTAGTACTATTCCCACTGCTGCACAAAGAGTTGACGGAAGACGAACTGGAAATCATGATGCCGCTGGTTCATAGCGCATACCTGATTAAGAATGAAGCGGACCACTCGTACTTCAAACAAGTACCCGTGGATAAGTTAATGAACGATTAAACGAACGAGATATGTTTTCACAAATTAAGACAAGCGCAAAGAACCGCGAAATAGTTGTTGACTTAACTCGCAAGTTTAATCTTGGAGCAGAGAA
>CALEPS010000045.1 GCA_937910305.1 uncultured Bacteroidales bacterium | reverse complement strand
AAGATCAAGATCAAGAAGATCGACGATTTCACGGCGGATACCGCACGTATCGTTGTGCAACTCGCTCCCGGTTCTTCGTCCGACAAAGCTATCGACGCGCTCTATGCCTTCACGGATTGCGAAGTCAACATCAGCCCCAACTGCTGCGTGGTGGAGAATAGAAAACCGATCTTCACATCCGTCAGCAATCTGCTCCGCCTCTCAACCGATAACACCAAAGCCCTTCTGAAATGGGAACTGGAGATTGAGAAAGGCGAACTGGAGGAGAAATATTTCTATACCTCGCTGGAGAAGATCTTTATTGAGAACCGCATCTATAAACAGGAGGGGTATGAGAATGCGCCGAACAAGGAGAAGCTCATCGCCTATGTGGATGAAGCGCTCACGTCCTTCAAACCGCAGCTGATCCGGGAAGTCCGCACCGAGGATATTGAGAAACTCTTCGAGATCCGCATGATCCGTATCACCAAGTTCGACTCCAAGAAAGCGGACGAACTGATGAAGGACTTGGAGAAGAAGATCAAAGCCTGTGTCAAGAATCTCAACCATCTCACCGACTATACGATAGCCTGGTTCGAGATGCTGAAGGAGAAATACGGCGAGGCGTACCCGCGCCGGACTGAGGTGCGCAACTTCGGAGCTATCAATGTAAAGGCGGTGGTCGAGAACAACGAGAAACTCTATATCAACCGCGAGGAAGGATTCATCGGAACGGGGCTCAAGAAAGACGAGTTCCTCTTCAACTGCTCCGACATAGACGATATCATCGTCTTCCATAAGGATGGTAAATACAAGGTGCTGAAGGTGGCGGAGAAAATCTTCGTCGGTACCGACATCCTCCATATAGCGGTCTTCCAACGCGGAGACGAACGTACCGTTTATAATGTGGTCTATCGCGACGGCAAGAAGGGTACGTATTTCATGAAACGCTTCAACGTGACAGGTGTCGCGCGGGACAAGGAATATGATCTCACGCAAGGCAAACCGGGATCCAAGATTGTCTATTTTACGGCAAACCCCAACGGCGAAGCCGAGGTAATCAAGGTGACCCTCAAGCCGGCACTGCACCTGAAGAAACTGGAGGTATGCAAGGACCTCTCCGAACTGGCTGTGAAGTCCCGTACGGCGAGAGGCAATGTGCTTACGAAATTTGAAGTCAAATCCATCGTCCTCAAGCAGAAAGGACATTCCACCCTCGGCGGACGCAAGGTTTGGTTCGATGCGGATGTGCTGCGCGTCAACTATGACGAACATGGGCTGTATCTGGGCGAGTTCAATGACGAAGACCGCATCCTCGTCCTCCAGAACGACGGTACCTATTATACCACTTCCTTTGACCTCACCGCGCATTTCGAAGACAATATCCTGCGTATCGAGAAACTCGATCCCGAGAAAGTCTGGTCGCTCATCCAATGGAACGGCGAACTTAAATACTACTATGGCAAGCGTTTCCGCTTGGATGACGCGCAGGCGAAAGTGCAGTCCTTCCTCGGTGACGACAAGGACTCACGCATAGCCGTCCTCTCCGACCGCGCGGAGGCTACTTTCCGTATCACTTTCGCGGACGAGAAACACGAACCGATAGAGATTCTGATGGAGGAGTTTATCGACGAGAAATCCGCGAAAGCCAAAGGCAAACGTGTCACGACGCTTGAAGTAGCCTCGATCGAAGATGTTACGCCCGAGCCTGAGGTGTCTCCCGATGAAACGGGAGAAACCTTAGACGGAAAAGGGGATCCCTCAGAATCCCCCTCCCTTGAGGGGAGGGACGGGGAGGGGTTACCATCTCTTGACATTGATGGCGTACCGATGACCTTTGAGAAACCCGCCGACACCCAGTTGGACCTCTTTTAAATAATTCTCAATTATCAATTCTCAATTCTCAATTATATTAGGCTCTCAAAGCCCGCGCCGCCGCGAACTGCTCGCAGGCTTGGATATACCCTTTACGGCGGTCTCCATCGACGCGGATGAGACCTATCCGTCTGACCTCCAAGCCGGCGATATTCCTTATTATATATCGCGTGCGAAAGCGCGCGCGTATGAGTCCCGACTGGGAGAAGACCAGCTCCTCATTACCTCGGATACCATCGTTTGGGCGGACGGTAAGATGCTCGGCAAACCTCACGACGAGGCAGAAGCATTCGCTATGCTCCGTTCCCTGTCCGGCAAAACCCATCAGGTTTATACCGCCGTCACTTTTGCGGAGAAAATCTCCTCCCTTGAGGGGAGGTCGGGTGGGGTTGTTACCCTTGTTGATAAAACGGATGTGACGTTCAAAGAACTGACCGACGAAGAGATCCGCTATTATATAGACCGCTACAGGCCTTTCGACAAAGCCGGCGCCTACGGTATCCAGGAATGGATAGGCTATATCGGCTGCACCGCCATCAGCGGTTCTTATTTCAACGTCATGGGCTTCCCCGTCCACCTCGTTTACCGGTATCTCCACTCCCGCGGACTTTTATAGCCTTTGTTAAAGCATTCTGTATGCTTTCTACATCCCCCTTACGATAACAATGCTGTACAGCATCCCGATGAACATGGTGAATTTGACGACCTGCTGGCAGGTCTTGTAGTCGCTCGGGATCTTCGCCGCCCATAGTAGCCAGAGGGCGCACACCATCGGCGTCACAATCCCCAATACGATATACCGTGTGCTGAGGCTCGACCAGCCGGTGGGGAAGGGAAGTACGTGCCACCACAGATGTCCGACAATAGCTAACGTGCAGACTATCAATGCTGTCACAAATATCTTCGTCCATTTCTCTCCCCATACAACCGGCATCGAATGACATTCCAGCTCGCGGTCGCCCATCTGGTCCTGCATGTCTTTGATGATCTCGCGGATCCAGGTCAGCAGGAACGCAAAGAGCGCAAAACCGCCCATCCACGCATAGATATCATGCGGCAGGGTGGTGTACCCAAGGATAGTGCCATAGCGAAGTTGCAAAATCGCTACATTCGCCATGGCTACAATCATCGGAGTCAAACCCGCCAGCAGCGCAATAATGATATTGCCGACCATGAGAAGCCGTTTGTAGCTGCTGGAATAGAACCACAGCAGGCCCGGTATGATGACAAACAGGATACCCAATGTCCAGCTCCGCAGCAATCCCGCTACCGCCAAACCGCAGCCGATGCCGATACCGCTGAGCACCAGACTTAGCCGCATTGCGGCAGGTTTGCTCACGCTACGCGTCACAACCACCTCGTCCGGCCGGTTGATACGGTCTATCTTGACATCGAAATAATCATTGATCACATATCCGCCGGCGGCGATCAGCACGGTTGCCAGCATGATAAGAACCAGCATGTACCATGGCATCTGTTCGCCGAAGGCGGCTTGGTCCAGAACGGGCACTACTACCCATTTCTCCATCAGCCATATGAGAGCCGCGAGGAACAACAAGTTCCCCCATCGCACCAATTTCGCTATGTCTCTGATTCGTTCCAATTCTCAAATTTCAAATGTCAAATCTTCAAATCTT
>CALEPS010000044.1 GCA_937910305.1 uncultured Bacteroidales bacterium | reverse complement strand
TGCTCACTCATTATTGCATCGACATCTGTACGGTCATACGCTTCATAACCTTCCCGATTGGCAATAGCACGCGCCATCGTACTTCTTAGAAGCACTTTTTGACTATAGGATAGCATCCCTTCTTTATCCACTACTTCAAGAATAGCGACTTTCTTGGTGGCCTCAGCATAAGAAATCAATGTGGATAATACCAAACAAAGGAGTAATAAAGTTTTTTTTATCATTGCATATATTGTTTAATAGTTTCTTCAATTAGAGGAGTTATTTTTTTGTACGCAATGCGTGCGGCTTCGGCAAAGTTTGCAGTGTGTGTGCCCCTTTCACTTTTCAGCTGTTCTTCATAAATGCGTTGCCCGTTATTTTTATCTATTGCGACACTCACATCTACATATGCGGAATAAACCGCTGTGCTGCCAAAACGACTACATACATCTTCGCGTGCAGATGCGTTTACATAAACTGCCCAATCTGCTTTTTCTGGTGATGTAACAAAGGTTACACCTAACGATGACAACTCTCCCCGAACAGATCCAGTAAGATTTGTATAATCGGTATCGAACAAACTTGCCCTGCAATCAATATACACCTTGATTGCATTTTTCAATTGTGTGTCCAAGGCTCCAAGTCTTTGCTGCATATTTCTCGTCTGGGAGTACTGCAATATGTCTTCATCTGCGGTTTCATCTACAATATTTAATAAACTTTGTGCATCTTCTACCTCGCGCAATTGTTGGAGTCCTGTTTTAACTACTTGGCGAGCATCTAACGTACGACCTTCAGCCAGCAGCGTTTCTGCTTGATCTATAGAATTCTCAATCTTTGCTATTCCTAAAGCGATTCGTTTTATCAACTGTGAGCTTAATGTAATCTTCCTTACATACGCAAATGCTGCAATAGTTCCGTCTCCCTTACGCCATGCCTCTACCTTTAGACCGGGAATGTCTGTAATGTTAGAGCGAACACGCGTATCAGAAACATATGTCTCCATGATTCGTTCGTCAAAGGTTGATGAACTATGTTCTAAATCACTTTGTGTGCGATCGATACTATTATGCTCGACAGAGGTGCGGATTGTGGAGACCAATTCAGCGCGCGCCTCTGTCTTAAGGCGTGCGTATGTGTCTTCTAATGCTTCTCCATCACGTTGTTCGCCCATAACGAAACCGGTGTACCAAGACTCGGACGGATAATGCGTCTTACGGTTTGCCGCTTCGTACCAATCCGGTACTTGTGCGGCAATCCGTAAGGATGCTAGAAGGAGCAGCAACAAGATGATATTACGTTGCCGATGTTTCATGATTTATTCTTCAACAAAAGCTTCCTCTATGAATTTGGAAACTTGATCTGCATATTTTTGTGCTACAGCAGATTCTTGGGCTGCTTGTTGGAATGCACGAATACGCGCACGAGAGGCACCCGCAGCATCCACAATGTAGTATGCCTCGAACTCAAACGCCTTCTTTCCGTGCACTTCTACTTCGCGGAAGATAGAGTATGAAGGATGCAACTCTCCACGGATTTCTGCTTTTACCTTGTTTTCATAGGCAGAATAGAAATGGTCGAACTCCGCCAATTCTTCTGTGGTTAATGTCGAACCCATATCTTCTACGATACGTCCCTTGATATTACTGCCTATCTGCTGAGCGTATGCTGTGCAAGCAGACATCATCAGTTTGTCCTTGCCCACGTTCTTACTCGCAGAGGTGGCATAACCAACCACTTCAAATACATCATCTTTTTCCAAAGCCTCATAATGATTCAGCAAAGACATTTCCAATGTATGCGAGGAGCCGAATACTTGCCAGCCTTCTTTGTTTAGTTTTTTTACTTTTTGTTTGTACTCTTTTTTTGCTTGTTTAGCTTTCTGCTTTGAATAAGCAGTTTGAGCACTTGCATTCATTGATAGGCCGAGGCAAATTGCCATCAGACATACAAATAGTTTTTTCATGATGTTTATAATTTTAATTTGTCATTTGCCTACTCACTTTTGGCTTTTCGGCATCCTCCATTTTATTATTTCATTTAATGTTCGCGCGTATGCATATACGCACAAAAAAGCGTGAAGTCCGTCTGCTCTTCACGCTACTCAAGGGCTTCGCAATCCCCGTTAAAAGTAGAAAAACAACCGAAGTCCACGCCCGATATGCTAAACCCACCCCGCCAATAGCAGGGCGTGGCATGTATAACATACCCACGGGACATTCATTGTTGCTGTCTGGACTTTTAACTATTAGAATGTTGCGAAGATTCTGAGTAGTCGCAAACAACGTCAATAAACGCCTTTTATATGTCAAAAATCCACCCTAAAGAAGAGACATATTCCCTCCAACGTAGATTTTCGGCTGCAAAATTACACAAAAAAAACGACATACACAAGAGCGCACGTCATTTTTAGCGATTTTTCTTGTCTTGGTCATCTCCCGGTCTTCTCCCGCTCATCGGTCGGTGGATGCTTCTGACAGCTGAATGCTGACGGCTATTTGGCGACAACCAAGTAGTAGTTCTTTTTGCCCTTCTGGAAGAGGATGTACTTTCCGTTGAGCAGGGCTGCATCAGTGATCGGTGTCTGCGGGTCGGTCAGTTTCTCTTTGTTCATACTGAATCCGTTCGCCTGGATCATCTTGCGTGCCTCGCCTTTGCTCGGGAAGATAGAGGTCTTCTCGGCTAACAGATCCAACGGACCGATACCGGCTTTGAGTTCGTCCAGACTGATCTCATAGCGCTCCACACCCTCGAACACCTGCAGGAACGTCTCTTCGTCCAACGCGCGCAGCGCGTCCGTACTCGCGTTTCCGAATAATATATTGGATGCCTCTACGGCGGCATTATAGTCCGCCTCGCTATGAACCATGCAGGTCACCTCTTTGGCAAGACGCTTCTGCAGCGATCTTAGATGCGGCGCCTGCTCGTGTTCGGCTATCAGACCTTCGATCTCTTCGCGGCTCAGGCTCGTGAAGATCTTGATATAACGCTTCGCATCGTCGTCGCTCACGTTCAGCCAGAACTGGTAGAACTTATACGGGCTGGTGTATTTCTTGCTAAGCCAGATATTGCCGCTCTCGGTCTTGCCGAACTTGCCGCCGTCGGCTTTCGTGATGAGCGGGCACGTGAGGGCGAATGCCGTCTTGCCGTTCATCTTGCGCATCAGCTCGATACCCGTGGTGATGTTGCCCCATTGGTCCGAACCGCCCATCTGCATCAGGCAGTTCTTGTGCTCGTTCAGATAGACGAAATCGTAGCCCTGAAGCAACTGGTAGGTGAACTCGGTAAACGACATTCCCTGCGCGAACTCGCCGTTGAAGCGCTTCTTCACGCTGTCCTTGGCCATCATGTAATTGACGGTGATCAGTTTGCCGATATTGCGCGCGAAATCAAGGAAAGTGTAGTCCTTCATCCAGTCGTAGTTGTTCACCAGCTCGGCTGCATTGGGTTCGTTGCTGTTGAAATCCAGGAAGTGCTCCAACTGCTCACGGATGCACGTTACGTTATGGCGCAGCGTCTCTTCCGTCAGCAGGTTGCGCTCGGCGGACTTGCCGCTCGGGTCGCCGATCATACCGGTTGCACCGCCTAACAACGCAATAGGCTTGTGTCCGCATGCCTGCAGATGGCGCAGCATCATGATACCGCATAAATGGCCGATATGCAGACTGTCCGCCGTCGGGTCGATGCCTACATAGGCGGTCGTCATCTCTTTCATTAACTGTTCTTCCGTTCCCGGCATGATGTCCTGGAGCATGCCTCTCCAACGCAATTCTTCTACGAAATTCTTCTTCATCTATTTAACTATTTAACGTCGCGTTGCGACCATTTTAACTCTTTGACAGCTTCAATTAATGCGGCATAGCCGCAAATGCGGCTGCAAAGGTACTGCTTTTTTTTGATATACGCAAATTTATTGGGTGTTTTAATAAAAAAAGCATCCGCGGAGTACGCGGACGCTTCTATAGTGCGCAAACTTTTACAGTGTGTTTTTCAGGAATGAGTAAGGTTCATTTTAGAAGGTGTACCGTACGCCGAGGTTGAGTGTCCAGTCGAAGGTATGGAAGGCACCTATGTTTCCCATACCGTCATTACCCAGAAGACATCCGTAACCGGGGCGGAAGTCAAACGAGAAAGCGATAGGTGCGTTCTTCATCTTGGCTTCAATACCTGCGGCGGCACCAAAACCGATTACACCGGCACCTCCTCCGAGGTAACCACCTTTGATCTGACCGCCTACAAAATAATCCAGACGGATACCCTGCCCTTCGGCGCACTGAGCCTGATAAGCCAAGACGAGGTCGTCCACTGCACCTATGGTAGGCATACTGCCCCCATTTCCGGCTGCTGCCCAGCTACCCAGATAACCGAACTCCTCAATGATCGTGAAATGGTCGGTGATCATGTCTTTGAACTGTACGCCGATACCCGAGCCGGCAACCATACCGATACTCATGTTGTACGCTTTGCTCGACTTCGCAGTTTTCTTACTGTTGTCCGCAGCATAGACGCTGCCTGTGGCTACCATAGCAGCCATCAAAATAATAAAAATCTTTTTCATAAAACAATAATTTGTGTGTTACTAATCAAATGAACGCGCAAAATTACTGCTTTTTTATGAAAAAGCATTCGCAAATCGTACAAATCTACTCTCAAATCGTACAAATCTGCATTTTTATAAAAAAAACTGCACCCCCGAAGGAGTGCAGCGATAAAAAGGAGATAGTTTTTTTTCATGGAGTCCTTTTTCCAAGACTTTATTTCTTCCAATATTTTTGCGTATAGCCGTTTTGGGCAGTAACATAGATGGTGTCACCGTTGAATTTGTAGGTCCAGCGTCCGTCCATATGAGCGGCTTGACCCGGGTGATTGGTGCGTTGACCATTTGTTATATCAAAACTGCCGGTGAACGTCATGTAGATGCAGGCACTATCTTCTTTGAGCACATAGGTGCCATAATCACCGTTTGCACTGGTCATTTGGGTGCGTGCCGAATCTTCATAGATCTCCATGCCCCACTCGAAGTCATCTTGCATTCCGAAGTATAAGTACTCGCGAACGGGGGTCAGACCACGGTCGAGGTCGCAAATGAACTTCATGTTCTTGATAGCCGAAGAAGAAGTAGTAGTCTCCGGATCGTTTTTGTCATCCTTGTTGCAGGATACGAATGTCAATACACTGACTACCAGTGCGATGGCGAAGATAAGGAATTTTTTCATACTGATTTATTGTTTGTAAAATTCTTCCTCAAAGTCATACTCCGTACCATAGAAACGAATGAGGTGAAGGGTATTGCCCTTAACGCTGTATTTCATCTGCTCGTCGTACGGTTCCAATTCGATGCTTTCAGCCGGACCGCCGTCCATAGAAATCGTTTGTGATTCGTTATGTACGGTGATGATGTCGCCATCGATCTTGAACGAACCTTTGATAACTACGTGCTCGTGGGGTGTCGGGATTTTTACACCGGTCTCCTGATCGTAGAAATAGTAGTTGATGATGTAGGTGTAGTTACCCTTACCGTCGAAAGTGATGAAATACTCCCTGTCCTCTTCGATATGTACCCATGTACCAACGATGGGACTGTCAATGTTGTTTTTATCACACGAGGTGAATGCCAATACACTTGCTACCAGTGCGATGGCGAAGATAAAGAATTTACGCATAATAATTTATTGTTTGGTATATGTTTCGGTGTATTCACTGCCGGTGCCGTACAGGCGGATAACGGTCAAGGTGTTGCCTTCGATGGAGTACTTGATTTGTTCATCAGACAGCGAGAAATCGTCCTGCTTGGTGTACTCCTGACCATCATTGGTCCAACTGCATTCGGCATAGTGTATAGTAACAATGTCTCCGTCGATCTTGTAGGAGCCTTTGATGATCTGACCGTAGTGTACCTGGTCGCCCATGTACTTAAAGTCACTATAGGTGAAATTGTCACGTCCGTCGAAAGTAACTTTCTGTTCCGAGCGTCCGTCTCCGTAGTATTCGACATGTGTCCAAGTTCCTACGAGCGGGTCGTTGGGGTTGTTACCGTTACACGATGTGAATGCCAGTACACTTGCTACAAGCGCGAAGGCGAAAAATAAAATCTTTCTCATAAAACAATAATTTGTGTGTTACTAATCATATGAACGCACAAAAGTACTGCTTTTTTATGAAAAAGCATTCGCAAATCGTACAATTCGACTCTCAAATCATACAAAAGTGACGGATTACATCACTGCATGTGGAAAAATTGACGTGCAGACACAAAAAATCCCCGTGATTCAATGGGTCGCGGGGATGGGGAGAGGGAGAGAACGTCTGTTTATTCGTTCAGGCAGTCTCTGTCTAATAGAAAATCAAATACTCCTATCCGTAAGACTCCTTCATCATTGTAAAATTTGCCTTTATGTTCGCCGGAGATGATGATTTTCCTGAAACTATCGTTTATTTTTATCAGCGGTCGCTGCTCTTGATCGCGTTTCTCCTCATCCGGCATCGAGTATGCCGATTGCACATATATGCGCTGTGAACCACGGTTAATAACGTAGTCCACTTCAATTCGTTTATGAACGATATTCCCTTCTTCATTCTTTTCCCAAACCTCTACCAATCCTACATCCACGCTATAACCGCGCGCGCAAAGTTCGTTATATAGTACGTTCTCCATCATGTGGCTGTATTCCACTTGGCGAAAACCGATGATTGCATTCCGGATGCCCGGGTCTTCAAAATAGAACTTACTATCAGACCCGATATACTTACGACCTTTCACATCATAACGCAGAGCCTCGCTTACCAAAAATGCATCCTTCAAGTATTCTATATATTTGGTAATGGTATGACTTGATATTTTTATGTTTGCTACCGACTTGAAGGTATTCGCTATCTTTGTAGGATTTACCGCTGTGCCCATTGATGATGCCAACACGCGGAAAATCTCCTCCAAACCCTCCTCGTTCTGCAAACGGTTGCGCTCAATAATATCTTTGAGATAGATGGTGCGATATAAATCCTTCAGGTACGCTTCTTTTTCTTCCGGTGTTTCCATCTTCGCTACTGCCGGCAGACCGCCGTAAGTATAGTAATCTTCCAATGCGTCGCGTTTATCACCACCTACGCCCTCTAAATATTCAGCAAAACTCAGCGGACGAACCCGTATTTCCCAGCCTCGACCACGGAACTCTGTTACCACATCCTTGCTAAGGAACCTACTATTACTGCCGGAAACGTATGTCTGTACATTCCGCATATGGGTCATACTAAGTAGTACACTCACAAAATCATCTACCATCTGTACTTCATCCAAGATAACATAACTAGTCTGCCCATCTTGAATAAGTTGGCTATCAATGTACTCCAGTAGTTTATCCGGATTGCGCAAATCTTTGTTGCGGTTGTCATCTAATGCCAAGCCGATAATATGATCTTCTACCACTCCTTGGGATAACAGATAGTTACGGAAAATCTCAAACAGCAGATAGGATTTACCGCACCGACGAATACCGGTAACGATTTTAATCATGTCATTTTTGCTTGCGCTAATGAGTTTCTGAAGGTACAAATCTCGATTAAACTCCATAACTTTACAGCATATTTTGGTGATTAATCACTGAAATCCGCCGCGAAATTACTGCTTTTTTTTGACATATGCAAGGATTTTTGAAAGATTATTTGCATTTTTTCATTTTGATGCCAAAACACTATAAAAAATCCCTGGCACGCGGGTGACAGGGATGCTTTCAAATCCGGTGCAAAGGTACTGCTTTTTTATGAAAAAGCATTCTCAAATCGTACAATTCGACTCTCAAGTCGTACAAAAATGCATTTTTTCGTCCAATTAGTCCCGATTGGTCAAAAAAAGTCAAAAAGAAACAAAAACGGTCGCCACAAACGTGACGACCGAAATAGGGGGGTTAGTATAAAAATCCGAATAGCCAAAGAGGAATGCGATTCTTGTAACCGGTTTCTGTGTTGTCTATAGCCAAGAAGGAGTCCGGCACATCTTTGATTTGTTCGAAGGTTTTATTAGCACCTCCGACTTCAAACAAGTATTTGTTACCCACCAGAAAATCGCCTTTTGCCGGGTAACAAACAGGAACAACTTCAGACACTTGATTCAAGAAGAACGTCTCGCGCACTGTTCCAATTTCTATATTTGCGCCCAGCGCGTACATGAGGTTGGTGTTGTGCAGAAAGATCTTATCCGGGCGGCTGAGTGTCTTCATGTTCTTTGTTTTGTCGGTAAGTAGCATCAACAAGTCAGCACGCCCCAAAGCATAGAGCATTTTTAATCCCTGATTCCGGTCTGTCTCCAGTTGGCCGTAAAGCGAGTTCATGGTAGGCATCTGCGGAACACTCTGCGCCAAGACCATCAGCATCTTTTTAGTTTTCTCGATAGTAGCAACTGTCACATCATCTATGAGCGGATAGTCCCGTTCCAACACTTGGTTCACTACATGTTGCAGACGGATCTCATAGCCTGCTTGCACGGCTTTATAAAACGGATAATATCCATGTTGCAAATAAGCATTGAAATGCGGTTGAATGCTACCCAATTTCTCTTTGACCTCGAATGAAATAGCCACGTGGCGTTGGATGATATTCTCTAAACTGTATATTGGAAAGTCAGCAACTCCTTCGAAGTGTAAGTATTCGCGGAATGAAAGTCCCGGTAAATGATAGTCCATCAATCTGCGCGACAGGTCGCCTTCACCTGCTTCTAATTGCAGCATAGACGAACCCGTATAAGCGATATGCAGGTCTGCATATTCATCAATCAGATTCTTGATAGCTGTTTGCCAGTGCGGGTAGTGATGAACTTCGTCCAAAAACAAATATCTACCACCTTGCGCGTAGAACCAATCCGTCAGGTCTTTCAACGAATAGGTCTTGAACCACAAATTGTCCAGCGACGCATACAATGTATCGTCCACATTGGGAAAAGTTTGCCGAATGTGTTGTAACAGGATAGTGGTCTTTCCTACACCTTTCGCTCCTTTGATTTCAATCAGCCTGTCTTCCCAATTAATGGTGTCCATAAGCGGTCTTATGTAGTCCAAAGTAACGGTAGAAAGAAAATTGTGATACGTTTTAATGATGGGTTGTACGTCTTGCTGTTCCATAGTAAAAATCGTTTTGCACCGCAAAGGTACAACTTTTTTATGATATATGCAAGTGTTTTGCGCAAAAAAGTGTTTGCAAACACTAATTTTTACCAAATTTTAGTGTTTAGAGATGCTAAAATAGGAACGAATCATGGTTTTTGTATTCCAAAAAGTGTTTACAAACACTATTTTTTACCAAATTTTAGTGTTTGGAGATACTAATATCTCTATAAAAATAAATTTTGGATTGTTTTTGGGCATTTTTGGGACAAACTGAAAAACAAAAAGCGGCACCCCCGACAAGAAGCGCGAGAAGGAGGACGATTCTATGGATGCGACGTACCATGTTTGCGAGATAATTTCTAAATCCGCTGCAAAGTTACTGCTTTTTTTGAATTATGCAGCGAACGGGCAAAAAAAGTGCTTATTGTAGGTTTTTATGGCGGTATTGGAGAGGTGTCTCGCCGGTAATCTCCTTGAAGACGCGGTAGAAAGTTTGGTCGGAAGAGAAACCGCTTGACGTCATGGCATCCATGATAGCCTCTTTATCGGTGCCATAGCAGGAATCGCGGAGTATCTGTTGTGCGTGCTCCACGCGGTAACGCGCTACGTATTGGGAGAAAGTGAGTCCCGTGCGGCGGTTGATACATTGGCTGACATAAGTGCGGTTGCTATGTACGGCGGAAGCCAAGTCCTGAATGGTCAGGTCCGGCAAGGCGAACAGTTTCTGTTCGCGAAGAACGGTAGTTATCGCCTGCATCAGCGCATCGGTTTCTTCTATCGTAGTTTCCTTAGCCTGCGGTGCCTCCGTATGGATGGTTTCCTGTGGAAGGGTGGTATGCGCCGCTACATAGCCGATTCCGAACAGCAGTGCCGACATAATAATCGCCGGTATGCTAACCATCATACTCTCGGCGAAGAAATCCCGTCCCAAGAGGTTGAGACACATGGAAAACGCCGCGGTGATCCCCAAGAGGTGCTGGATCAGATAGGTGGGATGGAGAAGGTAACTACGGTCATCCGAATAGATGTCATCCAACCGTGCGCGGGTCTCACGTAAAACCCGATAACCGCGCCACCAGACCCATATGACTTGGATGGCGAAACAAATGCGCGCGAAGCGACTTACCCCCTCCATTAATTCGCCTCCGTGGTGCTTGGCGATCGGGAAAAGAACTGCCATCGCCAGCGCAGGAAGGAGAAGAAGTAGAACTTCGTAATTTATCTTCGTGCGCGTGAGTGCGCGCAGGTACATATAATATATAGGATATACGGAGAGGTTGGCGATGAAGTAGGTGTAGGTACCGATGATGGATTGGTGGTCGGAGAAATAAAGCCAGTGGTTGGTGTAGAGTACAGTTGAGGCGATATAGAAAATGAGAATCGTGACCGTTATACGCGGTTCATCGCTGCCACGGAGGAAACGCACAATGAAAAAGACCGCCCAGAAGAAGCATAACATCATAGGTAGCGATATGATCCAGTAGTAAAGCATTTTTTTATTTTTGGCACGGTATTTGTGATATTACAAGTAGAATGATAGAAGATTCTGCCGGGATCTACCCGGAATGTTAATAGAGATTGTTTGTTATATGGGAAAGGGTTCGTCGGGAGACGAGCCCTTTTTGTTTTCTCACTTATTTATTTTCTCGTTTGTTCATTTGTCAGTTTTCGATCTTCCGGTATTTGCCTTCTATGAGAAGCATACCCGGTAGAATCTCTCCTCCGGCTGTTTTGACGAAAGTGGTATAGGGCAGGGTGGCGCCGTCCGCTTCCTCCAATACGGCATTATACCTGTTATCCCATATCTGACCTTTCTTCGGCTTGACGGTAGCGATATATTTGTACCGTGTTTTGCCGGTCTCGGCGTCTTGGATCCGCTGCACGACTTGGAACTTGGAGGTCTCGGAGATTCCCTCTTTCATGCCGATCTTGGCGGCGTAGCCTTCTATCTTGCCGCGGCTGTTGGTGAGTACTTGGTAAACCGGTGTCTTGACCTTGAAATCCTCGTATTGTTTGGCGAGAGCCACGATATTCTTGTCCATAGACCGTGCGCAGATGGTACGCACCAGTTCCGTACGGGAGTACTTGCCTTTGAGCACGGATTTCTTGTCGAACTCATACTCATGTGCTACGTATTTGAGTCGGTAAGTGGTCTTGTCGTCCAGAAAGGCCTGCACTTTGGCGGAATCCGGCACACCGGTATAGTGATACCGGTAGAAGATAGCCGCAATGGAGTCATTCCATTCCAACTGGTAGAGATAGGAATGGGTCTTGACTTTGAATCCCGTAAAACTGTCGGCTATCTTCCCTGCCGTTTGCGCCATCTGCTGGCCGGACTTGCCGCCCGTCAGAGCATCGAAGATACCTCCGATAACACCCATAGCCACTTTGGCTGCCTCCGCTTCCTGTTCTGCTGTCACATACGTGATATCGTTGACCAGAACGAAGGTGTTGTTGAGCAGTTCTTCGCCGGCGTCGGACAGCGAAGCGAGTCCGCGTGTCGTCTGCACCGCTAACGCCACATCTACATCGGAGGCGTTATACTGACCCCGCGAACTGATCAGTGCAGTATTGAAGGTCGCATCGGAAATGGTATGACCGTTAAAACCGAACCACTTGGCTACCATCTTTTTTGCCATCTCCGTCTGGTTGAGAAGGTCCTCTGTATATTGCGCATTCTTGCGCAACTCGGCTGCTGTCAGCTGATGGCCGTAAGTGGCTTTGTAATAGCCGGACTCCTTGCGCTGCAAACCGCTTACCGTACTGTTGTCAATGACCCGCGCACCGGAGATAGTGTGGTCGTCGTACTTGTCGGGAATAGGCAGCGAGTCGAAAGCTTTGTATATCTCGAACCCGAACTCGTCCTCCGGGTGATAGACGAGCATGGTAGCCAGCGAGTTACGGCGGTATGCCATTTCGCCCTGCGCACACACGGAGAGAACCATGCATGCACAGAATAATGTTAAAATGGTCTGTCTCATTTTCGGCTTTTGTCTTTCGGCTTTTGTCTTTCGACTTTCTACTTTCGACTTTCTTCTTTCGACTTTCGGCTTTCTACTTTCGACTTATAAGATAGAGCGCAGGAACTCGATGGAGGTCGTTTGCGCAGGTTGGTGCGTGCCATATGCAACACCGATCTGGCGTGCGGCTTCAATGCGCTGTTTCTCAAGATCAATACCGTCCTGGTATTTCTTCATCTCGAATTTCCAGTCGTCCAGCACCTTTCCTTTGATCTCGCGGTAGAGCTCCATCGCTTCGTCGTAGCAGCCTGCATCCGGCAGGATATTCTGGAGATACTCTCCTGCCGCAGCTGCACCTTTGGAGTTCTGCTCCGCAGCCCATGCCTGACGGGCTGCTGCCAGATAGAGGTTGCATTCGTTGTTCAGGTACATCTGGTATATCTCTTGTCCCGTAGCCAGAGCGGCATCATAATGCTTGCTCTGTTGGGGAATGAGCGAAACGATCCATAGCGCCTCTTCGAATTCCTTTTTCTTTGCCAGATACATGGCTTTCTTGATTAGTACTTCGCCTTCGTGGTCGTAGTAGCGGATGATTTTCTGCTTCCCTTCGTCAATGAATTGGGCTATCTGCGGCGTCTGCAGCGGCATATGGCTGATAGCGTTGAGATAGCATTTGTTCTCGGTCTCTCCTAATCCGCGTACAGTGAAAGAGGCGGAAGAGAAGATCGTTTTGGCGTAACTGTCCACGATATAGAGGTTCATCTCCATTTTCTCTGCGATTTTCATCGGAGGACCGGGAATAATATCTTTGTCCAGAGGGGTACTGGAAACGGTAAGCACGAACTGACCCATATAATCCAGTCCGGCTATACCGTTCTTGGTCAGCAGTTGGGTCAGCTTGTTCTCGATCATGGCTTTCGAACCCTTGGGGAAGGACTCGGAATCGTCGGCTGCATATACGGAGATCGGCAGATACTCCGTTTGTGCCAGCATAGCTGCGCTCATGAGCACGGCTAATAATATAGAATAAATGCGTTTCATAACTGTCAAAATGCTAAATGTCTTTATTTTTCTCCAAGGACGATCACGGCTCTTCCGAGACCTTTTACCATCACTTTGCAAGGGATGTTGTACGGTGCCTGACGGAGATGTTTTGCCAGTTGTTTGGCAAATCCGTTGGCATCGATAGCCCTTCCGCGCTCGTCATAGACTGGGATGCGGACTTGGGTGAAGTTCGCTACGTTCTCCGAAGCGTACGGCATGGAGAAACGGCCTTGGATAGTGTTGAGTTGGAGCCAGTTGTTGATTACATCTACCAGCTCTTCGCCGCCGAACTCGGTCTCCAGGTCCATACCTGCGGCATTGTTGGCAAACACTTTGATATCCAGATTTATCTCACGTCCGATGGTCTGCATCTCGGTGAAATGGTCCTGCAGACGCAGGTTGAAGTTATCCATATTGGCGACGATAGCTTCCTCCAGCAGTACGTCCACATCGGCGGTCATGGATGGAGCGCCGGTGCCGGACGCTGCGCCGATGGATTTGGCGGTATAGGCGTCACGTGCCTCCAGAATGTACGATAAGGAGTGTTTAGGACCGAAGTCTTTTACCTCCCAACTGAGTTCCAGGATGATGTCGCATTTAGCCATGCGGGCTACTTCGTCCAGAGGACTTTCTGCCAACTCGTTACCGGCTTTGCTCATCGTCATGTTGTCCTCCATGCGGCGTTGCTCCAGGTTCTTGATCATCTGCTCCAGACTCTGCAACGGGAACTCACGCTCCGCCATCAGGTCGTTCAGCTTGGCGATCGCCAGCTTGAGACCCATGTTCTCTTGCAACGCCTGTTTGTAGTTGGGCACTTTGGTGACCAAACCCATATTTTCCACTTCGGTGTAATACCCGTTGGTAATACACCATATATCCGACGGAACAACCATCAGCTCCGGTTTCTTGATCTGCGCACTCGCTACAACCGCTATGCACGCAAGAACTATAGTTAATAGTGACTTTTTCATAATTCTCTAAAAAATAAATGTCCAAATGGTAAATGCCCAAATGGTAAATGACTTAATATCTTCCTTCTTTCGGGATTATTCCGTCTTCTTGCAGTTTCTTCTTGATTCCGGCGCGGTCCACAGTAACCGTTCCGGTCTCTACCATCTGCCGTCCGTCGCGCTCATAACGGGTCGTGACCACGCGGCGTTTGCTGTAGTTGGTGAACTGTTTCCAGGGGCCTCCGTCCGAGAAGAAGGCATTCCAGTAGTCTTCGTATTTCTCCTGGGCGTTCTTGTCCAGACAGAGCGGCTTGAGATCCGAAACGCCGTTGTTGCCGGCTTGGATACCGTCAAAAATAATCTCTTTCACTACTTTGCGCTGTGCGTCGTAGAATGCAGTCACGGCGTCTTTGGAACGCACCTGCGTACGGATGACGTATGTGCCGTTGAAATCCGCGCTCAATACACGGCTCGGCTGGTCATAGAAGGCTTGCGAGCGTTTGGAACCGCAACTCGCTAAGGAAAGTACAAAGATACAAAGTACGATGTACAAAAGGTTTCGTGTCATATTAATTATGAATTAAAAATTACAAATCACAAACTACAAATCACAAATCAAAAGCCGCTGTTCAGTTTGCGGAGGATGCCTGCGGCTTCAAGTGCTTTGCGCAGATCGTCTTTGCGGACACTCACTACAACGCCTACTTTGTATTCGTTGCCTACCCGCACGGTCTCGGTTGTGCCGCTTATGATAGAAGCATATTTCTGGAACTCGCCGCCGGTAGCGAAGAAACTGTCGAAGTAGTCTTTGTATTGGGTCTCAATACCCGGCTGCGGTGCCAGAGGACGTTGCGAGACGCAGCCTTGACCTCCTCCGTAGCCTTTGAAAATAACACCGTGAACGGCGTTCTTGCGGCATTGGTTCTCGGCAATGCCGGCGCTGCGGCTGTAGGTCCACACTTTGACTAAGTAAGTACCCTGAATGGCATTGCCTGCGCACTCAATCTCATAACGGTACTGATTGGTGTCCTTGTTCGCTTTGGCTTGGCGCGCTGCAGCGCAAGAACTGAAGATAAATACTACTGCAAGTAGCGGGAAAAGAATTTTTCTCATACGAATAGATTATTAATAGGTTACGTTTTGCGCACAAAGATACAAACAATTTTTTATATACGCAAATTATTATTGTTTTTTTACACGAATGCGCATAAAAAAACGCACATCTCCGAGAAGAGGTGCGTTTTGCATAATAAAAATGTTCAATTAGAATTTGTAGCGAACACCGAGTTGAAGGCCTCCCCAGAGACCGGGAACGTTGAAACCGAGGTTACCTCCATTGGTACCAACGCCGAGGCTCGGACGCCAGTCCAGCGAGAGTTGGAACGGGAACCAGAAGTCATACTCGATGCCGATATGACCTGCTACACCAGCGTACCACCAACCATCTACGTTGTTGCCCGGGAATACGAAACCACCCGAACCGCCGACACCCATGTACCAGTGCCATTCACCCTTCTCGTTCCAAGGAACAGGAGCGTTGAACGGGTCAATCCAGTCGTAGGTCACATGACCGCCGACACCGACACCGCTGTTAATAGGCAGAATAACGTTTGCGGCTACATCCAACATGTTGCTCTCACCAAAGCCGTGTTGGTAAGAGATAGAAGACCACGCACCGAGGTTAACACCGACAGCGCGAGGTTGAGCGTAAGCCATTACACTTGCCAATGCAAGTACGGCTACAAATAAAATTTTTTTCATTTTACTTTTTAAATTGATTGTTAGTAATATTACAATTAGAATTTATAACGAACGCCGAGGGAAATACAGGACATCTCCCAATAGAGCCCTGCCTCTGCACCGCCGTTCTGGTCGTCAAACAGACCTGCTCCCAGCGTAGGACGCCAGTCCAGCGAGAGTTGGAGCGGGAACCAGAAATCGTACTCGATGCCGATGCGTCCCGCTGCACCTATATAACCCCAGTTCCAAGCGTTGCCAACATTGCCTACTCCGGCTACATACGTGCTGGCGTTCCAACCGTAGCCGCCGGCTCCGCCGACACCGAGGTACCAGTGCCACTCGCCTTGTTCGTTCCACGGAACGGGAGCGTTGAACGGATCGATCCAATCATAGGTGGCAGCAGCCTGTACGGTAGTGCCCCATGTGCGGCCGTGCGTTTGCACTCCGCCTACGTTGCGCCAGAAATCCGTGCGACCGTCAACCGACCAACCGAGCTCGACTTCCAGCATATTACTTTCGCCAAAGCCATGTTGGTAACTAATACCATTGAATGCGCCCAGACGTCCACCGATAGCACGAGGCTGGGCATACACCATTACGCTTGCCATAGCAAGCGCTACAATGAATAAATACTTTTTCATTTCTATTTTTTTCTTTCCCCCTTCTCCCTCCCTTGAGGGGTGAAGAGCTCTGCTCGATCGGACTGCCGGTGGCCGTCCGTAGAACTCCATCGGGGTGGGGTTGTTAATATTCCTTTCCCCTCCTCCCTCCCTTGAGGGGAGGGTCGGGGTGGGGTTACTTATTCAGTGCCAGAGCTACATTCACAGCGCAGGCTACGGTGCAACCTACCATCGGGTTGTTTCCGATGCCGAGGAAGCCCATCATCTCTACGTGTGCCGGAACGGAGCTCGAACCTGCGAACTGTGCGTCGCTGTGCATACGTCCGAGCGTATCGGTCATACCATACGAAGCAGGACCTGCAGCCATGTTATCCGGGTGCAGCGTACGGCCTGTACCGCCACCGGAAGCAACGCTGAAATACGGCTTGCCGGCGAGGATACGCTCTTTCTTGTACGTTCCTGCTACCGGGTGCTGGAAGCGCGTCGGGTTGGTCGAGTTACCGGTGATGGATACATCCACGTTCTCATGCCAGAGGATAGCTACACCCTCGCGAACATCGTCTGCGCCGTAGCAGTTGACCTTCGCACGCGGACCGTCGCTGTACGCTTTCTTGCGCACGATCTTCAGTTCGCCCGTGAAATAGTCGAACTCGGTCTGTACGTAGGTGAAACCGTTGATACGGCTGATGATCATAGCAGCGTCTTTGCCCAGACCGTTCAGAATGCAACGGAGCGGGTTCTTACGCACCTTGTTCGCCATCTCGGCAATCTTGATAGCACCCTCAGCGGCAGCGAAAGACTCGTGGCCTGCCAGGAAAGCGAAGCACTGGGTCTCCTCGCGCAGCAGACGGGCTGCTAAGTTACCGTGACCGATACCAACCTTGCGGTCGTCAGCCACCGAACCCGGGATACAGAAGGACTGCAGACCGATACCGATTGCCTCGGCAGCGTCAGCGGCGTTCTTGCAGCCTTTCTTCAAAGCGATTGCGGTACCTACTACGTAAGCCCACTTCGCGTTCTCAAAACAAATACGTTGGGTCTCCTCGCAGGTCAGATAAGGATCGAGGCCGTATTGCTCGCAAATCTGGTTGGCCTCCTCGATGGAAGCGATACCGTTAGCGTTCAGAGCGGCGAGAATCTGTTTCTCGCGGCGGTCTTGCGACTCAAATTTTACTTCACGAATCATACTCTCTCCTCCTTAGTTTTTGCGTGGATCAATCGATTTAACTGCACCTTGCTCTTTGGTCGTGCGGCCGTAGGTACCGGTTACGCTCTTGAGCGCCTCGTCAGCGGGAACACCCTTCTTCACAGCGTCCATGAACTTACCCATGTGTACGTACTCGTAACCGCAAACCTCGTTGTCCTCGTCCAGGAACTCCTTGGTGATATAACCCTCGGTGAGCTGGAGGTAACGAACGCCCTTCGCCTTGGTGGAATAGAGCGTACCGCACTGGCTAACAAGACCTTTACCGAGGTCCTCAAGTCCGGCACCGATGGCCAGACCGCCCTCACTGAACGCGCTCTGCGTACGACCATAGACGATCTGCAGGAACAGCTCGCGCATAGCGGTGTTGATAGCATCGCAGACGAGGTCGGTGTTGAGTGCCTCAAGGATGGTCTTGCCCGGCAGGATCTCAGCCGCCATAGCAGCAGAGTGGGTCATACCCGAGCAACCGATGGTCTCAACGAGTGCCTCCTCGATGATACCGTCTTTTACATTCAGACTGAGTTTGCAGCAACCCTGTTGCGGTGCGCACCAGCCGATACCGTGCGTCATACCCGAGATGTCTTTGATCTCGGTAGCCTTCACCCATTTGCCCTCCTCGGGAATAGGTGCCGGTCCGTGATTCGGACCCTTCGCTACCACGCACATTTCTTGTACTTCTTTCGAATAAATCATGTGTCTAAAATTATTGTTTGTTTTAAAAATAGTCTTTCTTTTCTGGCGTTTATGCGCCGCTCATGCATGTGCGGCATCCGTTTCCGTCTCTCCGTGCCACACATTTTGCGCCGCAAAATTACTGCTTTTTTTTCGAATATGCAAGTACGCACGTTATTTTTGTCAAAAAATGTGATTTTTGAACGCTGTAATTTGCAAATATGGAAAAAATAGTACGGTGGCGCAAATCAGAACTGCAACGCAACGGATATCTCTCCCCGTCCGTTCAAACCGTAGATCCATCTGAGGTCGGGGCGGTGCGCTTTCTCGATGTTATAGAGGTTAACGGCTTTGTGCATGCGTGTATAACCTACCGCGAGACAGGTAACACCGGCTACGGTGGTTCCGGCTCCCAAAGAAGTGAGTGTATAGCTTAAATCAAGCATATAACTCTGTTTTATTTCGCCCCTGAGACACGAATAGAGCAGAGAACTGCCTACGGAGTTAATGGCGAGGCCTACTCCGAAACAACTCCATCCGGCTATGCTCAGTTTATGTCCGTTGGAGAACAATTCGAACGCCTCCGGGCAAGTGTTTTTGAGGTATCCTTTGAACTCGCGTTTGTTCATCAATTCGCCGTCCATCATGTATTTGTCTCCGACACGATAGACAGGCGATTGCGCCATCATTCCTACGGAGACCATGACCGCAGCCAGAATGACAACTAATTTCTTCTTTGCCGCAAG
>CALEPS010000043.1 GCA_937910305.1 uncultured Bacteroidales bacterium | reverse complement strand
TGACAGGGAACAGCTCTTTGTGTACTTTTCCGGCGGAGATGTTACCGAGATTGATGTATTGCTCTACCTCGATGATAGGAGCTTCCTGTTTGTCCTCTACGCTCAGATTGCTGAAATCCTCTACCACATTGGCTCTGATTGTCAGCTCGTATGGATCGGAGATGTTCTTCTTGTCGTCCACTACTACATAGGCATGAACCTCTACAGGACCATACAACTTGGCGGGTTTGGTGTCCATCGAGAAGATGAATTTGCCAACCTCGTTGGCTTTTACGGTCGGAAGGGTCACTTGGTTGATCAGGAAATTGTCTGCAGGGCTGGTCACCAGGGCTACGTTGTGCTCTTTCTGGGAGAGGTTGGCGTACTCTAATTCGCCGGTCTTGGACTCGCCTTTCTTGATGGTGCCCAGATCAAGCGTCTTGGTCTTCATGCTCAGCTCGCCTACCAATACCGTGTATTTGTTTACCGGTTTGGCTTGCTTCGGAATCACTTCTCCTTTGATATACACGCGCTTCGTCGGCTCGGTCGCATTGGAGGTGATGGTCACCGTCTTCTGGAAACGACCCGGACGTCCGTTCGGGTTATAGGTCACTGTGATACTGCCTGTCTGACCCGGCTCGATGGGCTCTTTGGTCCATGTCGGGGTGGTGCAGCCGCAACTGGCGCGCACGTTGCTCAGGATAAGAGGGGACATTCCTTCGTTCTTGAACTCGAAAACGGTGGAAACGCGGCCGTCGGCTTCATTGATCTTGCCGAAATCATGTTCGGTCTTTACAAATGTGATAACAGGGTCCTGACCCATCATGGCTACTGCTACCAGAGCCATGCAGAGAGTGCTAAAAATCTTTTTCATATCGTTTAACTTCTTTTATGTTTTCAACTTTGCGGATCGCTTTCAGCAATTCCTCCAGTTCGCTTTTGTCATATACATAAATCTCCATCGTTCCTTTGAAGATACCGTCTTCGCTGGATATGTTGATGGCGCGCATGTTGATGTGGAAATCCGTCGTGATAGCTTGTAGCACTTGGATGAACACGCCGAATTTGTCTATTCCCTTCAACTCGATCGTCTCTACGAACGATTGCACGCGGTGGGTGTTCCATGTCGCGGAATATAACCGCTTGCCGTAACTCGTCTTCAGCAATGCCGCTTCCGGGCAGTCCAGCTTGTGGATGTGCATCATGCCTTCTGCATCCAGATAACCCAGCACCTCGTCGCCCGGGATAGGATGGCAGCATTGGCTCAGGATGTATTCTTTGCCCAGGTTCTCGTCCGTCAGCACGATGGCGTGAGGACCTTTCTTCGGCTTCACTGCATCCTTCTCTCCCTCCCTTGAGGGGAGGGTCGGGGAGAGGTTGTTACGCTTGCCTATGAACGGCACGTACGACAGCAGGCTGCGTTTCGGATAGACGATATCGTGTATGTTATCCAGCCGGATGGAGCCTTGGCCTACCTGCGCGTACAACTCGCTCGGTTGCGTCAAATCATAATAATTCAATAACCGTGCCAAAGCCAGATCGCGGTCGGCGGCGAGGTCTTTGTCCATTAGGATAGCATCTTCCACCAGCTTCTCGCCGTGCTTGATATAACGCCTCTCCTCGCGGCGGAAATACTGGTTCAGACCGTTGCGCGCTCTCGCCGTGGTCACCATCTTCAGCCATTCGCGCTGCGGATGCTGGCTGTTCGAGGTCAGGATCTCTATCTGGTCGCCGCCTTTCAGACGGTAGGACAGCGGTACCAGCGTATGGTTGACCTTGGCGCCGATACAATGTTCGCCTAACTCGGAGTGGAGCAGGAACGCAAAATCCAGAGCCGTTGCGCCTAACGGCAGGGTCTTGATCTCGCCTTTCGGAGTGAAGACAAATACTTCCTGTGCAAACAGATTCAGCTTGAAGGTTCCTAAAAACTCCATCGCGTCTTTGTCCGGATGAGCCAGTACCTCCTTGATCTCCTGAATCCATTTGTCCAGACCGTCATCGCTCTCGCCGGTCTTGTATTTCCAATGCGCCGCGTAGCCGTGCTCGGCTATCTCGTGCATACGGTCCGTGCGGATCTGAACCTCTACCCATTCGCCGTTCTTGCCCATCACCGTCACGTGCAGGGCTTCATAACCGTTGGCTTTCGGCGTTGAGATCCAGTCGCGGATGCGCTCAGGATGGGGACGGTAGATCTCCGTGATGGCGGAATAGATCATCCAGCACTGGTCCTTCTCGCTCATCGATTCGTTCGGAGTGAAGATGATACGCACGGCCATCAGGTCATACACGTCTTCAAAGGCGCATTGCTGCCTCATCATCTTTTTCCATATCGAATAGACCGATTTGATGCGAGCTTTCATCGTGAAGGTGTAACCCATGCTCTGCAGACGCTCACGGATCGGGGCGGAGAAGGCCTCGTAGTCTTCCAACTTGCTGCCTTTGATGGCTTCCAGCTTGTCATGGATCTCCTGCCATGTCTCCGGATGCTCGTATTTGAAACTCAGATCCTCTAGCTCCGTCTTGATCGGGAATAGACCCAGACGGTGGGCAAGAGGAGCATAGATATACTCTGTCTCGCCGGCTATCTTGTATTGCTTGTCTTTCGGCTGCGAACCGAGCGTGCGCATGTTGTGAAGCCGGTCGGCGATCTTGATCAGCACAACGCGGATATCGTCGCTGATCGTCAGCAGCAGCTTGCGGAAATTCTCCGCCTGCTCGCTCGCCTGACTGCCGAAAACACCGCCGCTGATCTTCGTCAGACCACCTACTATCTGCGCTATCTTGTCGCCGAAAAGGCCTGCGATGTCCTCTACGGTATAATCCGTGTCCTCTACTACGTCATGCAGAAGTGCTGCGCAGATACTGGTGCTGCCCAGACCTATCTGTTTCACGCAGATACGCGCGACTGCAAGAGGATGCATGATATACGGCTCGCCGCTTAGCCGGCGGACACCGTAATGAGCCTTGTACGCAAAATTGAACGCATGCGTGATCAACTCCACTTTCTGACGATGGAGCGTATGCGCGTAGTCGTCCAGCAACGCCTCAAACTCGTGTTGGATCATCAGATCTTCTTCCGCTGTAAATTCGCTCTTTTGCATAATAAGCCAAATTGACGTGCAAAATTACTATTTTTTTTTCATATATGCAAGTGCGCGCGCGTTTTTTGTGTTTTTTCTTGCTGTTGTTCATGTTTTTGTTCTTTTTTTGTTCATTTTTCCCCTCCCTCTCCCTTCCTCCTTTCCCTTCTCCTCTCCTCCCTTGAGGGGAGGTCGGGTGGGGTTTCCTCCTTTTCTCCTCCCTTGAGGGGAGGTCGGGTGGGGTTTCCTTTCTTTCTCCTCCCTTGAGGGGAGGTCGGGTGGGGTTACTTTGGGGTCGGGTGGGGTTACTTTGGGGTCGGGTGGGGTTTCCCTTCGGTATTATATACGTAGTATATAATACTATAGTGTAAGGAGCGAAAAATTAGTGCGTGATAAGTGCGTGATAAGTGCGTGATAAGTGCGTTATAAGTGCGTCATAAGTTGGAGATAACAAGGGAAGATGAGAGGCGGATTACAGCGGCTTGATGACCGCCTGAACCCCTGCGGACATAAGGCTTCTGGACGATGGAGTGCTTTTTCTGAGAAAAAATAAAATAAATATTTGCATATCTGGCATATTTTTTGTACCTTTGCAGCGAATTTGATTTAATTTGGCGTATTATGCGAAGAAAAATATATATCGCCCTCTTGCTTCTTTTCTCCCTCGCCGCAGGCGCGGCTGAGACGAACTACACCGTCGTCCTCGATGCCGGACATGGAGGAAAAGACCCAGGAGCAGTAGGGCGGTTCTCTAAAGAGAAGGACCTCAACCTCTCCCTCGTCCTCAAAATGGGAGAGCTCCTGAATGAGCAATATCCGGACGTTAAAGTGGTATATACGCGCTCCACGGACGTCTTTATCCCCCTTCAGACACGCGCGGACATAGCGAACAAAAACAACGCGGACCTCTTTATCTCCATACATGCCAACGCCTCGCCTTCCAAGGAAGCTAAAGGAGTCGAGACTTTTATCCTCGG
>CALEPS010000042.1 GCA_937910305.1 uncultured Bacteroidales bacterium | reverse complement strand
CGCAGGGGTTTCGATTCCGGTCAATGACAAACTGACAGAGATTTTTGTGCAATTACACATTAGTGAGAAATCTGGTCTTGGTGTTCCACGAATTGTAGGCGAATATGGTGAAAAAGCATTTATTTTTGCTGATAACGCGATTACGGTGACTATACCATATAATCGTCTTGACTTGGGGGATATCCCTCAAGTCCCCCCCAAGATGAATATGAGGAACAGGGAGATGTTATTGAGAATAGGATTATTGGGTACTGCAGTAAGGCAAGAAGTACGCAAGAAATTCTTGCATATCTAGAGTTGAAGGATAGAAAGAATCTGATGGTATATATCAGAAAGTTATTAGAACAAGGTCGGCTTGCAAGGACTATTCCTGATAAACCGAATAGCAGAAATCAGAAATATATTGCGATTAAATAAGCATGGAATGGCTGGAAGATGGCCAACGACTACTCCGAGCTCAATGATCCAATCAATCAGAGACAGCGCTTCGAGGCACAGGACGCGCGGGCTGCAGCTGGTGATGAAGAAGCAGAGCATGTAGATGACGATTTCCTGAACGCGTTGGAAGTCGGCATGCCGCCAACGGGCGGAATCGGATATGGCATTGATCGGTTGGTTATGATCATGACTGACAGCCCGGCAATCAGAGATGTTCTGCTGTTCCCGACAATGAAAAGTCAAAAGGACTGAAAAGCCAGTATTTAAGCCGGTTTTTTGAGACGAAATTGTAATAAATACGGCAGGAGTAATGCAAAATTCCGCATTACGATAACTAATAATTACCAATAATGCTTTTTTCGCATACTAATAAGAATACTTGAATTAAGATTCAAGGAAGTGATTAGAAGTCACATTTCTAAAAGAAATTTTAGAAATGTGACTTTTTTTGTTGGAACTTGAACTCCTGAAAAAAATTGAGGTGAAGCATTATGGAAGAAAGAAGCAGAAAACGAGTAAAGATAATCGGTTTTGATGGTGTATTTGGAATGGATCACACCGAAGAGGATAAGGTAATGGATATTGAATTATCCGAGCTGTATGAATTCAAGGATCATCCGTTCCGAGTATGTGATGATAAGAAGATGTATGATCTGGCAGAAAGTATCAAAACATATGGCGTTCTTACTCCGGGGATTGTTAGACCGAGGAAAGGTGGCGGATATGAGATTATTTCCGGTCACAGACGAAAGCGTGCAAGAATTATACAGATGATGAAGCAACCGTTGTTATGGTAGATGCCAATCTCCAGAGGGAAGAAATTGTACCGAGTGAAAAGGCTTTTGCCTACAAGATGAAATATGAGGCTATGAAAAGGACTAAGAAAAGAGGCGATGGCAGGACATTACATAATATAGGAGTCCAAAATGGAGAGAGTCAGAAAACCATACAGAATTATATATGGCTTACAAGACTTAATTCTGAACTGATGGGTATGGTAGATGCAGGAGAGATTGGAATTAAACAGGCGGTAAATCTTTCGTTTATCAGTATAAAAGGGCAGGAGATTATAAGGGAGATATTGACAGAAAATAATTGCAATATATCTTATGGAATGTCAAAGCGATTGAGAGAGATTACGGAAGATGAATTTACGAGAGACAATGTGTTGAAAATCATAAATCCGGCGCATGCTACAGCCAAGCAAGAAATCCGGAAAGACATACATATAGATTTTACAGCAGATGAAATAAAATGCTTTTTCCCAAACGATAGTTCTGTAGAAGAAATAAAGGAAAGTATCATAGAAATGCTTAATGAGAAGTGTGGCAACGGTTGCCACAAATCAGATACAGAGAAGTGTGGCAACGGTTGCCACAAATCAGATACAGAGAAATGTGGCAACGGTTGCCACAAATCAAACAATGGAAAGAGTCAACAGGATACGAATATGAAAGGGGAATAATCATATGGGACAAATGCTTATAGAGGTACATCCGGAGTTAGAGAGTGAGTGGTCAGATAAGAATGAAGGAATAAATATTATGGATATAAGCTATGGCTCAAATAAGGAAATCTGGTGGAAAGGTTCTTGTGGGCATGTTTGGCAGGCTTCACCAAAGAGCAGATCAAATGGTAGTGGTTGCCCCTATTGTTCTGGCAAACAAGTGTTAAAAGGCTTCAATGACCTTGCAAGTAAGTTCCCGGAGTTAAAGGAGGAATGGTCTAAAAAAAATAGTATTCTTCCTGATAGTGTAACCACTGGTTCCCATAAGAAGGTTATTTGGAAAGGCAGATGTGGTCATGAATGGACAGCAATCATTAAGAATCGTGTAAAAGGTGCAGGATGCCCTTATTGTGCAAGTGTTAAGGCATTAAAGGGATTTAATGATTTACAGAAAATCAGTCCGGAAATTGCAGAAGAATGGTCTGACAGAAATAAGTTAAAACCATACGAAGTCTTACCTAATTCTAATCAGAAGGTATGGTGGAAATGTAAAAATGGTCATGAATGGCGAACGACACCGGCAATTAGAATGATGGGGAGCAGATGTCCATATTGCAGCAATATACGTTCTTTCTCTGCGGGATCGTTGGTTGCCTGATAGAGCGCCTCTACGATCTTGGCTCCGTCGGAATAGATGGATTTGTTGGCATTCGGACAAGTGGTATATACCTCCCACCATGGTCCGTACGCATCGGCATACATCTTGTTCTTCACAGACTCGTGGAAAAGCGATACGTTCATCACACATTCCTCCGTGATCACGGGATCCTCTTCCGGCACAACAGCCTCCTGTACGGGAGCGGCTGCTTCTGCTTTCTGCGGTTTCTTGGCGCATGCCAGAGCCGGTACTGCTGCTGCCATGGCTACTACAAGTAAAGTTCTCAGTTTCATAATCGTATATTTTTAAGTGTTGTTAGTATTCAGTGTTCAGTAATCAGTGTTCAAATACCGTGCCAAACTACAGTTTACGTTTGAAGAACCAGTTCTCTGCGATAGATGCGCCGATCGTAAAACGGAAAGAGTTGTCTTCCAGTCCGGCGGCGGAACCGCGGTGGTTGTATTCCACTCCGAGGTTGATGACTGTACCTATTGTCCAGAGGGGGAAACCAATACCGATAGCGGCTGTTATCTTCTTGGCACCGATCGAAGCGAGGTACTCGTCCTGCACGCTCACACCGGCTCTCCATAGCATTCGCTCGGCGTACTTGCGTCCCATAGCGTCATGCCTGTATTCGAAACCCAAGGCATACCGGTTGCGGTTCTGCAGACCGTTGATCGGATGGTTGCCCGGCAGACCGTTATAGAGCGCCTCACCCATGCACTGGCGTTCGAAATCAAAGGCTACGGTCAGTCTTGAGTCCCAGTTATAACTGGCTCCTACGCCCCATACCATCGGCAGTTGCCATCCGTTCTGGACGACATAGATCGTGTCGTTGGTCTGCGACTCGTATATATACAGGTCGCTGTTGAGTTTCATCCGCGGCTCGAAGACTGCTCCGAGGTTGATCGTGTGTTTGTTCCAAGTATGGAAGAACTGCGCGCCGGCACGGACACGCACGTTGGAGACAGAGAGCATCTCGTATTGCATGGTGGGGTTAGCCGTCTCGGTGAAGGTGAGCGCACGCATGTGGCTCAGATCGCCCCACATATAATAGACATTGGCTCCCAGAGCAAGCCAGTTCATGATATTGAAACTGAGTCCGCCATAGACCTGGCTGATGTTGCCTTCGCCCGTGTAGTTCTTCACGAAGTGGTAACCCGGTATGGAGTCGCTCAGCGAGATGTCATACCCGACGGAACTGTAGGGCAAAAGACCTACCGACATGGCTATCCATTTCTTGAAGAGGGGGAACTGCATCGTGACGTACTCCAGGTTTCCGTTCGCTTTGTTTTTCATTCCCCTTGCGTCTCTGTATCTGCTCCAGGAGGCGCTGGCTGCCACGTCGAACATGAATGTGAGGCTGTCGCAGGATGTATAAGAGGCTGGCTGCGAGGGGTTGATCGCCCGGTTGTTACGCATTCCCAGACCTACTCCACCCATCGACCGGAACGCCACCGGTACATTCTCGTTCATGTCTCCGTACGCATAGCGTGAGTACGGCGAACTGGTCATATTCTGCGCCGACAGCCCTATGCTCATCATGAGCGCAGCGATATATATCGTTAATCGTTTCACTTCTTATTAAATCTCAATATTTCGTTTAATCCTATCAGCACCAGATAGCGCTCGTGTCTAATCTCTCTTTTCTCGTTGCGCGAGCTGCGCACGTTATTAAGGATATAGGGAGCATGGCCGCCGGTCAGGAAAGTGCGGAAATGCGGCACTTTCTCTCCTAATGTCCGCATGTATCCTTTCACCTCGTATGCCGTTCCGCGGATAACTCCCGCGGCGATAGCGTCGCGTGTGTTCGTCCCGAAAAGAGGGATCAGTTCGTTCTCGTCCGCCTCCACGAGAGGCAGTTTCTTCGTCATGCGGTGAAGCATGGTAAACCTCATCTTCAGCCCCGGAGCAATGTTGCCGCCCAGATACTCTCCCTCCGCTGATACAAAATCATACGTGATGGCGGATCCGGCGTCGATGATCAGCAGGTTCTCATCGGGACAGATGCTTTTCGCCCCTACTGCCGCCGCCAGACGGTCCTGTCCGAGTGTCTCGGGAGTGTCATAGCGGTTGGTGATAGGTACCGGCGTATGGTGATCAAAGAGCACAAAATGCTGTGAGCGGCGATGGAGCGTGTTGACCACGGCGGGCTCTATGTTCACTACGGACGAGATGATCGAATCGGTTATGTCGTATAGATCAAAGAGCCGCTCCACGTCTGCGGAGGAGAACGACTTGTAGATCAGATGCTTCACCATCTTCCCTTCGTCCGTCATCAGCGCCACTTTCGTGCGGCTATTTCCTTGGTCAATACACAGGTTCACCTTTCAATTCAAAATTCAAAATTCTCAATTCTCAATTCTCAATTCTCAACTGTTCACCGTGTAAAGGAACCGTTTGATGGATTTCTTCGGGGTCTTCTCGAACTCATGCGGATAGAGTTTCACGATAGCTATCTGCTCGTATGCCGCAAGTTCGGAATTGACCTGCTTGCGTGCCTCCTCCATGGCTTCGTCCAGTTGTTCGCGTGTCAGTCCGCTGGCGTCCACCTCGTTGTAGTCCGGGCAGACGAGCGCCACCAGACGGTTGTCTTCCTGTTGCAGGACGAGCGATTCGAGCACGTAAGGCATGTTGTTGATCTTCGCTTCTATCTCCTCCGGGTATATGTTCTGTCCGGAAGGTCCGAGCAGCATGGTCTTGCATCTGCCTTTGATATAGAGGAATCCGTCGCTGTCCAGCGTACCCAGGTCGCCGGTACGGAGCCATCCGTCCTTGGTGAAGGCCTCTTTGGTTGCCTGGGGGTTCTTGTAGTATCCCGCCATGGTGTTCTCGCCGCGGACTACCACCTCGCCTATTCCCTCGCTGTTGGGGTCGAGGATCTTCACCTCCATGATTCCTGCAAGGGGTTTGCCGCAGGAATACATCCGCGGTCCCTCGTTGATCGGGGTGTAGCAGATGAGCGGCGCACATTCGGTCATGCCGTATCCCACCGATACAGGGAACTTGATCCTATGCAGGAAGGCTTCCACCTCGGGGTTGAGGGGCGCGCCGCCGATGATCATCTGGCTGAACTCGCCGCCGAAAGCCTGAACCAGCTGTTCGCGTATCTTGGAACATACCACTTCGTCCAGGAACGGCACTTTGAGCACCCAGCTTACGGGCGGTTTCTGGATCTGGGGCACGATCATCTTCTTGTATATCTTCTCCAATATCAGCGGAACGGACAGGATGACGGTCGGCTTGACTTCCTCAAACGCCTTGAGCAGTATCTTCGGGCTGGGCGTTCTGCCGATGAGCCAGGAGTGGCCGCCGGCGGCAAGACACGAGAGGAAATCGAATGCGCAGCCGTAAGCATGCGCCAGCGGCAGGAAGGTCACAAAACGCGATCCCTTGAAAGCGATACCGCTCTCCAGACCGTAACGCACATTGCCCGCGAGACCGTTCAGAGGCATGATGACGCCTTTGCTGAAACCGGTGGTACCGGAGGTGTAGTTGATGCTGCCTATCTCGCTGTTCGGGCGTTCGTCGAAATGCACGTCTTTCGCCCAATAGCCGTCCGGATGTTTCTCCTTGAACTTACGGGCGATAGCTTCGTAGTTGATCTTCTTGGGATCCAGCGCCAGGGAGATAGGATGCCAGTCGTTCAGACTGATGGAAGCCAGCACTTTGGGGATCTGGTCCAGGTCGATGCCTTCCCAGTTGATATCGCTGATAAAGAGGAGCTTGCTCTCCGAATGGTTGATGATATGGATAGCATCGTTGGCGCGGAAATCCTGCAATATCGGCACGATGATGGCGCCGTAGGTCACGGTAGCCAGATAGACGGCTATCCAGTTGCTGTTGTTCTTACCCATCACGGCTATCTTATCGTTTTTCTTGATACCGCATTCCTTGAAGAGGATATGCAGTTTCTCGATATTGATTGCCAACTGGCCGTAGGTCAGCGTCACATCTGTACCGTAGTCCGTCAAGGCTTCCGCGTCCCAGTTCTCACGGAACGAACGCTCGTACATCTTGACGAAATTATATTTCTCTTCTGTCATCATTACGATTTACGATTTGCTCATTTACCATTTGGTCATTTAACGTTGCGGAGCAACATACACGCTATCTACGATAAACTGGCTGTTGCCGCGCCAGGGCAGCGTGCCCAGATAGCGTTTCCAGTGCAGCTTGACGCCGGTGTTGGCGCCTTCGTTCAGCTTTTGGGCTACGCGTTCATCCACCACGGAGAACTTGAACTCGTTCGACTGGACCGAACCTTGCACTTTGGTGTTTTTCAGGCCTGTCTGGATCATCTTGCCTTCGTAGGTCTTGAATACGAATCCCTCTTTCTGGAAATAATTGATATCTCCCTCGTTCACGCCTTCGCTATAGACGAAGCAGAACTTGAAGAAGATAAATCCCGCGAGCGCAATGACTGCGATCACCGAACTCCATGTAATTGCTTTTCCTGCAGTTGTCATATCTTTTAATTTTCAATTTTCACCTTTCACCTTTCAACTTTGTGTAGTGCTTCGCTGTTTAACCGCCGAAGGCACTCAACAGCCGTCAGGCTGACGGCCCTTTCACCTTTCAATTTTCAATTTTCAATTTTCAAAATCGGCTGCAAAGATACTGCTTTTTTTTGACATACGCAAGCGCACGCGCGTTTTTTCATATTTTTTTATGCAATTCTTGCATATATCCGAAAAAAGTAGTACCTTTGCACCCGCAAAGTACTACAGGGTCCCCAACGGACGCTAACGGAGTGCATCCGGTGGGGAAAGCGTAGCTTACGGCGAAAGTTCATATGACCGATGTATCGGGAATCGTACTGAGCCGTAAAGCAAGCGCAGTATCTTTGCAATCGGATTTTTGCGTGCAGGGCACAAAATCGCAAATAGAAAAAGTAAAGATATATGGCAGATATAGAGAAAATCAATCCGACCGAAATAGTTTCTGCGGAACTTCTCGGTGACTTGCGGAAGATAATCGATTCCGCGCGTTCACACGTAGCAGCTACAGCCAATTATGAGTTGACGGCGATGTATTGGCATATCGGTGACCGCATCAATCGCGATGTGCTAAATAACGAGCGTGCTGAGTATGGCAAGCAAATTGTGTCGACGCTATCGACACAATTACAAGAAGAGTACGGAACGAAGGGATTTGAAGAGAGAACCATCCGTCGAATGATGCAATTTGCCCTCCAATTTCCCGATTTTCAAATTGTGTCAACACTGTTGTCAAAATTGTCATGGTCTCATTTTCTGATAGTTATGCCGATAAAAGATGAACTCCAACGAGAGTTCTATCTTACTATGGCAGCTAATGAGATGTGGAGTGTAAGAACGCTCCAAGCCAAAATTGATGGCATGTTGTATGAACGCACAGCGATTGCTACAAAACCGGAGGAACTGATCAAGCAGGAACTGGCAGATTTGCGTGATAACGAGACTCTGTCTCCGGATTTGGTGTTCAAGAGCCCTTATTTCTTGGAGTTTACAGGTCTCAAAGGCATGTACTCGGAGAGATCGCTGGAAGACAGTCTGGTCGCGCATTTAGAGCAGTTTATCATGGAATTAGGCAACGGCTTTACGTTTGTGGAGCGCCAGAAACGAATGATCATTGACGGCGAGGACTTTTATTTGGATCTGCTGTTCTATCACCGCAAGTTGCATCGTTTGATAGCTATAGACCTCAAACTCGGTCGTTTCAAAGCGCAGTACAAGGGTCAAATGGAGTTGTATCTGCGTTGGTTGGAGCAGAATGAGATGCAACCGGGTGAAGAGTCACCGCTTGGATTACTATTGTGTACGGAAGGAAGCGAGGAACAGATAAACTTGCTTCAATTGGATAAGTCGGGCATCCGGGTAGCGCAATATCTGACCGAACTGCCATCCAAAGAGGTTCTTCTGCGCCAATTACAAAAATCCTTAGCAGCCGCCAAAGAATTATCCACCGACCGATGAGCGGGAGATGACCGACATACAATATCGCGAATAGATAACCAGAAAGAAAAGAAAACTACTATAATGAATAACGAGAACCAAAACATTGAATACAAAGAGTCTTGGCGTGATGAGTATGTCAAGTGGCTATGCGGCTTTGCCAATGCGCAAGGAGGTCAACTCTATATAGGCATTGACGACAGAGGCGAAGTGTGCGGTGTGGAGAATGCTCACAAGTTGTCTGAAGATATACCGAACAAAGTCGTTTCTTTCTTGGGCATTGTAGCGGAAGTGAATGTTCTTGATAAAGACGGAAAGGATTATATAGAAATCGACGTGGCACCGAGCGATGTGCCCATCAGCTACAAGGGAAAGTACTATTTCCGTTCCGGCAGCACATTGCAGGAACTGAATGGTGCAGCTCTGCAAAACTTTGTTCTCCGGAAGATGGGGCGCTCGTGGGATGAGGTTATTAACGACCGTGCAACACTCAACGACCTTGACCGTGAAGCGGTTGATTACTTTATCCGCAAAGGAATAGAAGCCGAGCGTGTTCCCGAAGACCTCCGCAAAGCGTCAACGGAAGAAGTGTTAACGAGCCTGGGCTTGGTTGACGACAACGGAGGACTGACCAATGCGGCTGTTCTGCTTTTCGGCAAGAACCCTCAACGCTATTATCCGAGTGCTGTCTTCAAGATTGGCCGTTTTGGTATTGATGAAGCGGATCTGAGGTTTCAAGATGTAATTGAGGGCAATATCCTGCAAATGGCTGAGCGCGTGATGGATGTGCTCAAAGCCAAATATCTGATTTCTCCGGTTCGTTTCGAAGGAATGCAGCGATACGAAAAACTGGAACTGCCCAAAGAGGCTTTACGAGAGATTCTTTATAATGCCATCGCGCATAAGGATTATACAGGGCCGGACATCCAGATGCATGTTTATGACAGCAGTATTGAGATTTGGAACGAAGGAGAATTGCCGGAGGGTTATACTCAAGAGACTCTTTTTGCCCGCCACTCATCCAAACCGCGCAATCATAAGATTGCTAATGTCTTCTTCAAAGCCGGTTTTATCGACACTTGGGGACGAGGTTTCCAGAAGATCCGTGACGGTTTTGAGGCTGACGGAATCCCTATGCCCAAGGTCGAGAATTTTTGCGGCGGTGTACGAGTGACTATTGAACGAACCGTATTCGTAAAACTGTCGGTCAGTGGTCAGACTGGTGGTCAGACAGGTAGTCAGACTGGTGGTCAGACAGGTAGTCAGGCTGGTGGTCAGACGAGAGAACGTGTATATGAATTAATAAAGACTAATCCTTATATAACACGAGATGAATTAAGTAAGGTTCTCGGAATATCTCCTTCTGCAATACAAAAGCACATTGACAAACTAAAAGAAGTTCGTATTAGAAGAATAGGAGGTGATTTTGGTGGTCACTGGGAGATAATTGAAAAATAACAGGACAAGACCGACATACAAAATCGCGCGCGCGCTTTTTCATATTTTTTTATGCAATTCTTGCATATATAAAAAATTTGTTGTAACTTTGCACCGCAAATTCACGCTTGGGTGTCTGCATAAGATACACAAGGGTGGGATTGCAGACATATTTAATGGCGTTTACTAACGCTTGTTTTTGACCATTTGGAACGTAGGAAATTTCAACAATAGGTCTTCGAAAACAAGTAGTGGTAGATGCCCATGGGTGTATCTATACCCGTGCATATCATGTTTTATGGTATGTGCATGTGCGTATATACACAGCGTGGGTTTCTGCATTGCTTATTCGAGACTAAAGGTTTTTCCTACGACCTCAAATGGCGGATAAGCAAGAAAAGAAATCCGCGTTTTTTATGCAAGGAAACAACCCTATTTTAGTAACTACTCCACTCTTGCCTGATTTGCAGGAGTTCAGCCAATATCTTCAGCAGATATGGGATAGTCGTTG